>NZ_PKLB01000009.1:242955-269443 GCF_002858905.1 Bacillus sp. UMB0893 | reverse complement strand
ACCCGAGAGTGCATGAATCTGGAAGGTTTAAAGCTACTCAAAATAGGATCACGAAGCGAGGCTCAAGTAAATTAAGGCAATCGCTGTATAGTGCAGTTTTGTGCGGTTTAAGAAGATCTCGAAACCCAAAGCTCTGAAGAAGCTTACTTGAACAGGCAATCATCACTACTTTATGCGGTTTCCCCTCAGCTTTTTTCTTTTGGTAATATTCGATTTAGTATAACATGATTTTTTAAAGGAATTTCAAGAAAAACTTGACCTTTAATTAGCTGGTATTGCTGAACAATGAGCAGTCGCTACTGCTGTAGCCCAAGCTCCATTTGGAGGAATAAAAGAGAGCGGAATGGGCCGTGAAGGCTGATATCAAGGATTAGACGAGTATTTAGAAGAAAAGTATATTTCAATGGGCATTGAAGTATAATTAAACAGCTAAAATAGATTTTCTTGATAGCATTAAGCAGCCATTGAGCTGCTTTTTTGCTTTTCCACACTTGGCTACGAAATGTAAAAGCCGCTGAAATCAATATTACCGTTCGGAAAGTACGAAGGTCTCTTCAATCTGAAGCTTTAAAAGATAACTTAAGTAGTAAAAAAGAAGCCAAGGAGGAACTTTTCCTAGGATCTTTAGATTTGGTACGGCCGATAATGACCAATACGCGCTAACAAATATTCCTTAAAAGGTTTCTCTGTCTTTGAATAAGGCAGTGTTTACGGACTTAAAACATTCACTTTCACTTCATTCCATAATACCTGCTTGTTTAACATGCACATTTGTTCAACTTCAAATTTAAGCATTCCGTATTGCGTCTTGTACTTTTTAGTGCCCCTTTCATACTGGCGCAATTTTTCCCTAATCCCAAGAGGATCCACATTTAGTTCCTGAAATTCACTTTGTATATTAGAGTACACCACTAAAATATCTTTTAATAATTGGCTTTTTGTCTAGGGACTTGTACATCTTTGATGATCAAGATATAGGTTGTGAAGTTCTTTAAGAAAATTCACTCTTTCAAAGTTAGATATCATACCTCCCCCAAAAGAGAGTCTCTAGAAAAGAGGGACCAGATGCTCATCCAATCACTCAGTAAGATGGACGAGACTAAACAATTGATGTTAGCGACCAAAGACGAGGAAAAAGAAGAACAGCGTGGAAAACTGTTTCTACAACTAAACGAAATAGATAACAGTATTTAAAATTCTCTAAAGAGAGTTGAAATCCTGAATGTAATCGATTACAATTAACCCACAGATGAATCAAAGGAAAAGAGAGTCGACAAATGGTAAGAATTAAAGATGTGGCGAAAAAAGCAAATGTTTCCACTGCTACAGTATCGAGGGTATTAAGTAAGCCTGACACTGTAAAAGAAGAAACGATTAAAAAAGTATTAGAGGTAATTAAAGAATTAAATTATCAACCGAATGCATTAGCTCGGCAGCTAAGAAGGTTAGAAACAAAAACAATTCTAGTCGTTGTCCCGGATATTACGAACACCTTTTTTTCTAAAGTGCTCAGAGGAATCGAGTCTGTAGCAGTCGCAAGCGGATATCAGGTTTTACTTGTGGATGCGGCTAATGATGTCGAACGGGAAACTGGATATTTAAACATACTCCGCCAAAGAAAAGCGGATGGTTTGATCTTACTAACGGCGAGGATGAAAGCTGATATGGTAGTGACGATAGCTCGTGAATATCCTGTAGTTCTTGCTTGTGAATATATCGAGGGCTCAAACATTCCGAGCATTTCTATAGATAATGTTAGTGCTGCTCGAAAGGCAACAGTACATTTGATAAACTTAGATCATAAGAGAATAGGGTTTATATCCGGTCCTCTAAATGATGTGGTGGGGCAGGACCGTTTAAAAGGGTTTTATCAGGCAATGGCTCAGTACAATCTTATGGTTGAGCCAGTCTTAGTACAAGAAGGCAACTTTTCTTACGAATGCGGTTATAATATAATGATGAAATTTTTAGCCCTTAGTAATACCCCGACAGCCGTGTTTGCCGCTAACGATGAGATGGCATTTGGAGCAATAAAAGCTATAAAATCAAAGGGATTAAGTGTTCCTCACGATATTTCCGTGATGGGATTTGATGATATAAAATTTTCATCGATTATTGAACCAGCACTCACAACTATTGCACAGCCTGCTTTTGATATAGGGACCAAAGCAATGGAATTACTAATAAGATTAATGAATAAGGAAGCAATAGAAAAAAGTCAATATATACTAGAGGACCAGCTTATTATACGAGACTCATGCTCTAAATGTACTTTAAGAGAAGATAAATTACCCTTTAAATCGTAATAGATTACCTTTCGGAAAATCGGGTAAAATCCCCTCAAAAAGTAATCTGTTTCATCGATTCTTAGTGACTGTAACTTTATTCCTCGCAAATTTAAATATTTTGCGAGGAATGTAATTTCGGAATAGTTCTGGCGCAAAAGTTATTTGATAAAAAATATTTCGAGTTTCCTCTATATAGTTCCTGTACAAAAAATAGGGACCATTTGTTTAATAAATTGTCTTTCCATTAGTTCCAAGAGAAGACTCTTTAGTTCAAAATTTTATATGTTGATGAAATATAAACGCTCTATCTCTGCTATAAAGTATAGAAGTACATTACTCTATATTTATAAGAGTACATGCTCTTCCTGTAATTTATAAGTCAATTAATTATATAAATTTATTCATATAGACGACTAGTAAGATAGGAGTTAAACCGATGATTTTATAAGACTTAACAAAAAACGGATTAACACCTTCAATTATTATCAACACGGATCGATACAAATATCCAAGGGACAGCAAAAGGTTTTTTCCATTCGTTAATCAAGTATTAAAGCCATTCATTAATTGCTTTCTTTGGCTAGAAGTAAGAATAAATCTTAACTCATCTTATGAAAAATACTAAAAGAGTTGAAATTTTTAATGTAATCGATTACAATCGTATATGAAGGATAGGCAATCTGTTAAAAGAAAAAATAGTAATAAAATGTTAAGGTAGAATAAGCTAATATACTCCAAAATGTATTTATTATAGGGATTTAACTCTAGGTGTATTTTATGAGAAAGCTCCAAAATCATGTTGGACGTGTAATAGCTAACACATTAATTTAGATAAGAATTAGTTTTCTTTTTATGGTTTTATGTAATCGATTACATTAATTTCTATGATTCAAAGTATAACTTTAATAATAGAGGATAAATCTTATCCTAATTTGGCACTTTATGTAATCGATTACATTTGATTAGATGATTGGAACTTTATTATTTCTGTGTTCATTACAATTGTCAGGAAGAGTGTGATTCTACCTTTGGTACATCCTATTCTTATAAATATTATCAGAAGTGGAGGAGAAACAATGAAATTAGGATATCAAACAAATACCTGGGGTGGAGTAGTAGGACACCCTGCTGGAGTTACTTCGATAAAAGATCTTTATTACCTTGCGAACGGTTCAACGGAAGGAGCTTTAAAAGATATCTCGGAAGCTGGATATAAAGGGTTTGAATTATTTGATGGTAATTTAATGCAATATAAAGATAAAAAGGATGAATTTAAATCCTTACTTAATGAATATTCTTTAGAGTTTATTGGTGTTTACACCGGAGGGAACTTTATCTATCCGGACATTTTGGAAGAAGAATTAATAAAAATTGAGGATGTTTCGGCTCTTGCCTCTGAATTAGGTGCACGGCACTTGGTGATTGGCGGAGGGGCTGTCCGTGCCAACGGGATTTTAGAAAGCGATTACGCTGACTTGGCTAAGGCTCTTGATAAAGTGGCAGCGATCGCAGAAAAATACAATCTCATTCCAAGTTATCACCCTCACTTAGGAACAAATGTGGAAGCACCGGATCAGTTGGATAAGCTCATGCGTCTCACGACTATCAATCTATGTCCAGATACGGCACATATAGAAGCAGGCGGCGGCGACCCAGTAGAGGTGATAAGAAAATATGCAGATCGAATTAAATATATTCACTTGAAAGATTATCAAAATGGTGAATTTTTACCATTAGGTGAAGGGCATCAAAAATTCGAAGAAATGATTGCGTTATTAAATGAAAACAATTATGAAGATTGGATTACCGTGGAATTAGACAGTTATGCAGACCCAAAAAAAGGGGCAGAAATCAGTCATCAATTCTTATCAAATTATGAGAACACAAAATAAAGCTTAGATGTTTTGAAAAATATCCACAGTGTTGAAAAATATAAAAGAATACGAATGAATAATCAGAGGAGGATATTGAAAATGAAAAAACTTAACGTAGGTATGATTGGCGGAGGATTTATGGGGAAAGCGCATGCACTTGCGTATGCAGGAATGCCGATGTTCTTTTGGCCGGCACCAGCTATTCCACATCGCCACACAGTCGTGGATGTAACAGAAGAATTGGCAAAAGACGCAGCTGCTAAATTAGGATTCGATAACTATTCAACTGACTGGAGAGCTGTAGTCAACGATCCAGATATTGATATCATTGACATTGTTACTCCAAACAATACTCATGCTGAAATTGCGATTGCCGCAGCAAAAGCTGGCAAACATATTATTTCCGAGAAGCCGTTAGCATTGGGTGCAGAAGAAGCGAAGACAATGTTAGAGGCAGTACAAGCAGCGGGAGTTAAACATGCGGTGGCCTTCAATTACAGAAGAACTCCAGCAGTTGCCCTTGCGAAAAAGTATATTGAAGAAGGAAGAATCGGAAAAATCCTTAGCTTCCGCGGGACATATCTGCAAGATTGGTCTGCAGACCCAAATTCGCCTCTATCATGGCGTTTCCAGAAGAAAATTGCAGGTTCAGGTGCGTTGGGGGATATTGGAACACACGTAGTAGACTTTGCGCGATACCTTGTCGGGGAAATCACAGATGTGAATGCCATGACAAGAACTTGGATCCCGGAAAGACCACTTCAATCTGGCGGCGTGGACAAGTTAGGTACGGTTAAGAGTGATGCAGCAGACCTGCCAAAAGGCACAGTGGATGTAGATGATGAATTTATTACAATGGTTAAGTTCGAAAACGGTGCAATCGGAAGCATCGAAGCAACACGAAATGCGTGGGGCCGCAACAACTTCCTGACTTTTGAAATTCATGGTGAAAAAGGTTCTCTATACTTTAACTATGAACGCCGTGATGAGCTCCAAGTAAGCTTCTCTGACGATCCAAGTGATGCCAAAGGCTTTAGAACGGTATACACTGGGCCAGCAACACCATATGGAGAAAACCTATGGCCGATTCCTGCATTAGGTATTGGTTACGGAGAAACAAAAATCATTGAAACCCATGACTTTTTTAAAGCCATTGTAGAAGATACACAAGCTTCGCCAAACTTCAATGACGGTTACCAAATCGAACTTATTGCTGACGCGATCCTAGAATCTGCTGAAAAAGGTACATGGGTTAACCTTAAGGATCAATAATTGACTTGTAAGTAAGAACTTGATAGAGGCTTTAGAAATCTCCGGAGCCTCTATCAATAAACAAAATGCAGCATATTGTGGAGGAAAACATAGATGGAAAAAGTAAAAGTTGGAGTCATCGGAACAGGTTTTATCGGGCCTACTCACATTGAAGCCATAAGAAGGCTTGGATTTGTGGAAGTGGTTGGGCTGGCAGAAACAAGTCAAGAGGCGGCCGAAATTAAGGCTGCTGATCTTGGAATTCCAAAAGCATATGGCGATTATCGTGAAATGCTGCGCAACAGCGACATTCAAGTGATCCATAATTGTACGCCAAACCATCTGCATTTTGAGATAAATAAAGAGATCATTCTAGCAGGCAAGCATGTTTTATCTGAAAAGCCATTAGCAATGTCAAGCAAAGAATCAGCGGAGCTGTTAGCGCTTGCGAAAAAACAAAACGTCGTACATGGCGTAAACTTTAACTATCGACAATTTCCAAGTGTGAAAAACTTGGCATCAATGGTTAAGAATGAACAATTAGGAAAAATAAATTTAGTTCATGGAAGTTATCTGCAGGACTGGCTACTGTATGAAACTGATTTCAACTGGCGTTTAGCTCCGGAGGTGGGTGGGAAATCCCGCGCGGTAGCGGATATTGGATCTCACTGGTGTGATACCGTTCAATATGTGACAGGAAAAAAAATTGTCGAAGTATTCGCTGATTTGGCCACTGTCATACCTGTCAGGAAAAAATCTATATCGAATGCAGCTACTTTTGGTGCACAAAAAGATCAGGAAGAAGTGTATGAAAATGTTTCAATTAACACAGAAGATTATGCCTCTGTTCTTGTAAGATTTAATGATGGAGCTAAAGGGGTATTTACTGTTTCTCAAGTAAGCGCCGGTCGGAAAAACAAGCTCAGCTTTGAAATTGACGGAAGCAAAAGCTCAGCCTTCTGGAATCAAGAAGAGCCAGAGAAATTATGGATCGGACATAGGGACAAGCCTAATGAACTCCTATTGGCAGACCCGGCACTGTTCACAGGGGAAGCAAAGGAAGCGATCCATCACCCGGGAGGCCACAATGAAGGCTGGCCGGATGCCTTGAAAAATGGGATGTTAAATTTCTACTCATTCATTAAAGAAGGCAAGGACCCGCTACGTGATCAACCTAACTTTGCAACATTTGAAGATGGCCATTTATCTATGTGCATTACGGATGCTATTTTAAAAAGCAATGAGCAACAAACATGGGTGAAAGTCGAGACAGGGGAGGTTTAATTATGAAACTAGGCGTATTTACGGTTCTATATCAAAACCTTCCTTTCGAAGAAATGCTGGATAAATTGGTTGGAATGGGTGTAGAGGCTGTGGAACTGGGAACAGGCAATTATCCAGGCAACACCCACTGCAATCCTGATGAACTATTGGAAAGCCCGGAAAAATTGAAAGCGTTCAAACAAGCCATTGACAGCAGGGGTTTGACCATCAGTGGATTAAGTAACCATGGCAACCCGCTTCATCCAGATAAGAAAATTGCGAGGGAATCTCATGATGTGTGGAAAAAAACGGTCCTGTTAGCGGAACGTTTAGAGGTGCCGGTCATTAATGGATTTTCAGGGTGTCCAGGTGACCATCCTCAAGCGAGGTTCCCAAACTGGGTTACTTGCTCCTGGCCTCCGGAATACTCAGAGATTCTGAATTGGCAGTGGGACAATGTTGTTATCCCATATTGGAAAGAAGAAGCGAAATTTGCGGAATCACACGGAATCAATCAAATTGCGTTTGAAATGCATCCGGGTTTTGTTGTGTATAATCCTGAAACGCTTTTGAAATTGAGAGAACATGCAGGAACTTCCATTGGAGCAAATTTTGATCCCAGCCATCTTATTTGGCAGGGGATCAACCCTGTAGAAGCTATTAAAAAACTTGGTCGGGAAGAGGCGATTTTCCATTTTCATGCAAAAGATACGTATTTAGATCAAGTTAATATTAGTGTAAATGGTGTGTTGGATACCAAACATTATAGTGACATTTTAGACCGTTCTTGGACATTCAGATCGGTAGGGTATGGACAGAATGAAAAAGCATGGAAAGACATGATAAGTGTGCTCCGTGCGGTTGGTTATGACTATGTGATTTCTATAGAACATGAAGATATGTTAGCTTCCGTTGATGAAGGATTAGGCAAGGCCATCTCTTTATTAAAAGGAGCGCTTTTCAAAGAGAAATTATCGGAAATGTGGTGGGCATGATCTTTTGTGGATTGGAGGGCTGTCCTTCCTACCCTCGATTGCAGCCGGGAATACCTGTTTGATACCATGACAAGAAAAATAAATGATTCCCGAGGTGAATAAAATGAATGCGACTTTAGAACAACAACGTAATAAAGCCGGCCTTCCGGCAAATATGATCTGGGGCTTTGTTGCAATGCTTGTTTTTATGGCCGGTGATGGACTCGAACATGCGTGGCTGTCTCCTTATTTGATTGAACGGGGATTGACCGTTCAACAGGCAGCAACTCTTTTTACGGCATATGGAGCAGTATTGGCCATCTCGGCTTACTTTTCAGGGGTCCTTACGGAAATATGGGGACCGAGAAAGGTTATGCTTATCGGGCTGATCACATGGCTTATTGGCCAAGTGCTTTTCATAGAATTGGGTTTAAAGCAGGATAATTATGCTGCGATGTTACCGACCTATGCGCTACGCGGAATCGGCTATCCTTTCTTTTGTTATTCGTTTTTAGTTTGGGTCACATATCGCAGCCCGCAGCGTATTATGGCTACAGCAGTCGGCCTGTTCTGGGCTGCATGGAGTGGCGGACTTTATGTGGTAGGAAGTTATTTCCCAGCTTTCATGACTGATCGGATTGGCTATATGGGACTCTTGTGGAGTGCGGTTATCTGGGTACTGGTAGGCGGAATTGTTGGACTTTTAGTTGTCGGCAATGACAAAGTTAGCGAGAACACAGGTGACGCAAAGGATAAACTTAAAAGTTTATTGAGCGGATTTACGATCTGCATTGAAAAGCCAAAAGTGGCAATTGGCGGACTGGTCCGTATCATCAATTCAGTCGGTGTAGGAGCCCTTCCTATCTTTTTTCCGCTTTATTTGGCTTCCGAGTATAAGTATACTACTGGAGAATGGCTGACCATTTGGGGAACCTTTTGGTTTGCGAACATCATATTTAATCTGATCATTCCATACATCAGTGACAGATGGTTGGGCTGGCGCAAGACAATCATGTGGCTTGGCAGTGTCGGCTGTGGTGTAATGACATTGGTATTATTTTATACACCACAAGTTGTTGGACATAATTTCTGGGTAATGACATTAGTGGCAATCATCTTTGGAATTGTTCTTTGTGGATTCGTCCCGCTTTCAGCCCTGGTAACTGCTTTAGCACCTGATCAAAAAGGCTCTGCAATGGCAATCGTAAGCTTTGGGGCCGGTATGTCTTACTTCATCGCTCCGGCCATTGTTGGTTTGTTCATCAATAGCATTGGTGCTGAAGGGGTTATATGGATATTCGCAATCTTATACTTTATCGGTGCTGTTTTAATGAAATTTATGAAGTTACCGGAAGAAGAAAAACAAAAGGATAGCAGTAATCTTTATGAGGTGGAACCAAGTGTACATTAGGACATTGTAACAATTATTCAATAAAAGGAACGCACTCACGATTTGTTGAATCACAAAATTAATCTCAAAGCAGATGTAAAACGAAATGAATGTGCTTTAAACTAAATGGCAAACATTGGATGGTACTATGATTATTGACATTTCCCTGGTACCATTCAAAAGGCATAATTAAAAGGGGCAATCATCTATGATTATTATCCATGCTTTTTTAAAAGTTAACTCTGAACAACGTGAAGCATTCCTTGAACTTGCTAAAGATGTAGTTGTTCATTCTCAAGCTGAAGAGGGAAACATCAGCTATCAACATTATGAAGATACAGTTCAAAGCAATACGTTTGTCTTTTTAGAGGAGTGGAGGGATCAAGTTGCTACAGAATTCCACAGTGGAACTACACACTACAAGAAGTTTATAGAGGGTATAAGGCCCATCTTACTTGAACCAGCACATGTGAAGAGATACACAGCAACTGAACAACTTTAAGAGCTTGATTTCTGCACAAAGCTAACGGTACGGCAACAGTTCGTTCTTTTTCATGTGAAAGACACTATTAATCAAATAAAAAACCTTCTTTTCCTGATATACAATGTTGTTAATGATGCAATATGTCAGGTCATAGAAGGTTTATTTATATGCCAAGTATTCATGAAATGGCTTAATTTAGAATTAAGAATTACTTAAAATAAGAGAATATTGAGTACATTTATACTCCAAAAGAAGAGGAAATAAGATGGGTCTTTTAAACAGCTAGTGGATCAGTCGACGGATAGGCAATCTATAAAGGGCAAAAAACTTTTTTGAGTAGGACTCCTCACAACATCTAAAAACTTTTTGTGCTTCATCCTTTGACCGATTTGAATATGCTCATAAGGGTCAGATTCCTGGAGTGAAAAAAGCAAGTTGGTAAATAACTTTCTATATAATATTAGATAGTAAATTGAAACAAAAAGGTAAAAAACATGAGTTAAAAAGAACTTCTCGATATCTGGATGGTTCTTTTGACGATTAATTCTGAATTCCAATAATAGCGAAGAATGTATAATATCGATTAATTTTCAAAATGATGTGTAAACAATGTTGTTTTTAACTTTTTAATTTAACACGGGTTTTAAGATCGAAAAAGTAATAGATGATGTATGTTTACCTGAACATCCCTCTAATAATCCTTCAAAATGGTACTCGACTCAAAAAGCCGCATTAGTTCCAGCGACGTTTATAATAAAAGCAACTAAAAGAAAATATAAATAAAGTAATCAACAATAAGGGGCTAATCTGAATTAAGATAAGCTTTTTTTATGAAATGAAATAATAAACATATGAGTAGCCTTATATATATTCAAGAGGTGAACTTTCAAATAGAGGATGAGAAATACCTATAAAAATCATTAAACTATATTCTATAGGATTACCTATGGCTTAATGGGAAATTATAATGTTAGCGGAACTTTAAAATGACATTTTAGTTTTAGAAAGGGGAGAAATGGATGGAGTCACTATGGCTAGAGTATGCTTGGACATTGTTAATTCTAATCGGTTTAGAAGGATTGTTATCAGCTGACAATGCTCTTGTACTTGCTGTTATTGCCAAGCATTTACCCGAAAATGAGAAAAGAAAAGCTATAAATTATGGAATTATTATGTCCGCTGTTTTTCGATTTGTTGCTCTTTTTGCCATTTCTTTTATCGCAAACGTCTGGCAGATACAGGCGATAGGAGCAGCTTATCTTCTTTACTTAGGCTTAAAGCATATTATTCAGGCGCGTTTCGGGAAAAAGAATGAGAATATTCATAAGGACGATGAAAAGGAAGCCGCTGGAAAAGGTTTCTGGCCGACAGTAGGGAAGATTGCCCTAACTGACCTCGCTTTTGCAGTTGATTCGATACTAGCTGCGGTTGCTCTTGCCCTTGGTCTTCCAGATTCACCGCTCGACGATTTCGGCGGTATGGATGGAGGGCAGTTTATTGTTGTTGTTCTCGGTGGTATTGCTGGCCTTATCTTGATTAAGTTTGCAGCAGCCTGGTTTGTTCAACTTCTTGTAAAACGTCCAGCATTGGAAACAACAGCATATGCCATTGTTGCATGGGTCGGTGTCAAACTTGCTGTCATTACCCTTGCCCATGAGGATATTGGGGTCTTAGATCATGATTTTCCCCACAGTCCAGCTTGGACTCTGATTTTCTATGGAGTATTAGTTGGTATTGCTCTAATTGGCTGGTTTGCACCAGAAAAAAAGTCATTACAGATAGATACAAAAAGGGAATAAAGAAAAAAGAGGACAGTGAGTGTAATAGATTCTAACCTTCCTCTCTCAGCTGTAGAATCAATTTGTAATTTGTATCATTATGTAAATGAAATAAGTGGATTAGAAAATTGGTGTTAATTATGTTCAGATCATATTTTCTAATTATGCCATTTTCTTTGCTAATTGGATCGGTGATTTGGTATACCTTTAATAATACTCCGGAAAAAATGAAGATTCTCTTGTTGTTTTAGGAATTTATTCTCTTGATGTGTTTTTACATATCCTGATTTGCAAAAAATCTAATAGAATAAAAAGCATATATTTGCTTATTCAACAATCGGGGGAATTGTAATGGGGGGCGGGGTTGGCATTTCCATTGGCTGCAAGTATAGGATTGTGACGGAAAAGACCAAATGGTCAATGCCAGAGATGAATATTGGATTTTCCCCTGATGTCGGAGCCAGCTATTTCTTTAATAGAATGCCTGGCCACATCGGCCGCTATCTAGCCCTAACGGCTAGCATCATTAAAGCTGCGGATGTTCTATATATCAGAGCAGCCGACCGGTTCATGCCCAGTGACCGATGGAATGACCTTAAGAGAGCGTTGGATGAAATGAAGTGGACGAAGGAGATCGTCGCAGAACAATTGAATCAGCTGTTAAATGATTTTACCTCCTCATTTATGCCCGGCTCATTGTTAGCCGATGCAGGAGAAAATTGACCTGCACTTCGCTTTTAACACGGTGGAGGCGATCATAAATTCTTTAAGCCAGGCAGCAGAAGAGGGAGATTCATGGGCGTCTGAAACAGTTAAAACGGTGTTAACTAAATCTCCTACTTCATTAAAGGTGGCCTTAAAGCAACTTCAAGAGGGAGCTGGAAAATCTTTAGAAGATTGCTTACGCATGGAGTTGTCCTTATGCTTAAATATATTGAATACCCACGATTTCTATGAAGGGGTACGGGCAGTTGTAGTAGATAAAGACCGAGATCCTAAGTGGAATCCTTCGGTGATTGTAGAATTGGATGAGGAATATGTCGCCTCGTTTTTCCAATATCAGTGGAAGGGCAGCCCTTAATATCTTAAGTACTATTACTATTTTGAAGTATATAAAAGAAGCCATATAGTATTAATGGAAAAAGGGTAATTTAAGAAAGAGTTTATGCAGCACCATATCTCCTTTTGGATGGGAACAATTTTCTTGGTGAATATAGCTTCGCTTTTAGCAAGACGACAAATACAACATAACCATTGAAATCATTAACCATGTAATAAAAAGCCGATCTTCCTTAGAGCAGGAAAATCGGCTTTTTTCATGTCCAATATTGTTTAGCGTATGTTTTCCACTTTTTTACTAGCGGTAACACTAATAATCCTTATGTAGTTCGTTCGATAAGTTATAGCAGGAATGAATAGGCTTTAAAAACTTTACTTGGATTTAAGGTATTTTATTTCGGGGAAAATTAGAAAATCCATTCTTCCTTTTAAGGTAATAAGTATATCTCATAGAAAGGTGAATTAGTTAACTTTGACTTATTTAATCGGCCCTCATTGACTAATTCATCCAAAGTCTTCTCAACGTCTTCAAGCTTTTCATTAAATAAATCTGCAATCTTTACAGTAGAGATAGCAGTGTACTTTGGTATTTTAGATGAGGAAATAATCATAGCATGTACACGTTGATATAATTTTTCTTTTTCCACTCTTTTTCAACCTTCTTCCCAATAAATTAAGAACTATTCCTTATAAGAATAACCTGTTACTGGTTGTCGTATGCTCTCTTACTATACAAATAATTTCATTACTAATATTCATATATAGGATGCAGGAGGGAATAAGCATAGCTGTATTTATTGGAAACTTATTGGAAATCATAAGTGCTATATAAATACTCAAGTCGGTGAAAAACAACCCAATATATTGTAAAATTAAGGAGGTAAAGTATGAATGAATCTTCATTTTCGATTCAAATGAATGGTAAAGAATACATAGCTCACCCTGGGCAAACAATTTTAGAAGCCGCTCAGGCAAATGAATCGTATATCCCAAGTATTTGTTTTCATCCAGACCTTGGAACAATCCAAACTTGTGATACTTGTTTTGTCAATGCGGGAGGTAAAATGGTTCGTGCCTGTTCCACTAAAGCAGAACCTGGGATGAAAGTAGATACTCTCTCCCAAACTGTGAAAGATGCACAATATGAGGCTATGTCACGGATTTTAAAAAACCACGAACTGTATTGCACAGTCTGTGACAATAATAATGGGAATTGTGTCGTTCATAATACAGCCGAATATCTGGAAATTGAACACCAAAAATATAAATTTGAAGCTAAGCCATACCCACAAGATAATTCACACCCCTTTTACCGATATGAGCCCGATCAATGTATTTTATGTGGAAGATGTGTTGAGGCTTGTCAAGATTTACAAGTGAACGAAACATTGACAATTGACTGGAACCGAGATAAACCTCGCGTAATTTGGGACAATGATGTACCTATTGATGAATCATCTTGTGTTTCGTGCGGCCATTGTGTAACAGTTTGTCCATGTAATGCATTGATGGAGAAATCCATGCTAGGTGAAGCAGGTTATTTAACGGCTATCCCTCCTAGTATGTTAGAACCAATGGTTGATTTGTTTAAGGAAGTAGAACCAGGCTACAAAGAGATTTTTGCTATTTCCGAAATGGAAGCAGCAATGAGAAAGGCTCGAATCAAACGCACGAAGACGGTATGTACATATTGCGGGGTTGGATGCAGCTTTGAAGTATGGACAAAAGATCGTCATATATTAAAAATTGAGCCTCAAGAACATGCTCCGGTTAATGGTATTTCTACATGTGTAAAAGGAAAATGGGGCTGGGATTATGTTAATAGCGAAGAGCGCTTAACTAAGCCTCTAATTCGTAAGGGAGATGAATTTGTAGAAGCAAGTTGGGAAGAGGCCTATGCATTAATTGTTTCAAAGCTAACAGATATTAAAGAAAAATATGGTCCTGATTCCATGGGATTCATTGCCTCATCCAAATGTTCAAATGAAGAAAATTTCTTAATCCAAAAATTCGCCCGTGCAGTCATCGGAACAAACAATATAGACAATTGCTCAAGATATTGTCAATCACCTGCCACAGCAGGACTCTTGCGTACAGTTGGAATCGGTGGGGATTCTGGAACCATAAAAGACATCGAGAAATCGGGGTTGGTTATTGTAGTTGGTGCCAACCCTGCTGAAGGGCATCCTGTTCTTGCAACTCGTATTAAACGGGCTCATAAGCTTCATGGGCAGAAACTGATCGTTGCCGATATAAGGAAGCATGAATTAGCAGAGCGTGCTAACTTGCTTATTCATCCTAAACCTAGTACAGATCTTATCTGGTTATCGGCTGTGACAAAATATATTATCGATCAAGGATGGCAAGACAATGAATTCCTGAAGAAACATGTAAATGGCGTTGATGAGTATATTAAAACGTTAGATAAGTACACAATGGACTATGCTTCTAAGATGACTGGATTGACAAAGGATGAACTAATTGAAGTAGCAACGATGATTCATGAAGCAGATGGTACATGTATTCTATGGGCCATGGGAGTTACTCAACATAAGGGAGCAACAGATACAAGTACAGCTATCTCAAATTTACTTCTCATCACAGGAAACTATGCACGAGAAGGAGTGGGAGCCTACCCGCTTAGAGGACATAATAACGTTCAAGGTGCTTGTGATTTTGGTACGGTGCCTATTTGGTTACCAGGATATCAACCTGTTCAAGATGAACAAGCTAGAAAACGATTTGAAAAGGCATGGGGTGTTACTTTGCCTAAAGGTCCTGGATATGATAATCATCAAATGCTTGAAGGAATTAAGGAAGGCAAATTAAAGGCAATGTACTTATTTGGAGAAGAGATGGCATTTGTGGATTCGAATACAAACTTTGTGGATTCTGAGCTTGCAAGTTTAGATTTCTTTGTGGTACAAGATGTGTTTTTCAGTAAAACAGCACAATTTGCTGATGTTGTTTTGCCAGCCGCCCCTAGTCTCGAAAAAGATGGTACTTTCGTGAACACTGAGCGCCGAATTCAAAGATTTTATAAAGTGTTCGATCCACTAGGTGAGTCAAAACCAGATTGGCTTATCTTCAAAGAACTTGCAAATCATTTTGGAGCGAATTGGACTTACGAGCATCCAAGTGAAGTTATGGATGAGGCAGCAAGCCTTTGCAGCATTTTAGCGGGTGTAAGTTATGAAAGGCTCGAAGGATTTAACAGCCAAATTTGGCCAGTTGCTAAAGATGGTACTGACACTCCAGTTCTTTTCCTAGACGGATTCGGTTTTCCAGATGGGAAAGCAAGACTCTTTCCTGTTGAATGGACTCCACCTTTTGAAGCAGGAGAGGAATTTGATTTGCATTTAAATAATGGTCGACTGTTGGAACATTTCCATGAAGGAAACATGACTTACAGATCTCCAGGACTTACACACAAGGTTCCACATCCTTGGCTGGAAGTTTCATTGGAACTAGCGAAGGAAAGAGGTCTTCAAGATGGCAGCTTAGTACGTTTAACGTCTCCATATGGACAAGTTAAAGTAAGAACGATTGTCACAGATCGTGTAAAAGGAAAGGAATTGTACTTGCCAATGAATACACGAGAAGACGATGAAGCTGTTAACCATCTGACAAGTAGTTATCATGACTTGGTTACTCATACGCCGGCTTATAAAGAAATGGGCGTTAAAATGGAAGTGTTAGAAAAAACAGGAGAATCACCGTTACCAAAGGTAAATTATCGATTTGGAAACCGAATGCCGCAAATCAGTGTAAGAGTGGAAGAAAAGTGGAAACGGAATGACTTTACTCAAATTCCGGAATTACTCGAAAAAGGTGGAGACGAATTTGGCGAAAGCAATTAAGCAAATTAAAAAAGAGATTCCTACTCCTGAACAGGAACAAGCACAAGCAATCACAGATATTGTTGCAGCCCTTGCCAATAACCGGGAAGCCATCATGTCAACAATTAGCATTTTAAAACAACTCCAAGATATAGGTGTCTTTAATGCTCTAAACGGGTTGCTTGAAAAACGTGTTGATGTAGGGGTTATTGCAATAAAGCAGATCAATCAGCCCAGCATGCACAATACGATCAAATCTGGAATAAACGTTATGAATTTCCTTGGCCAATTGAATCCTGATCAACTACAAATCATGCTGAACGGAGTTAGTCGGGGCCTTGAGAAATTTGGAGAAAATGTTGAGAAAAACGAAAGAGTGAGTTTATGGAAGCTCGGAAACAGTGTTCGGAATGAAAATGTAAGAACGGCACTTGGTACGATGTTAGGGTTATTAGAGGGAATGGGAGAAGTGTTTCAGCGGGATAAAAAAGAGCTACATTAAAAAGGGGAATGTGCAAATTGGAAAAAGGAAGTATTAAGATAGAGGGAATAAAAAATGAACAAGATGCTAATAAAATCCTTCAGGCGCTGCATGCAGTGTGGGGAATCAGTGATGCAGAAGTAAGTTTAGTAAACAAAACAGCTATGTTTACTTATGATGAGAAAGCTGCCTCACGTGTAGACTTTCTTCAGGCTGTTAAAGATACTGGATATCACATTAATGATTAGTTTTTTGCAGAAAGAAATATAAGAATAAGGGGCCAATATGATGAGAGTATGTGAAGTTTGTGGTTCTGAAGAAGATGTGATACGAGAGGGTAATGAAGTTACTAGAACAAGAATGCTCCACCTATGTGATAACTGTAGAACCGATCGTCAGATTACAAATTTTGAGAATGAGGAATTACAGTAACAAAAGTAAAAGGGTAACATAAAAAGGGGAAAACCCTTTTATGTTACCCTTAAATTTTTTTGTGAAATTGTTTCTCCTCTATAGACTATGTCTTCAGCTAAAGATGTAAACAGTTCTCCTGTAAGGGAATCTTCATCATATATAGTTGAACCTTTGTTTTCTTCACGTTTAGCAAAAGGGATTCTTGCGATCACTTCGGATTGCAGCTGTTCGGCTAGCATATCACCGCCGCCTTTCCCAAAAAGGTAATTCCTTGAACCGTCTTGTTCTTCATAATAAGCCATATTTTCGACAATCCCTAAAATTTCGTGTTTGGTATGTTTTGCCATGGCACCTGCTCGTGAAGCAACAAAAGATGCGACATTATGAGGAGTAGTGATAATGATTTCCTTTGCTTGAGGAATCATCGCAGCTACATCTATGGCTACATCTCCTGTACCAGGAGGTAAATCAAGAAGCAGATAATCCAGTTCACCCCAATGCGTGTTTGCTAGAAAGTTTTGAATCCATTTGTTGAGCATCGGCCCTCGCCACATGACTGGATTGTTATTATCTGTGAAAAATCCCATTGACATGATTTTAACGCCATGACTAATGATCGGGATTACTGTCTTGTCAATCATAGTTGGCTTTTGTATAACTCCCATCATTGCAGGAATACTAAAACCGTATATATCTGCATCTAAAATCCCGACTTTTTTTCCCAATCGGGTCAAAGCTATGGCTAGATTAACGGTAACGGTGGATTTTCCCACACCACCTTTTCCACTTGTCACAGTAATAAATTGTACACCTGAATCAGGTAATAACATGGCAGGCATACCTGTTTTTGTTGTAGAGTTATTCTTCAGCTTTTTTGTCAATGCAGCACGCTCTTCTGCTGTCATAGAGCCAAAGGTTAACGAAACAGTAGAAGCCCCTATATTACGAAGAGAATTTTCGACATCTTCTTTTATTTTTGCTTTTAATGGACAACCTTGGATCGTCAAAACAACTTCGAGTTGAATAGTGGTGCCATCAACTCGAATATTTCGTACCATGTTTAAATCTACGATGCTTTTATGAAGCTCGGGATCTTCAACATGTTTTAGAGCGTTCAAAATTTTTTCATGTGTCAACATACATTTCAGTCCTTTTATCTTATAAACTTATATATTTTATAGTCTCATTTATATTATGGTCAATAATCATCAAAAAAAGACCAACTGTTCTACGTAACAAAGTATTTGAACATTGTATGATTTTTTCAACTTCCACGCCATAAGGCTCTTCGAATCTGCGGATCCTACATCATCGATAACGCCCTAAATCCTGGAAGTGATGTTGATAATCATTACAATTTAACATAAATTAGATCCATTGTTATGTCAACAATCTGTAATTTCCTAAAGAAATAAACATCTTGGAAAATTACACGAGAATCAAATCCTGTATAAATTATTTATAATAAGGATAACCATGGTAACTGTTTATTTGCTATTGAGGTTAAACATTAAAAGTATTATAATAAAAGCATAAAAAAACATTGATGTTAGGTAATTGCAAATTGCCTTAATATCCTGTTTTTATATTTACTAAATTAATGAGATGGATTGCTGGTAGATAAAACTGCTTAGTAATTAGCCCATCATAAAATAAAACTGTGTATAGTATATACGCATTTTATTTTGTGGTGGGCTTTTTGATTTTAAAAAAGGAGAATTATAATGCTGAGAATAGTTAGAGTTATA
This sequence comes from Bacillus sp. UMB0893, assembly GCF_002858905.1. Classification (NCBI taxonomy): domain Bacteria; kingdom Bacillati; phylum Bacillota; class Bacilli; order Caryophanales; family Bacillaceae; genus Bacillus; species Bacillus sp. UMB0893. The sequence continues at coordinate 250,600 of NZ_PKLB01000009.1, read as the reverse complement.
AAATAAGTATCCCAGATAGACCAATTCCTTAAATTTATCACTTACCAAACAGCATCATATATGGTATCTGAATAGCATTTCAGACTAAAACAGTACTCAAACTGGACAGGCTATATCTATAAAATACAAATTATTAGAGCACTTAATTGATTTATCAAATTAGATGTCATTGAGTGTGTGCGGAGCTTTAATGATTATAAAAAGTTCTTGAAATATCCGCCTGCTTATTAGCTCACTTTTTCAATTTTGTCTCTTGATTCAAGGCAATCCCTATATATAAAAGAAAGATAGTAGGAACTAATTCAGACAAGAAGAAGTATAGAATTCATCAATAAAAATATGATTTAAATAGGGTGGATTACCTTATGAAACCAATAGTAGGAAAAAGAAGAATTCTTAAATTCTCATACGGACACATAAAAGATGCTGAGGACATAATTGTTACCGAGTTTCCTGTTACAGTAAAAATTAATGAACAAGAATTTGTTACGATGGTTTGTACACCAGAATACATTGAAGATATGGTTATCGGTTACTTAGCATCCGAAGGAATTATGCGGAAATATGAAGATATCAAAGAAATATGGGTTCAAGAAAAAGAAGGGTACGTATTTGTAAAAATAGATAATATGAATCCTTTTTATCGAAATATTCAGAATAAGCGTTATATTACATCGTGCTGTGGAATGAGCAGGCAAGGGTTTGTCTTCGTTAATGATGCATTAACAGCTAAAAAAATGAATGAAATCCGAGTCAAAATCTCTCCGGATGACTGTCTGCGTTTAATGAATCATTTACAGAATTCATCCTCTATTTTCCGGGACACTGGGGGAGTTCATAATGCTGCTCTATGCGATGTAAATGGTTTTATGCTAAGTCGGATGGATATAGGAAGACATAATGCTTTGGATAAAATATACGGATATTGTTTGAAAAATAACATCTCAATTGGTAATAAAATCATTGTTTTTAGCGGTCGAATATCTTCAGAAATTTTATTGAAAATAGCAAAAATTGGTTGTGAGATCGTTCTATCGAAATCTGCTCCTACTGAATTAGCATTAAATTTAGCAGAAGATCTAGGGATTACAACAGTAGGTTTTATTCGAAATCACTCTTTCAATATTTACACACATCCTGAAAGGATTCAAAAAAACAGGAAGACATAATATGAATTTAATAGCAGTTGGTTTTCTGCCATAGAAAGGAGAGGGAATTATGGAAAAAGGTATCTTAGATAAATTACAACGCCCCTTGAGAGATCTTCGTTTATCAGTGACCGATCGTTGTAATTTTCGCTGTCGATATTGCATGCCGGAAGAAATATTTGGTCCTGATTATCCTTTTTTATCTTCCGATAAAATTCTTTCTTTTGATGAAATGGAACGATTAACCCGTATATTTGTTTCCTTAGGTGTCAAAAAGATACGTATTACAGGAGGAGAACCTCTATTACGCAAGGATCTTCCTGAATTAATACATCGTTTGAAGTCAATTAGTAAATCGGAAGATATTGCTATTACAACGAATGGATCACTTCTTAAAAAATTCGCCCCTGATTTGTTTAATGCTGGGTTAAGACGGGTGACAATTAGTCTAGATTCTTTAGATGATCAGCGTTTCAATCAATTAAATGGAAATAAAAGCAAAGTATCGAGAGTTTTAGATGGCATTCAGGCAGCTTCTGATGCAGGACTGAAAGTTAAAGTGAACATGGTTGTTCAAAAAGGGAAAAACGATCAAGATATCATTCCTATGGCGAAATATTTTAAAGAAAATAAACATACTCTTCGCTTTATTGAGTATATGGATGTAGGAAATTCTAATGGCTGGAGAATGACAGAAGTAATGACTAAACAAGAGATTTTAGATCAAATTGGAACAATTATGCCTCTTGAGCAAATTGAGCCAAATTATGTAGGGGAGGTAGCAACTAGATACCGTTATATAGGGAGTGATCAAGAAATAGGAATCATTTCATCTGTTACCGACTCTTTTTGTTCAACCTGCTCAAGAGTTCGAGTTTCTGCTGAAGGGAAATTATATACATGTTTATTTGCATCAAAAGGGTATGATCTGCGTCATTTGCTTCGCTCAGGCGAATCAGATGATGCGATAATCAACAAAATCACTGATATTTGGAATCATCGCAGTGACCGCTATTCTGATGAAAGAGCAATTGGTGATCATTCAATAAACCGATCAAAAGTAGAAATGTCTCATATTGGAGGTTAAAATTAACAAATTTATAAAGAAGAGCAACTATATTTTTTATTTGCTTTGATAAAGTAATAATTCTAAAAAAGAGACTACCTTTTAAAGAATATTTATATCCTTTAAAAGGTAGTCCTATTTTCTAGTCTCTATATTAAGTTAAGAGCATTTCTTTACACGGACCTTTTTACGCAGCGATCTGATTCAATTATCCCGGGTGAACAAAGGAGACAGCTATGAGTAATTTCTCACATTGGAATGAAGAAGGAAGATCTAAGATGGTCGATATTTCTCAAAAAAATAGTAAGACACGGACTGCTATTGCTCAAAGTACGATTGTTTTGTCTAATAAACTATTCGAAGCAATACAAAATGGATTCATAAAAAAAGGGGATCCCCTTCAAGTAGCACAGATTGCTGGAATTATGGCTGCTAAAAAAACAGCGGATGTCATTCCAATGTGCCATCCAATCGTTTTGCAAGGAAGTGATTTTACATTTAATTATCAAAAACGCGACAATGAGTACGATTTGATTATACAAGCTACAATTAAGTGCAGTGGTCAAACTGGAGTTGAGATGGAAGCTTTAACTGCCGTATCAATTGCTGCTCTTACTTTTTATGATATGTGTAAAGCTGTTGATAAAACAATGGTCATTAAAGATACTTTTTTAGTACAAAAAACAGGTGGAAAAAGCGGAGATTTTTTCAATAAAATGTAATCATTTTCTTTTAATAATCGTTTCCGCCATGCAGGTTTGTTAAATACATTCATTAAGTTCATATGTTGAACCACAATCTTTTCTTTATTCAATGTCAATCCATTCTTCTGGATTATTAATGTTTATAAATATCTTATCTTTGGAAGAGAAAGGAACGGTTAGTACTGATATTTCATCTAGTAATAAACGAACTTTTCGTTTATTCTTTCCAAGCAGTTGTTCCATTTTAACAAGACTTCTTCGATGATAAAGAGCTAAAAGCGGATGTATAGTACCTAATTGATCCGGAACAATGGCATCATATTGACTATTTTCAGTTAAGCGAATCATTTTCTCTACAAAAGCAGATGTAATAAAAGGAATATCGCATGATAACACAAAAAACCATTCGACATTAGAGATTTTTGAAAATGTATTATACATTGCAAATAAAGGACCTTGATAAGCTTCTGTTTCTTTTTCAACAACAAAGTCCACATCATCTTCCCTAAAATAGGGAATTAAACTTTCATTTGTGGAAATTACAATTGGAAAGAGTGAACATTCCTTTAATGCATCTACACTATATTGATAAAAATATTTGTTCTTATATATTTCAAACATTTTTGGCTTTCCGTAACGTGATGATTTTCCGCCAGCTAAAATAATGCCTGCAATTTTCATTGTCTATTTAATTCCTCTACAATGTGATTTTTATGTAGGATATGATTCTGCTTTTTTAAAAGGTTTTGAATTTCTTTTCCGCTTTTATCATCGTGCAGTGTTCGTGTATCACTAACAGTCAGTACTGCAGTACCAGCTGTTGTGGGTTGATTTGAATGATGGTAATGCATGATTCTTTAGTACACTCCTTAATAAATAGGAAGATTATTAAATAAGTGTTTCTTTTTACATCGTTATAAGACTCTTCCTTTTCATAAACATAATACCCTTGGATTATTATCTTACATCTAATACATGGGGAATATCAAAGATTAACAATTTTATAATATGTATATATAGCTGATGTATTAGAACTAAAAGAAATAATTTTTGAAAGAAAGGGAGAGAGATCGTTGACTGATCGTTATTCTCGGCAACAGCTGTTCAAACAAATAGGTTTTAAAGGGCAAGAAAAAATCAGACATAAGCATGTGCTAATCGTAGGAGTTGGTGCATTAGGGAGTGCTTGTGCTGAAGCTTTTGTAAGAGCAGGTATTGGAAAGTTAACTATTATTGATCGAGATTATGTTGAATGGAGCAATTTGCAGCGCCAACAGCTGTATACCGAAAAAGATGCGAATGATAAAATTCCAAAAGCGATTGCTGCCGAAAAGCGTTTGAAACAAATTAATTCAGAAGTTGAAATTGAAGCACTTGTGATGGATGCAAGACCTGAAAATTTGGAAAATTTATTAAGTAATGTTGATATCATTATCGATGGTACAGATAATTTTGATATTCGATTTATTATAAATGATCTTTCACATAAGTATAACATTCCATGGGTTTATGGTTCATGTGCAGGAAGTTATGGAGCCACTTATACAGTTATTCCAGGAAGAACACCCTGTTTGAATTGTATCCTGAAAAGAGTGCCTATCGGAGGTGCAACATGCGATACAGCAGGAATAATTAGCCCGGCTGTTCAAATTGTTGCTGCTTATCAAGTAACAGAAGCATTTAAAATTCTTGTAGAGGATTTTTCAACAGTAAGGAATACCTTTTTGACATTTGATGTATGGAGTAACCAGTATCATTCATTTAATTTAGACAAAATAAAAACCGAAAGTTGCCCATCTTGTGGAACCGTCAGAACATATCCAAATTTATCTTATGATAATCAGACAAAGACAGAAGTATTATGTGGACGAAATACAGTACAAATTAGACCTGCCAAAATGGTCGAGTATAGTTTTGACCAAGTGGAGAAATTACTAAAAGCTTACGGTACAGTAACTAAAAATAAGTATCTATTATCTTGTCAGCTTCAGGACTATCGGATGGTTATATTTAAAGATGGACGTGTTTTTATTCATGGAACCAACAACATCCAGCTTGCTAAAAATCTTTATTATCGTCTATTAGGCTAATAAATGGAGTGAGGATTAGATTATGGTATCAAAACGATTTCCTGTATCTGTTGAAGAATGTGTCTTAAAAGTAATGGAATATGCCAAAAATGGTATGAAGGAATTAATCCAACTTGAATTAGCCCATGGCCGTTTCTTAGCGGAAGACTTAATAGCTGACCACAATATTCCTTGGTTTAACCGTTCTCCATATGATGGGTTTGCTGTTAGAGCAGAAGATACGAAAAAAGCTAGTTCTGATCATCCAATTTCATTAAAAGTAGTAGGAGAAATAGGTGCAGGTATGGTCTTTAATGGACAAGCCGGGGCTTTTGAAGCTGTTAGAATTATGACCGGTGCCGGGATTCCTGAAGGATGTAACGCGGTTATCATGCTTGAATTAGTGAAAGAGTATACAAAAAGCAATCAAAAGTTTATTGAAATCAAGCGTTCTCTTAACAAAGGTCATAACATCTCCTTTGAAGGTGAAGATGCAAAAAAAGGAACAATATTAGTAAAAAAAGGGACGTTTATCAATCCAGGTATTATAGCGCTTTTAGCTACATTCGGATACAGTAAGGTACCTGTTGTCAAAAAGCCTGTTGTGGGAGTTTTAGCTACTGGAAGTGAGCTTCTTGAAGTGAGTGATTCACTGACACCAGGGAAAATTCGAAATAGCAATTCGTACATGATTATGGCTCAAATTGAAAGAGCTGGAGGAAACGTTAAATACCTCGGAAAACTAAGCGATGAATTTGATAGCTGTTTTGCTGCTGTAAAAAATGCTTTAACCAAAGTAGATATACTTGTAACAACAGGCGGTGTGTCAGTAGGAGACTATGATTATTTACCAGCTATCTATGACAAGCTGGGAGCATCTGTTCTTTTTAATAAAGTAGCGATGAGACCAGGGAGTGTAACAACAGTAGCTCATTTGAATGGGAAACTCTTATTTGGATTATCAGGAAATCCGTCTGCTTGTTACGTTGGATGTGAATTATTTGTTCGTCCTGTAATCCGTATGTATTTATTCAATGACAAACCACATCTCAAAAGAGAAATCGCATATTTAGGAAAAGACTTTGTAAAACCCAATCCATTTACCCGATTTATAAGAGGAACTCTTTCATACAATAAGGGCAAGTTAATCGTTTCTCCTTCAGGTTTTAATAAATCCGGTGCCGTTTCCTCTTTAGCTAGTGCAAATGCATTTATTGTTCTTCCTGGAGGCTCAAGAGGATATAAAAAAGGAATGGTTGTTGATGTTTTGCTATTAGAAGACGTGCAAGGAAGTGAATGGCCTTGGGAAAACATTGTTCCATCCTACAGATCGTAGGGTTTCAAAATAGCGGCAAAACAACCCTAATGGAAAAATTAATATCTAGGGCCGAACAAGACGGATTAAATGCTGCATCAATTAAGCATCACGGACACGGAGGGTTTCCAAACATTGATTCCTCTTCTAAAGACAGCATACGCCATTATAAAAGTGGTGCTATTGTGTCTAGTGTAGAAGGAGGCGGCGTCTTCCAATTATCTGCTAAAGCTGACAATTGGAGCCTTAAAGAAATTATTAAATTATATACCTTTTTCCCCCTGAATGTCATTTTCATAGAAGGATATAAAAAAGAGAGTTATCCAAAAGTGGTTTTAATTCGAAATGAAAAGGATCTTTCACTGCTCTATTTATTAACAAACGTTCAGTGTGTGATTAGTCATATTGAATTGGATAAAGAACTACTTAAAAATCATCAAGTTTTTCATTTAAATCAAGAAAAGCTATATATAGATTTTTTAATGGAAGAAGTGGTGAAAAAAGATGGAAAAAAATTTATTTAATATTGTACATGACACTATATCTGTAGAAGAAGTAAAAAATCAAGTTTCCAGAAGAGAAGCTGGCGCCATTACACTCTTTGTTGGAACTGTGAGGGAATTTACAAAAGGGAAGAGAACGTTATCTCTTGAGTATCAAGCATACGAATCAATGGCAGTAAAAATGCTGAGTCAAATAGGCAAAGAAATTAAGGGGAGGTGGCCGGATACATGTGTTGCTATAACACATAGAATAGGTAAGTTAGAAATAAGTGATATTGCTATTGTTATCGCGGTCTCCTCACCACATCGTAAAACGGCATACAAAGCAAATGAATATGCCATTGAACGAATCAAACAGATAGTGCCTATTTGGAAAAAAGAATTTTGGGAAGACGGAACGAGGTGGATTGGAGATCAATTAGAGACCACTGAATATCCAGAAGGGAAACCAGGCAAGGAGGACTGAGAAATGATTACGGTTTTATTTTTTGCAGGAATACGCGAGGAAATTGGATTAGATAAATTAAAAATAGTCGAAATAGAAAATATAACGATTCACCAACTAAAACAATATCTTCAAAATAAATACTCTCTTTCATCTCTTAACCAAGTTATGACAGCTATTAACGAAAGCTTTGTAACAGATGATGAAATAATAAAAGATCAAGATACGATTGCTTTTATCCCTCCAGTAAGTGGAGGATAAGGAGACAGTACTTTTTTTATAATAGATTAGCTAAGAAATATTACAAATCTTAGGACATTGTTGGCGAGATTCATATATTAGGGTACAGAAAAATTTGTTATTGAGGATAAACGTATTAAATATTATAATAAATA
>NZ_PKLB01000009.1:0-242634 GCF_002858905.1 Bacillus sp. UMB0893 | reverse complement strand
GGACAGCAGCACGAAGTAGAAAAAAGGACTAAAATTCTTGATTATCTCTTGCAACAAGGAGTAGAACACCCCCATATCTGTTATTCAGAAGTTTTAGGTCCCATTCAAACCTGCGATACCTGTATGTGTGAAATCGATGGTAAAATTCTGAGAGCGTGTTCGACAGAATTTGAAGAAGGAATGAATATTTTAACTTCCTCAGAACGGGCCAAAAATGCACAAACAGAAGCAATGGACCGTATTTTAGAGAATCACTTACTGTATTGTACAGTTTGTGATAATAACAACGGTAATTGTCGTGTTCATAACACAGCAGAGCTGTTAGAAATTGAACATCAAACTCGTCCATACCGAGAAAAAGGATATGATGTGGATATGTCGCATCCTTTTTATAGATATGATCCCGATCAATGTATCCTTTGTGGACGTTGTGTAGAAGTATGTCAAGATTTACAAGTGAATGAAACTCTATCCATCGATTGGGAACGCGAAATTCCACGTGTAATGTGGGATGATGGAAAGTCCATCAATGAGTCTTCTTGTGTATCTTGCGGACAGTGTGCCACAGTTTGTCCATGTAATGCATTGATGGAAAAATCAATGTTAGGCGAAGCTGGGCTTATGACCGCGATTCCGAAAGACTTACTAAACCCAATGGTTGACCTTATTAAAGAAGTCGAACCGGATTATAAAACAATATTTGCATTATCAGAAGTGGAAGCAGCTGCTCGTGATAAACGTACGAAAAAGACAAAAACTGTTTGTACATTTTGTGGTGTTGGATGTTCATTTGAAGTATGGACCAAAGGACGGGAAATTTTAAAAGTAGAACCATCTGAAAATAGTCCTGTAAACAGTGTTTCAACATGTGTGAAAGGAAAATTCGGCTGGGACTTTGTAAATAGTGAACAACGCCTTACTGCACCTTTAATTCGCAAAGAAGATGTATTTGTTCCTGCGACTTGGGATGAAGCACTTTCATTAATTGCGAAAAAAATGGGTTCCATTAAAGAAACGTACGGAGGAGATGCGCTTGGCTTTGTAAGTTCATCGAAGACAACAAACGAAGAATCGTACCTTATGCAAAAATTGGCTCGTCAAGTGTTTGGAACAAATAACGTGGATAACTGTTCGCGCTACTGTCAATCTCCTGCAACAGATGGATTACTTGCCACTGTTGGCTATGGCGGAGATTCAGGTACCATTCGAGATATTGAAAATGCAGGACTTGTTATCACGGTTGGTGCTAATCCAACTGAAGGACATCCTGTTTTAGCGACACGAGTGAAGCGTGCAAAGAAATTGCGTGGGCAAAAACTGATTGTATCAGATCTTCGTAAGCATGAACTGGCAGAGCGTTCTGATTTATTTTTACATCCAAAACAAGGAACGGACTTTGTTTGGTTAACTGCTATTGCAAAATATATGATTGATCAAGGCTGGCACAATGAATCATTCATTAAAGCTCGTGTAAATTACTACAATGAGTACTTGAAACTTCTTGAAAAATATACACTTGACTATGCAGTTGAAGTTACTGGTCTTCCAAAAGAACAGTTAATTAAGACAGCTAAAATGATTCATGAAGCAGATGGGACATGTATTTTATGGGGAATGGGCGTTACTCAAAATGTCGCAGGTTCCCATACGTCAGGTGCAATTGTTAACCTTCTTCTGGTAACTGGTAATTTCGGCCGTACTGGAGCAGGAGCATTTCCGCTTCGCGGACACAACAATGTACAAGGTTCATGTGATATGGGAGCTCTGCCACAATGGCTCGCTGGTAATCAGCGTTTAACAGACAACGCAGCTCGTGCTAATTTTGAAAAAGCTTATGGCGTTAAAATCTCTGAAAAACCAGGATTTACGAACATTGATATGTTAGAGGCATCAGAAGATGGAAACCTAAAAGCCATGTATCTTATGGGAGAAGATATGGCTTGGGTAGATTCAAACTCCAACCATGTGCATGAAACGCTCAGCAAGTTAGAATTCTTTGTAGTACAAGATGTTTTCTTAACAAAAACTGCACAATTTGCAGATGTTGTGTTACCAGCAGCACCATCCCTTGAAAAAGACGGCACATTCACCAATACAGAACGACGAATCCAACGACTTTATCAAGCACTTGAGCCACTAGGAGAATCAAGACCAGACTGGTGGATTATTCAACAAATTGCAAAATACATGGGATTTGATTGGAACTATCAACATCCAAGCGAAATTATGGATGAAGTAGCTGGTCTGTGTCCAACTTTTGCAGGCGTATCATACGAGAGACTTGAAGAATGGAATAGTTTAATGTGGCCAGTACAAATAGATGGAACAGATGAACCGCTTCTTTATACAAAGCGCTTTAATTTCCCTGATGGAAAGGCACGTTTTTCTCTTAAAGAATATGTTCCGCCTATCGAATTTTCACAAGAATTCGATCTTACTTTAAACAATGGTCGACTCTTAGAACATTTCCACGTTGGTAATATGACAAATAAATCAAAAGGGCTTCAGTACAAATTACCTGAGGTGTTCGTAGAAATCTCACCTGAACTTGCCCGAGACCGTAAGGCAGTAGACGGATCATTAGTTCGGCTTATTTCTCCATATGGTGCGATTAAGCTTCGGGCAGTTGTAACCGATCGAGTTCAAGGCAAAGAATTGTATGTTCCTATGCACTCAGTAAGTCATGAAAATGCAATTAATCTTTTAACTGGTAGTGTTGGTGACGTTCGGACACAAACTCCAGCCTACAAACAAATAAAAGTCAAAATGGAGTTATTACAAGAAAAAGGAAGCAGACCACTTCCATTATATAATCCTCGTTATGCAAAACGTAATCCGCAGCTAGGTGTCCAAGTGGATCGGAAATGGGCACGCAAAGATTACGAACCAATTGCAGACTTGAATATACCAGGAGGTAAAAAGTGATGGGAACACCAAAATTACCATTAGATACACTTATTCATCTGAGGAAGAAATACGGAACTTTAGTCAGGTTTTTCAAGATTTATCCTAAAATATCGATGGAATTAAAGCAACCATACAACTTCTCCAAATCTCCAGAGGCTTTACAAAATATGTATTCATAATGCTCTAGTAGATTTGAATACACCGGGAGGTACCGAATAATGGCAAGGCCAATTACGAAGATAGATGAACCAATCCTTTCTGAAAAGGAAATACAGGATCAATCACTTAATAATGTTTTAGAAGACTTATCCCAAAATGCCGATGGGATTAAAGAAACCATTCAACTTCTCCAAGAACTTCACAAGAGCGGAATTCTTGGAGCCATTAATAATCTTGTTGAAGCAAAAGAACAAGTAGCAAAAATAGCAGTAGGACAAATGTTACGTCCGCCTGTAACAAATGCCCTTAATAATGCAATGGCTGCAGCTGGAATTTTGACAGAAATAGACCCTGAAACAACAAAAAAACTGATGGGAGGTCTAACGAAAGGTCTTCAAAAAGCAGAAGAAGGCATTCGAACAAATAAAAAAGTTGGCGTTTTTGATTTAGTAAAATTAATGAGAGATCCAGATGTTAATCGCGTAATAAAGTATTCTCTTGACTTATTAAAGGGATTAGGTGAAGGACTAAAGGATTAGCATCAGTAGATATACTCAAAATTGAAGACATGTTTATTCTTCTTACACCTTATAAGCCATGACAGAAATCTTGTAATTGCCCTGTACGACTCTTAGAAAAAAGTATAGGGCGATTGTATTTCAAGATTTTTTTCAATGATAAAAATAAAAAGTAGCCTAAGTTATTTTGGGAAAGAGATTTCATTCATGTCAAAAGGGAATAATGGAGGATACTAATGTTTGGATCTGATAAGCTAAAAAATGGGAAGTGGCTGATAAAACTGTATCAAATGATGTTGAATACATCATTGATTTTTCTTAGCTTTATTATTACTTTTTTTCTTTTTAGAGAACTTTATTACATTTTAAACGATGCTTTATTGAGTAATAAAAATGTTCATGAAATTTTCAGTAAAATACTTATATTTTTCCTGTATTTTGGTTTTATTTCCATAATTGTACGATATTTCGAAGAAGATCACCATTTCCCATTACGATACCTTCTATATATTGGAATTACAGCTACAATTCGATTCATAATAGTAAATAACAAAGAACCAATTCAAATTTTTTGGTTATCTTTGGTGATTTTCGTGCTAATAATAAGTTACCTGCTCTTGCCTCCTGCGGAAGCTAAAAATCATTAAAAAATCAGATAGGGGAAATGAAAATGAAAAGAAATATGGAACATCAGTTCAATATGCTGCTCCGTGAAATACGCAAAGAATATGTTGGAAATGGACCGAAAGAAATTACTACACGATTTGTAGGACCTTGGGTCATTAGTGAGATGAAAGGAAATCTGACAAATGTTGAACATTTTATGATAGGTTCGATAGAAGGGCAGCGAGTTGTTCATGATACGCGAACTAAGTTAGTAAAGCAGCTTTATAAAAATCCTGTGGTCTTGAAAAAAATTGAGGAGATAACCGACGCAAAAATTGTGAACATCTTTACAGATATTGATATAGAAACGGATACTGCAATGACCATTTATGTATTTGACAAGCCAATTCATGGATAATATTATTTATGATTTCGATGCAGTTGCTTTATTTCTAAATTATAAGTCTATTGTTTAAATATAAATCCCTAACCTTTAGTAGTCTTCAAAGAAATCTTTGAAGATTGTAATACTATGAAGTAAAAGGAGGAGCTGTTATGGACTTAAAAAAAATGATAGGTAACACAAATATACCAGAGGCTGATACAGACTTAATAATTTCCAATGTGAACAGAAATCTCATAAACCTTTATAACAAAAAAGATATTGGAGATTACACCGAAATTTTAAACGATATGCTTGTGCTGGCGGTTCATCTCAAGCTTGATTTGGTATTAAAGTATTTTGGTGCTGTTCCTATTGTTGCTGCGGATGAAAGAATTCAATTCCAGGAAATATTTAAATGCCTAGGCACAAGAAAGAACAATAAGGATTGGTTTTTAAATTTATTTTCTCTTTTTTTAGGGATTGCTTTTGTTTTTAAATTTGATATGAGTGAAATAGAAAGGAAATTCTTTGAAAAAAAAAGAAAGAATCTTTGATGTTCCTGTTTCTTTGTGAGAATCAGCTACCGCATAGAAATGGGGAGACCGATTAGCTGATCATAAAGAAGACATCCTAATCGTTCTTTTTTAACCTTCATAGTAAGTCCTGCTCAATAATAAATAGCAAGAAAGGAAGCGCAATAATGAGAAAAATATTCCTTCTTTATTTCTTGATGATTCTTCTATTAGCAGTCATGTCTGGGTGTTCAACAAATGTACAAAGTGAAAAATCAGAAGCTCAGGAACAAGAATCCTCAGATAAAAAAGTGGAATTAACTGTTTCAGCAGCTTCAAGCTTACAGGATGCCTTAAAAGACATAAAATCAAGCTTTGAAAAGAAACATCCTAATGTAATTATAAACTATAACTTTGGAGCTTCAGGGGCTCTCCAACAACAAATCTCTCAAGGAGCACCTGTAGATGTGTTCTTTTCAGCTGATGAGGACAAATTTCAGAAATTAGTAGAGGATGGACTTATTGATAAGAAAAATGGAATAGGTCTATTAAGCAACGGCCTCGTGTTGATAGTTCCAAAAGATTCAAGTAAAGGGATCAAAACATTCAAAGACCTCACCAAAGCTGATAAAACAGCACTTGGAATTCCTGAATCTGTACCAGCAGGACAATATGGAAAGGATACATTAGAAAAAGTAAATGTTTGGAAAGCGATTGAAGGGAATGTAGTTTATGGTAAGGATGTTCGTCAAGTGCTTGCATATGTTGAGACGAACAATGTTGACGCAGGAATTGTCTACAAAACGGATGCATTGACTTCCCAAAAAGTTAAAATTGCAGCAACCGCAAAGGAAGACACACACGATCAGATTATTTATCCAGTGGGGATGATCAAAAATAGTCCCCATCCAAAAGAAACCCAACTATTCTACAATTACCTTCAAAATGGCAGCTCTATCAAGATTTTCAAAATGTATGGTTTTAAAGGTCTGCATGAATTAAAATGACAACAGACTTTCTGTCACCGGTCAGACTCTCCATTGAGATAGCATCTGTCTCAGGAGTAATGGTTTTAGTTTTTGGATTATTAACGGGGATGGTAATGAGTAATACTAAATTCAAAGGGAAAGTAATCATTGAAACAGTTTTTCTTTTGCCGTTAGTATTACCGCCTACGGTCGTGGGCTTTTTGTTAATTATGTTTTTTGGAAGGAATGCTCCAGCAGGACAATTAATTGAGTGGATTTTTAATCAGCCTGTTATGTTTACGTGGTGGGCAGCTGTTATCGCTTCTACTGTGGTAGCTTTTCCGCTTATGTATCAATCTTCTAAAACAGGATTTGAAGCGATTGACAAAGATATTGAGAATGCTGCGCGTCTGGATGGTGCAAATGAAATAGAATTATATTTGTTTGTTTCAATTCCACTAGCACGTAAATCCATTATTTCGGGTGTAATCCTGAGTTTTGCAAGGGCATTGGGTGAATTTGGAGCTACACTAATGTTTGCAGGGAACATTCCGGGAAAAACACAAACAACGCCCACTGCTATATATACAGCCATTGACTCGGGGAACATGCAAATGGCTTGGTTATGGGTAGCATGTATGATTGGTATTTCTTTTTTTATGTTGCTGTGCGTACACATTCGAAGTCATAATAATTAAACATTACATGATATTCTTTCAACTGGTGTATCCTGCTTTTTTAGATATATCAATTCTCTAAGGTTTTTTTACACCCTGCCATCACTCGCAGCCTCCATATACAACTGTAGTAGAAGGTCAATGAATAGAGCCACAATCGAGTTGTAAGAGGTAATATTATACGACACATCAAGAGGTTCACGTGAACCGTATATAGGCAAAATCAAGTCGGCCATTTCGGCCAGAGTACTGTTTTGGCTGCTTGTAATAGCCGCTATTTTGATTCCCTGTCGTTTCGCGATTTGAGCTTTTGATAATACATAGGATGACTCACCAGATCTTGAGAACACAACCATAAGCTGGCTTTTGGCCAATTGGTTCATGTATATTCCGCCAGGAGCACTTACGTTAACCAGCCATGTATCCTTTCCAATGATTTGGAATCGCTGGGTAAAGTAGTTTGCAACAATCTCTGAGATCCCTGAGCCGCACACACCGATATGTGAAGAATCAGTTAACAGTTTAATAAACTGTTCCAGGTCTGTCTCATTAAGCTGGTCAATTGTTTTCCTATAATTTTGCTGAAAAGTATTCAGAAGCACTGATGCAGTTTTCTTCATAGAAGAATGGGTGTCATCCTGATTCTCTTGAAGATAATCGTTTTGGTTTTTCAAATAAAATTTCAGCTCACTGTAACCGCTTAACCCAAGCTTTATACAAAGACGAGAAATACTTGATGTGGATACAAAATTATTTTTAGCAGCTTCGCGGATGCTGTAGGTTTGCAGCTGATCGATATGTTCAATTAAATCGAGAAGAATCGTATATTCTGTATCATTGATGGTGTCCCCGATGGTAGCTAGGACTTTATTAAGCAATAAACGTTTCATAGTTCGCACTCCTTTAGTCTTAACACCATTATAAAATAGAAACCGTCAGAATCCCAAAAAAACCTGACAATAAGTCAGGTCTCACCGTTAATAATATTAATTTAATACTGGCCAGAATTCTTTATTCGCTTCAATCAGGTCATCCAAAACGATCTTGGCCATTTCAGCAGTAGGGAAAGTTTTATTTAAGGCAAATGCCTGTAGTGCTTTTTGGTATGAACCTTCCAGTGCAGCTTCAACAAGAAGCTTTTCAGATGCTAATTGCTGCTCAATCAAACCTTTGTAGAACAAACCAATTGGTTCCAAACGGATAGGTTCAGGTCCTCTGCTTGTTACGTAGGCAGGGATTTCCACCATTGCATCGGCAGGCAGGTTAGGAATAGCCCCATTGTTTTCCACAATAAGCAGGAAACGCTCGCGTCGGTCAAAGGCAATTGACATCGCGACGTCAACGATGAATGTACCATGGACACCAACTTTGAAGCCTTCCTTGAATTCGCCTGTTTCCTCCAAGTGCTCAATGGAATCAAACAAGTTCTTCTCACGGTTATCCATAACCCGGTTTGCTCTTGTGTACTCCGGATTTGTCTGTTCCACAACGGTTTGAGGAATCAAATAATATTGTAAGTAAGAGCTTGGTATATACTCAGGGAAAAGCTTGAGCATTTTCGCCACGTTCTTATGCGCTTTAATCCAGTCAACATCGGAGTGCTGCAAGTCCTTCGACTGTTCCGGAGTCACAAGACCATTCACCCTCATATACTCACGCAATTCGTTCATGCGGCTTTCACCTTTGACATATACGTCGGTAAACCAGCCGAAGTGATTTAAACCGAAGTAATCAACTTCAATTTCATCTTTATTTGCACCGAGGATTTCTGCCATGCGAAGCATCATTCCTATAGGCATATCACAAATGTTCAAGATACGGGCATTTGGACGTTCTTTGCGAATCGCTTCCGCGACAATTGCTGCAGGGTTTGAATAGTTAATGATCCACGCTTGAGGAGCGTACTCTGCAGCAAAATCGCAAAGTTCAATCATTGGCGCGATTGTCCTCATTCCGTATGACATTCCGCCTGGGCCGCATGTTTCCTGGCCAACTATTCCATGGCTAAACGGTATCTTTTCATCCTTTTCACGCATCGCATTTCCACCCACACGAAGTTGTGCAAAGATAAAGTCAACGTCTTCAAATGCTGTTTTTGGATTTGCAGAAGAAGTGATTTTTACGTTTGGATCAAATTCCGCCACTACTTTTTCTGTAATCATCGCAACTTTCCGCTGACGTTCTTCATTGATATCGTATAGACGAATTTCGCTAACAGGGAATTCATCCTTTTTGAGCATTAATGCTTTTGCAATTCCTGGTGTATACGTGGAACCTCCGCCGGCCACGGCAATTTTATATGTTTTCAAAAGTAAGCACCTCAATTTTTTAGTAATTTAATAATCTAGCAAACGGTCAACAGCTTCGCGGTATTCTGATACTTTCATGCCGAAGACTATATGAACCTCTTCGTCAGATGGCTGTGACATACCAAGAGAATCAGGAATCTTTTTGAGCGCATCTTTATTAATTAGTGATGGATCATGAACGAATATTCGCAGACGGGAAATACAGTTTGAGTAATCTTTAATGTTTTTTTTGCCACCCATGTGCTCAATTATGCTTTTGGCAACTTCGTTCTTGTCAGCTTTGGATCTAATAAGTTTTGAAGCTTCTACTTCTGCATTTAAAACATCTTCAGTATCATCTTCCGGTTCGCGGCCAGGCGTCATAATGTTGAATTTCTCTATATACCACTTAAACGTAAACATATAGATGAAGAACATCGCAATACCGACTAGTGTTACAGGAATCCATGTTGATTTATGTCCCTGAAAAAAACCGTTAAAAACAAGTTCGATAATGTTGTTTCCGCCTAAGTAAGACGCATCTACCATATCTAAAACTGCAAATGATAAACCAGTTAATGCTGCATGAATTAGGAATAATCCTGGAGCCAAAAACATGAATAGGAATTCGAATGGTTCAGTTACTCCCGCAAAGAAAGAAGCACTTGCCGCGGAAATCGCGATAACCTTTGCTCTGTTCTTATTTTTCGCAGCAAGGTAAATACCAATTAAAGCACCAGGTACACCAAATACTTTGATCGGCGTTGCACCCTGGCCAAGCCATACTCGGGTAATATCTGAAAGATCTCCGCTGAACTGGCCGCAGCCAAGCGCGCCTGTGGTAATAGCTTTTGTTCCTGTGTATACTTCCCCGCAGATTTCTTTTATTCCCCCAACAGGAGTAAAATGAGCCAAAGAGTACCAGACGTGGTGAAGTCCAGTAGGAATCAATATTCTTTCGATAAAACCGAATAGGAAGGAACCAACTACTCCTGCTCCTGTGACAATTTGGGCAGCGCTGTATATTCCGCCGCCGATAATCGGCCAGATAAATGGAATCGCAATACCTGCAAGCATAAAGATGAAGCCAGTAGCAATCGGCGGGAAATGCTTACCTTGATAAAAGCTAAAAATCATCGGTAGTGATTTTGACTTGTATCGTTTAGTTGCCCATGCTGCGACTGTACCGACGATTACACCTCCAAGTACCCCAGTATCAATCGTTTGGACACCAAGTACCATCGTTTGCATCGCTTTTCTCATATCCAGCGTTTGGGATATACTTACCATATTGTTTTCGCCAACTAAAACATCAGGAGGCACTGCCATTCCGAATGTGGACATCGTCAGGCTGGAGAAAGTGATCATAAATAAGTAGCCAATAACAGCTGAAAAAGCTGCAAGATCTTTAGAGCCTTTTTCCGACATGCCAATCGCGATCGATACGGCAAATACGAGCGGCATAAACCGGATTACAACGAGACCTGACTCACTTAGCGCATTAGCAATAAATTGAATCCAAGTGTTCCCTAAGAATGGTACCGCTTCGATAAAATGCGGGTTTTTCAGAACCGCACCAAGCGTTAACAGCAGGACAAAGAAAGACATAACCGCTACCGCTAAAAGAAACGATCGACCAAGCATTGAAAAATAACTTTGTAATTTTTTTCGCATATAAAACCCCCCTTTAAAAACCTCTGTATTAACATGATTGCGTTTTCAACAACGTAACTATAGCACAGCATTTATGATAAATGGCTGTTCTCAAAACATGTTTTTTAGATGTCCCCCTGTTTGAAACATGTTTTAATATTAGCACTTTTATAGAAACAGTACGCCTTCTTCAGCTAGTATACTAATAGAACCATCATGCTTCTTTTTAGTAGGAGGAACTAAAATGACAAAACATTATGATATTGTTGTAGTGGGCGGTGGGCCAGCCGGAATCAATGCGGCTATTGCTGCAGGCCGTAAACATAAAAAAGTATTATTAGTTGAAAGACATGGTTTTCTTGGAGGTATGTCCACAATTGCAAGTGTTTACCCGTGGATGACTTACCACACTGAAAATGGGACTCAGGTAATAAAAGGGATAGCTGAGGAAATTGTCCAGCGCTTAAAAGATCGTGGTGCTTCGCCGGGACACCTTCGTGATACGTGCGGATTTGTCTACTCCGTAACCCCTTATGATCCCGAGGTGTACAAAGTTCTCGCTGTTGAAATGCTTGAGGAAGCCGGAGCGGATTTATTAGTTCATAGCTTTGTAGATCATGTAGAAGTTGAAAATGATTACATTCAATATATTGAGATTACATCAAAGTCAGGACGTCAAAGGGTTTACGCCGACGTGTTTGTAGATACTTCCGGCGATGCTGACATCGCGTACCTTTCAGGAGCCCCAACGCTTAAAGGCCGTGATGATGACCAGAAAACCCAGCCTTTAACGATGAAGTTCAGAATGAGAGGCGTCAATCTTCAAAAAGTGAAAAAACAAATGATCGAGCATCCCGAAAACTTTTTTAGGAAAACCCCATTTGATGAACTTCCTGATCTGCCGTTAACTGCAGTGCAGGGCTTTTATAAGGAATGGAAGGAAGCGAATTTGCCGATAAATCGTGACCAGGTTCTGTTCTTTGCAGGACCGGCTGAAGATGAAGTACTCGTGAATATGACGAGGGTTCAGGACTTGGATGGAACGAAGATTGAGGATTTAACAAAGGCTGAATTTGAAGGCCGCAAACAGGTGCTAATGGTAGCCGATTTTCTTAATAAGTGGATCCCTGGTTTTGAAAATGCCTCAATATCCAGCACTGGTGCGCAAATTGGAATTCGTGAATCCCGCAGAATTGAAGGAGAATATGTATTAACAAAAGAGGATGTTGTAGCCGGCAGGAAGTTTGACGACGTCATTGCAAAAAGCGGATATCCTATTGATATTCACGCTCCGAGCGGAAGAGGTATGGAAATCGCATGGGTTGAGGGCGACGGATCGTTCGATATTCCTTACGGTTGCCTTGTTCCGAAGAAAATTAAGAATTTACTTGTAGCAGGACGCTGTATGTCTGCTTCCCACGAAGCACTTGCGACAACTCGTTTAACACCAAGCGCGATGGCAGCTGGGCAGGCAGCTGGAACAGCCGCTGCACTTACCCATACTATGGGCACAACACCAGCTAAAGTTAATGTTAAAGAGCTTCAAAAACAGCTTGTTGAAGATGGAATGGTATTAGGGATTTAGGAAAAGTAGAGGATATCTTAACGACTATGACCCGAGTATTGGAAACATATAAAAGCAAGCTTGTGAGCCAGCGTATTTCATAGTTGATAAAACAATTTTTAAATGACCAAATATAAATATATAAATCAGTGAATGGTGCACTAACTCAAAAGGAGTTGTGCCCTTTTTTATTGAATATGAGGTGCAATGCAAAATAGAGGAAGAGAAATAACTATCAAATTCATTAATGTATATTTTATTGGATTACCTATATACAAGCTAATATAAGCTAAAAATTTAGGTTAAGTTAGATTTAAACACCATGGTATAATAATTGCAGGCACAAGGAGACTTCAAATTAATGCTTGAAATTATTGTAAATATTGCAATTTATAGTTCGTTTTTAAACCTGAAACGTCTCTTTGTGTGTGTGAAGACGCGTAAATCCAATGTAAGAGATTGTTCACAAGCGATGACAGCTACTTTTGATCTTTAACATCAAGTTAATGTATTGCTTGATAAAGTATATAAACTAGATGGTTATAATGAAGTGGGTATGGTTAGGAAGGAAGTGCAAAACAATGGATTTTGAAATGGTTATGGCGGAATTGGAAGCGCTCGGCAAGGAACGAATTAAAAACACGTACATAAGCAATGGTGCACATGAGCCGCTTTTTGGCGTAGCTACAGGTAAAATGAAGCCGATTGCAAAGAAAATCAAGAAAAATCAGCCTTTGGCCGAGCAGCTTTACGCCACTGGGAACTACGATGCGATGTATTTTGCCGGCATCATTGCGGACCCAATGGCCATGACTGAGGCGAATTTTGAGAGTTGGATGGATGCGGCGTATTTTTATATGCTGTCCGATTATGTGGTTGCAGTAACTTTGGCAGAAACCGATTTTGCGCAAGCTGTTGCCGATAAATGGATCGCAAGCGGTGAAGAACTTAGAATGTCGGCAGGCTGGAGCTGTTACTGCTGGCTTTTGGGTAATCGTTCTGACAGTGAATTTAGCGCAAGCAAGATTGCCAGTATGCTAGATCAGGTGGAAAATACAATTCACGATTCTCCTGATCGGACGAAATCCGCTATGAATAATTTTATCTACACAGTCGGGATTTCATATTTGCCTCTCCATGATAAGGCGCTTGAAACTGCAAAGGCAGTAGGCCCAGTCGAAGTCAGGCGGGGCAAGAAAAAAAGCAGTATCCTGCTTGCTTCGGAAAATATTCAAAAGGATATAGATAGAGGTTTGCTTGGTTTTAAACGCAAAAATGTAAGGTGTTAGCATAGTTTGGAGTGTAACTGCACTAACGGGAACGTCAGCGGCAATGCAGATTATTACGGAAACGGGAATCAAATAGCGTGGACATCCAGGAATTGAGTCAAGGATATGCAGCCGGGAAACTGATACAAGCAAAAGTCAACGAAAAATCGAATGATTGATTACTTTCGTCATTAAGAGCTGTTTAGAAAACCTTCTGCAGCTGTTTTGAATTAGCTGGTTGTTCCGTTAAAGACCAGTTTAACGTAGGAAAAGAATTCAGAAGCATAAATATCCCAATACTAAAAGCCCAATTTCTCGCTTACAACACTGAGAAATTGGGCTTTTGTTATTTCACAACGAGCCAGATTCTAGAATGGAACAATCACTGAACGTTGTCTCCCATTCCTAATGGTTGATGCAATTACTAAGAGCCAATATTATTCCTTTCAAACAATTTCCATACTTGCTCCGCCATATATTCAGGTGAGTGTGGCATATGGTTCATAATCCACCACTCCAAAGTCCCTATAAAAGCAGTGGAGGTAAATTGTATAATTACTTCCTTATCCATGTCCTGATTAATACCCTGCATATCAATTTTTTCTTGAATAGTTGAAGTAAGTATTTTTTGTATACGTTCTCTAAATAGGGAAGTTTTTTGACTGGAGAGCATGGAAGAAAAGAATAGAAAATTCTCCTGTATATAAATAAATAAGGATTTAAGTGCCTCAATGGCTTCAATCACTTCAACATTTTCCTGAATAAACTTGGTGAATGTGCAAGATAGGATCATTTTGTCCAAGTGATCGTTTATACATTTATTGAGTAAGTCATATTTATCCGTATAGTGAAGATAAATGGTTCCACGATTAACATTGGCACGTTCAGAAATATCATTTATTGTGATTCGATCGAATTTCTTCTCAGAAAATACTTCAAGAAACGCCCTGTTAATAGCTTCTTTTGTTCTCAAAATTCTTCTATCTGTTTTGTTTCTAATAGTCATTTTTCACTTGCCTCCCTAGTTAATCAGCACAATTCATACATTTGTTGTATATCAAACAAAAGCGTGATTATTAGCGATTGTATTTACTGCTTTTCTCTCTATAATAATAATCAACGGCCGTTATTTAAACAACTCGTATTCAATATTTTTTAAAAAAACTTAAAATGATAAATGGATAGAGATATATAGGAAGTAAACACAAAAATTCCTTTAAGGAGAGCTAACAATGGAAAATTTGAAATCTAAGGTGATCATTATTACAGGAGCATCCAGTGGAATTGGAGAAGCAACCACTAAGTTTTTGGCTAAGAATGGTGCTAAAGTAGTATTGGCTGCAAGAAGAGAAGAACGTCTCAATACCATCGTGAACGAAATTAACAAGGAAGGCGGGCAGGCTGTTTATAGGAAAACCAATGTGACCTCATCCGAGGAAATGCTAAAGCTCTCACAGTTTGCATTGGAACAGTATGGACGAATCGATGTACTTATTAATAGTGCTGGAATCATGCCTAATTCTCCTTTAAATGAACTGAAAATCCATGAATGGGATCAAATGATTGATGTCAACATCAAAGGTGTACTGTATGGTGTAGCTTCGGTATTGCCGACAATGAGGGAACAGCAATCAGGTCATATTATCAACATTTCTTCTCTTATGGGTCATAAGGTAGTTCCAAACACAGCTGTGTACAGCGCTACCAAATTTGCCGTTCGCGCTATTACGGAAGGTCTGCGCCAAGAGGAGTCACCGACCTCTCATATTCGGACCACCAACATTTCACCAGGAATGACAGCGACAGGTGTTCTTCCCGAATATCAAGATTATCCCAGCATTTCTCCTTACAGTGTCGCTCGAGCTATTGCATTTGCAATTAATGAACCCGACGAAACGGGAGTTAACGAAATTGTGATTAGACCAACGTTGCAATCAATATAAACTAGAGTTGTTCCATAGTAGTTCACAAGCTATTCGATATTCATCAAGCACACGGGGAGTGAAGGATTTTATTAATGTACTAAAGGTATTGGAACCTTCAATCATATGCTGCAGAAGAATTTTTTAAATTTTTCTGCAGCCCTTCATTTTTGAGATAAAGAGGATGTTTACTCTAGTTATACAGAATCGTTTAAGTAAAATGGATTTTAACATTGTAGCTGGTTTACTAGGAGTAAGAAATGCTTAAAGGAGAGAATGTAATAACAAAAATGCTTCACCATATCGAGGATAAATATGAGCAGAAATTTTCAATAGGTGACATATCGGTAAACAATTAAATTTACATAATGAACATAGTATACAGTGAAGAGCAGTGAAAGCTGCTCTTTTTATTATGTAAATCTTCTGCACTTATCGAGAAATTTATAAGTAGATGTTCCGAAAGGGCCAGACATTTTTCAAGATGATCTTCTACAAACAGGCTTATATTCAAGACCAGGATTGGTGTGTGTGTGTGTGTTGCGACTCAATTATTGTAAGGACATTAATTAAGCAGGATTAATGGTTTTTTTTGTTTAGTAATACCACTTGAATTTAATTATTCCATTAAAGTAGATACTATCTTTTATCCTTATGTTTTATAGTTTTACGAAGTTTATCTAGTCAAATATTGAAAAAAAGGATATAATCACATTGTTATTTGTACCAATAAATATAATATGTAATAACGAATTTAATACATTTGCACATAAATGGAGGGTTTATTATGAAGTTTCCACATGATTTTTTATTCGGAGCAGCTACTGCTTCTTATCAAATAGAAGGAGCATGGAATGAAGATGGTAAAGGTGAAACGAATTGGGATGTCTTTTCAAAGATTCCGGGGAAAACGTATGAAGGTACGAACGGAGATGTAGCGATTGATCATTATCATCGATACAAAGAAGATATTAAGTTAATGGCAGAGATGGGACTTGAATCGTACCGGTTTTCGATTTCATGGGCACGTATTTTGCCAACAGGAGACGGTGAAGTTAATGAAAATGGCCTGGAATTTTATAATAATGTCATTAATGAATGTTTAAAATATGGGATTGTTCCATTTGTTACACTGTATCATTGGGATTTGCCTCTGACGCTTGAACAAGATGGAGGATGGACAAATAAACGAACAGCTGTAGCCTTCGTCAAGTATGCAGAAATTTGTTTTCGGGCATTCGGCGACCGCGTGAAACATTGGATTACGTTTAATGAAACAGTAATGTTTTGCGAATTAGGCTATTTAAAAGGAGCGCATCCGCCTGGTATTCAAAACGATGAGAATAAATATTTTCAAGCTACACATTACGTGTTTTATGCACATGCTAAAGCCGTAGAAGTCTATAAGAATTTGAATCATTACGGCGAGATTGGGATCACTCATGTATTCTTACCGGCTTTCAGTGTTGATGATAAACGTGAGAATGTATTAGCTGCCAGGCATGCCAATGATTATGGAACTTTTTGGTATTATGACCCGATTTTAAAAGGTGAATATCCGTCATATGTGGTGGAGCAATTAAAGGAGAAAGGCTGGACGCCAAGCTGGACAGAAGAAGAACTGGATACGTTAAAAAGAAATGCAGCAAAAAATGATTTTATTGGCCTTAATTATTACCAGCCTATTCGAGTAGAAAAAAATCACGAAACTGTATCAGCCATGGAACATTCAAGAGAAACATCTACTCTAGCTCCAGGCAACCCGTCTTTTGACGGCTTTTATCGGACCGTAAAAATGGAAGATAAAACATATACAAAATGGGGATGGGAAATTTCACCTCAAGGATTTTTAGATGGGCTGCATATGTTAAAAGAGCGTTATGGTGATATTAAAATGTATGTAACAGAAAACGGACTTGGTGATGAAGATCCGATTATTGATGGCGAAATTGTAGATGTTCCTCGAATTAAATATATTGAAGAACATTTAAAAGTGATTAAGCGTGCAATTAATGAAGGCATTCATTTAAAAGGGTATTATGCATGGTCTGCCATTGATCTCTTAAGCTGGTTAAACGGGTTTAAAAAGCAATATGGATTTATTTACGTGGATCATAATGATCATTTAAACCGAAAGAAAAAACTGTCGTTTCACTGGTATAAGCATATTATTGAAACGAGAGGACAAGAACTGTAAGGAAAATGGTAACCTCTTAATTTTATTCAGGGAGGTTTTGTGTATAATAGAGGCAGTAAATGATTCAATTATAATAGGGAGATCATATGGCCGTAAAATATAAAGAAATTGCTGATGGTTTAGAGCGTGAAATTCGGGATGGTAAATTTGATAAAACAAAAAAGCTGCCGACAGAAGAAGAACTGATCAAAAATTTTGAAGTGAGCCGAAATACGATTCGAAAAGCAATTAACCAGCTGGTCAATCGAGGGTATATCTATCAGGTTCAAGGCAGCGGAATGTTTTTACGAGACAAATCTGCAACAGATTATATAAACTTAGGCAGCCTTAGAGGATTAACAAAAGATTTGACTTCAAAAAAAATTGAGACGAATATTCTGGCTTTACAAGTGCTGGAAGCAGATGAAGGAAAAGCAAAACAATTGCGCTGTGAAGCTGGAACAAAACTTTATTATATTAAGCGGCTGCGAATTGTAGATCATGAACCCTTCTCAATTGAAATAAGTTATTTTAAAAAAGATATTGTGCCATACTTAAATGAAGATATTGCAAAGAGTTCTATTTATAATTACCTGATAGAGGACTTAAAATTAAACATTGGGTTTGCTGACAAAGTCATTAATTGTGAAAAAATCGATGAAGCAAGTGCGGAAATACTCCATGTTAATACGCAAGACCCTGCATTGATTATTGAAAATACCGTATGCTTAACAAACGGAACTATCTTTGAATTATCTAAATCAATTTTTCATTATCAGAAAGCAAAGATCTTAAATCGAATCAATTTTAAGTGAAATAAGATTATGTAAATAATCAAAGAAACTTTTTGTTAGTGTTGTTGCTGAAATTAAAAATATTATTAATCTAAGAGGTGGTACTATGACAAAGTATCGCCTCCTTAAGTTTATTATTCAAAAAAAATAAAGGCACAGTTGTAGGTTAACCCTAGTCCTTTTTATGTTGCTACCTAATGAATTAATGATGCTCTCAAATTAGTAACGTTATTTTCTAAATAAGCCTTTAAACAAGTTAATGTATATACCCAGCCTTCTTTTTGTCCAATCATTTTGTTTACGATTTCGGGGTCATCTTCTTTCAAACCTGATTCGTTTACTTCAATAATTGTACTTGTATGATCCAGCTCTTTTAGAGTAATGGTAACGACCGTTTCTTGATCACTTTCCGCGCCCCAGGAAAACACGATTTTCTTATTTCCCTCTATTTCTAATACATTTATAACACCTTCAGCATGGTATTCATCATATCTTAATGTAACCGTCTTGCCTTGTTCCCATCTTTCAGAACTCGATGAGAACCAAAAATTCCCGATTTTCACAGGGTCTACTATGGCTTCAAATACCTCATTAGCTGGTTTGAGAATTTTAAATTTCGCAGTTACTTGAGTATCCATACTAAATCAACTCTCTTTCGGTATATTTTATGATTCTTCTATATTATAGAACAATCGTTCGTCTTATTCAAATAAGCCGCAATCTTTAAAAATAAGAGTATTTTTCTTATTAAACTACCGGGGCAGGATAAAACTCCTCTCTGATGATACAATTATGCTAACACCCGCAAATTTCCATCCTACAACACTATTTTTGAGAATAGTATCCTCAAGAAGGAGCTAAGCATTTGAATATTAAATTAAATGAAAAAATCATTAAAGAAATATGTGGTACTGTCTCCTTCAAGAAAGGGGACTCTTTTTATCGAGCTAATCTTGTGACATTTGAACATTACGGTCCCGATGGCTGTGAAGCCACAGTTAAAGGTACGGAAGATTTTAATGTCTTGATTGAAAAGAATGAGGGCGGAGGCATAAGCACGAAATGCAGCTGCCCAACGCTTGATTCTTATCAAAAGGATTGTCAGCATATTGCAGCCGTTTTACTGTCGATTTACGCACATCAGCGACATGAAACGAGTCCTGCTGTTAAAAGCGCTGAACATTCTGAACCTTCAACAAATCAAGCACTGACAAAGGGTTTGCTGACCCTTTTTAATGATAAACCTAAACGATCAAGCAGCCATCAGCTACACTTTGAAAATAGGCAAGTGCTGGATGCGGAGTTTATTTGTAAACCCGTCACCATAGCCAAAGGCCGACATTTGTTCGGAATAGAGGTTAAGATTGGACCCGCGCATGTTCAAAATATCCGAGGTTTTCTAGAACAAGTGAAAGAGGGGATTCAAAGCTTTCTTTCCAATTCATTCACGTACGATCCAAGGCTTCATTGCTTTCAAAATGAAACAGATGATGTGATTCAGCAGCTCATACAAGTAATCTATGATGAAAAGGTGTACATTGACGAGCTATCAGACAAATCAGATTATGTAAGCAATAAGCATATATTATTGATCCCTCCATCTTCTTGGGATAGCCTCCGTCCTTTATTAGTCAAAGCACCAATAGTGAAGCTTGTGTATGACGGGAAGATGTATGAGAAACTTCACTTATCAAACGAATCACTCACTTTACAGTTTGACTTTGCAAAAGACGAGGTCAACGGCTATCAATTGAAAATCAATGGGCTGAATCGAATTGTTGTGTTGAGTTCATATAGGTCTGTGCTATCTGAAGGAAAACTAATACAGATGAAAAGTGAGGATTGTAATCGTCTTGCAGATCTAAAACAGATGCTTGATGCTTCAGAAACGAATCAAATTCCGATCCCTCATGAGCAATTAGATTTTTTCCTGGAAAAAGTGGTTCCAGGTTTGAAAAGACTGGGCAAAGTCCAAATATCTGATGTTATTTCCAAGATGTTTATGATGACACCTTTAATAACCAAGCTATACTTGGATCGTGTGAAAAACCGCCTGCTTGCAGGGCTTGAGTTTCATTATGAAAATATCATCATTAATCCATTGGAAAATCGGGAGCTCCCCCCAGGCTCTATGCTTATAAGGGATATGGATAAGGAGGAGGAGATCCTGCAGTTAATGGAGGATAGCCTATTTGCCAAAACGGACGGCGGATATTATCTGCATAATGAAGAGCTGGAGTATGAGTTTTTGTACCATGTCGTTCCCAAACTTCAAAAGCTTGTGCAAATATATGCAACGACCGCAGTGAGAAATCGGATTTTCAGAGGGAATGCTCGTCCGCAAGTCAGGGTAAAGGTCCAAAAAGAACGAACCAATTGGCTTGAATTTAAATTTGAAATGGATGGCATTTCTGACAAACAAATAAGTGAGGTTTTATCGGCTTTAGAGGAAAAACGTAAGTACTATCGTTTGCGGAATGGATCGCTGCTTTCACTCGAGACAAGGGAATTTGAAGAAATCAATCGTTTTCTAAATGCACAACCCGTCCAAGATGAAAATTTGGAAAGCGGCTTGAATTTACCAATTGCCAGAGGGCTTCAGCTGCTTGATTCTGTTGATGATGATGCATTTAAATTTGAAGAATCATTCCTTCAGTTCATGGAAAAAATCCGCAATCCAGGCGGTTTGCATTTCGAGGTGCCAAAGAGTTTAGATTCGATATTGCGAGACTATCAAAAACTAGGCTATAAATGGATGAAAACACTTGCCAGCTGTGGATTAGGAGGGATTCTTGCGGATGATATGGGACTGGGAAAAACTCTTCAAAGCATCACTTACATTCTATCCGAGCTCCCTGATATCCGTAAAAAGAAGCTCCCAGTCCTTATTGTTAGCCCATCATCGTTGACGTATAACTGGTTAAGTGAAATCATAAAATTTGCCCCAGATGTACAAGCCATTGTAATAGATGGCAATAAAACTGAGCGGTTCAAGATTCAGAAGGATGCCGTGGATCAGGATGTCATCATAACGTCCTATCCGTTACTTCGCAGGGACATATTGTGGTTTGAGAAACAATTCTTTCACACTGTATTTTTTGATGAGGCACAGGCATTCAAAAATCCTGTAACACAAACCGCGAGAACGGTGAAGAGGATAAAGGCTGATCATCGCTTCGCTCTTACTGGTACACCGGTTGAGAATTCACTTGAAGAGCTGTGGTCCATTTTTCACGTTGTTTTTCCAGAACTATTCCAGGGGTTAAAGGAATACAGTAATCTATCAAGGGAAAAGATTGCACGAAGGATCCGGCCATTTTTGCTTCGCAGATTAAAAGAGGATGTCCTATCCGAGCTACCTGAAAAAATCGAGTCGATGGAATCAGCAGAGTTGCATCCTGATCAGAAAAGACTGTATTCTGCCTATTTGGCTAAGCTGCGACACGACACGTTGAAGCATTTGGACAAGGATACACTTCGGAAAAATCGAATCAAAATTCTTGCTGGTTTGACACGGTTGCGACAGATTTGTTGTCACCCCGCTTTATTTGTGGACGGATATAAGGGAAGCTCAGCGAAATTTGAACAATTAAAGCAGATTGTAGAAGAATCGAAGCTTTCTGGAAGAAGGGTGCTGATTTTCTCCCAGTTTACGAAAATGCTTGACCTAATAGGCAGAGAGTTAGCGAATCAAGGGCTTCCTTTTTTCTACCTGGATGGACAAACTCCATCAAAAGAACGAGTGGCAATCTGCAATCGATTTAATGCAGGCGAACGAAATTTATTCCTTATTTCATTGAAAGCAGGAGGTACAGGCCTCAATTTGACGGGTGCTGATACCGTTATCCTCTATGACATTTGGTGGAATCCAGCAGTTGAGGAGCAAGCAGCTGACCGTGCCCATCGCATTGGCCAGAGAAATGCTGTACAGGTTATTAAGCTAGTTAGCAGAGGTACAATCGAAGAAAAAATGAATGAACTGCAAGAGAAAAAGAGGCAGCTGATTGAAGAAATCATCGATTCCGAGGAGAAAGAGTCATCTATTCTTACCGAAGAGGACATTCGGGATATTTTGATGATATAGAAGAAGTCAGTTGCGTTTTGAACTGTTTTATAATGACGACACGTAAAAAGACATTCCTGACTGGAATGTCTTTTAGTCATTTAATTTCTCTTTTTCATTTATATCCTTTACAACATCTTCAAGGGTTACATTGCCCAGTGTTTTCTCTAAGGCTGATTGAGCAAACGTAAACAGTGGAACGATTGTTTTTTGAATATTTCTGCCTACTGTACAAACCGGATTTGGGCTTTCATGTACACTAAACAATTCTTTCTCCTGTACAACATTAACTGCCTTAAATACGTCAAGTAATGTGATATCAGATATATTCTTAGCTAGTTTCGCTCCTGCAATACCAGGATGTACCTCTACTAATCCCGCTTTTTTCAGCATTCCCATAATTTTTCTTATGACGGCCGGATTCGTGTTTACACTTCCAGCTAAATATTCTGATGTGTTTATTCCATCTTTATTTATTTCAATAAGAGCTAATATATGAATGCCCACGGCAAATCGGCTGCTGATCGACATAATCAGTCACCTTCCTTACGTTTTTTACAACAAAATAATTTCCTGATTTTATCATGTAATTATTTTGATTACAACCTTATTATACCTTACCTTAAGATCAGGACATAATAAATAAAGATTGTTATGTTGACAAAAACACAAGAAGTAATTATTATTGTTACAGGTAATCAATATGGTTACAATTCAATCATTCAATAATAACTTATTGGGGGAATAGATTATGAAGATGCTAGTAACAGGTGCAACAGGAAAATTAGGAACAAAAGTTGTAGAGACACTACTGAAAACTGTACCAGCGAGTCAACTGGCTGTAAGTGTTCGCAATCCTGAGAAAGCAGAAGGGTTACGAGCTCGTGGAGTGGAAGTTCGCCAAGGAGATTTTGATCGTCCAGAATTATTGGATGCTGCTTTTGCAGGTATCGATCGTTTATTACTTATATCTGCGGATGGAGACAATGAAACGAGAATTCGTCAGCATACTGATGCTGTAGCTGCGGCAGAGCATGCTGGAGTTAAATTCATTGCTTATACAAGCTTAGGAAATGCAAGTGAAAGCAAACTGTTCCTTGCCCCGCCACACGTTGCTGCGGAAGAAGCGATCTTGAAAACAGGCATTCCTTACTCTTTCTTACGCAATAACTGGTACTTGGAGAACGAAATCTCAAGCATTCAAGGTGTCTTGGCAGGAGCCGCTTGGGTAACATCAGCAGGTTCTGGCAAGGTTGGCTGGGCACTGCAGCAAGATTATGCAGAGGCTGCGGCAGCTGTGCTGGCAGGGAATGGACATGAGAATACGGTCTACGAGCTTTCTGGCAAGCTTATGACTCAAGAAGAATTTGCATCTGATCTTGGTACTGTAATAGGTAAAGAGGTACCTGTGCAACAGGTCGATGATGCGACTTACTCAAACATTATGAAAGATGCAGGCGTACCAGATTTCATCATTCCTATGCTCGTTGAGATCCAGAAAGGCATTCGTGAAGGAGCATTGGAGATTGAGAGCAATGATTTCGAAAAGGTGCTCGGTCGTCCAACAACACCAATTAGCCAGGCGTTAAGTCAAATTGTTAATGAAATCACCGAAACAAAAAATTGATCTGCAACAAAACCGGCCTTTCTGAATTAAGAGAGGTCGCTTATTCCAGAATTAGACGCTTATCCAGATCAAGGATAGCGTCTTTTTTCGTGAGTAAATCTTTTTGATTGCATATCCATACAGCGTGGAAGTTATTTGGTTCACGAGTGTGTAATTACTTTCTAGTGCACAATTATAAGAATCGAATAATTAATTGTAAGTCTGAGTTAATCAAATTAAATGTTTCCTTAAAAAGAAAAAGCATACCCATAAAAAATGGATATGCTTTTGAACTCATTTTTAATTTGCCTATATTACCTTAAACCGTAAGCCTTGATGACTTCCTGAGAAATTTTATTTCCTTGATCATCCAATGCTGTTGCTCTTAAGGAAACATATTTACTGGATTTTGGATTGTTGATTTTGGCTGTCCACTGGTCATTTGCTTTCTGTTCCACCCGGCCTATATGAGTAATTGAACTTGCAAAATCATTTTCCTGGGAATTTAATATCTTGCTTATATAATAAAAAACATACATAAAAATACTGTTCACTTACAAAAGAACGATTATAATAAAAATATAAATTAACAAGGAGGCAATTTACATGAAAAACAAAACTTACCAGCTCGTTCAAATATATAAGGGAGGAACACTTTCTTAAGATATAAACGGTGTATCCCTTATATGTGTTTATTTAAATAACACTCAAAAGGGGTAAAATATGAGTTTTCCACTTAAAAAATTCTTGTCTTATTATAAGCCTTATTTAACGTTGTTTTTGTCGGTATTGGCGTGCGCTTTTATCGTATCTTCTGCGATGCTGGTGTTTCCGCTGCTCGTTCGGTATATTACGAAGGATGTTCTTGAAGGAGACTTGTCCACTGCGTTAAGTGAGGTTTATTGGATTGGCGGAATTATGCTTCTTTTAGTCGCAATCCAGAATTTAGGTAATTACTTTTTAGACTACAAAGGTCATGAAATTGGTGCCCGCATGGAAAGTGATATGCGCAGCGAGCTGTTTGCACACATGCAAAAGCTTTCGTTTAGTTTCTATGATAAGGAAAAGACAGGACAGCTTATGTCGCGAATCACGAATGACCTGCTGATGCTTTCCGAGCTGTACCATCACGGCCCAGAAGACTATGTCAAATATCTAGTGCGGTTTATTGGGGCATTTGTTATTTTGTTCTTTATTAATGCACCTTTAACAATGGCCGTATTCTGTTTTCTTCCTTTTCTGGGTGTCTTTGTCTTGTATTTCAATAAAATTTTGAATATGGCACTTAGAAGAAATAAAGAACGGATTGCGGATGTAAATGCTCAGGTAGAGGATAGTCTGTCTGGAATTCGAGTCGTAAAATCGTTTGCCAACGAGCATGTTGAGATCGAAAAGTTTAACCGGGAAAATACCCGTTTTCTCGAAAGCCGAAAGAAAACATACAAGGCGGAAGCAAACTTTTACAATGGTGTAGAAACGTTTATCCAGCTGATTACAATTACGGTGGTTATCTTTGGCAGTGCCAGTATTGTTAACAACACGTTAGATCTGCCGGATTTACTTACTTTTTTACTGTATATCAGCTTTATGCTTGAACCTATTCAGCGCCTCACTCATATGACCACTCAGTTTCAGGAGGGAATAACAGGCTTCCAGCGTTTCATGGAGATCATGAATCTGAAACCGGGCATTGCAAATAAACCAAATGCTATGATCCTGTCTGAAATACGAGGTGAAATAGAATTCAAGGAAGTATCCTTTCATTACGAAAATCATTCTAATGATGTTTTGGAAAAGTTATCGCTGCGGGTGAAGCAAGGAGAATATGTCGCAATTGTTGGACCATCTGGTGCGGGAAAAACGACGTTATGCTCCCTCATCCCGCGTTTTTATGACGTGACGGATGGCGAAGTGCTGCTCGATGGGATCGATGTGCGTGCCTTGGATCTGCATTTCCTGAGAAGTAAAGTAGGGGTTGTTCAGCAAGATGTTTATTTGTTCGCTGGAACCGTTATGGATAACATTCGTTATGGAAAACCGAATGCCAGTGAAGAGGAGATTATAGAAGCTGCGAAACATGCCAATGCCCATGACTTTATATTGAGCTTGCCAAATGGCTACCACTCTGAGATCGGACAGCGGGGCGTGAAGCTATCCGGAGGGCAAAAGCAGCGATTAAGCATCGCACGTGTGTTTTTGAAAAATCCGCCTGTGCTGATTCTGGATGAGGCGACTAGTGCACTGGATAATGAGAGTGAAAGCATTGTTAAGGAATCTTTAGAGTCATTATCTAAAGGGCGCACAACCCTCGTCATAGCCCACAGACTGTCAACAATCCGTAATGCACAAAGGATTCTTGTGCTCAATGAGAACGGAGTTGTAGAACAAGGTTCACACGAAACGCTGCTGGCACGAAAAGGAGCTTATGCACACCTGTATTCAAAGCAATTTGAATTACAAGTATAATTTGTTAAATAAAATCGGCTCTCCTTAACAAGTGAGGAGCAGCCGATTTTTTATTATCCGAAAACGATGTCACTTCGCTTTGTTCAATATATTCACAAGTGATAAATCACTAATAAGAAGAAATACTTTCTCATTTCCGAAGCACTTTTTTCCGAAATATATGAATGACCAATAAGACTAAGGGAAGAACAAGGCCATAGGTTGATACATATAAAGGCCAAATTTTTGCATCAAATGTGGCAGCGTGGATCACATCAGGATGAACAAATAAAGAAAGGGAAACTGCGATCATTCCGTATGGGAGCGTAAGCGGCCGATAATCTTTCATATTCAATGTTTTTGCCAGCCCTACCACAGATGCGTAAAAATAAAGCGTAACCTTAAAATAAATCGTGATCATCCACATAATCGCCAAAATGGCTTCTATCCGCTGCAGGAAATTACCTACGTTTATTTTTCTGGCTAAAGCATAGCTGGAATACATTTGTCTTGAACTATTTTCAGCACCTAACACTAAAATGGCCATTAGGATTAAGATAATAAGGCAAATTCCTGCAATGAGTATTCCGATAAAAAAACTTTTTTCAGCTGCTTTTAGCTGATTCACTGATACTGGAAAAATCATTAATAATACAATAAGTGGTAAAGCAAAAATACTTATAAATAGAAAAACTGCACTGATCATCGGTTTTATTCCAGTCTCAAAAACGGGTTGGATATTATGAAATTCGATTTGAGGCGAAATAGAGATGACTAAAATAATGAACAGAATAATGAAAAAGGGAAATAAAATTTCTCCAGCACGGGCCAGTGTTTCAAGACCAAGTCGAATTCCCATAATCATAATACATGCGAAAAGAATATGAATCGTTTCGATTGGCGTATCCGGCATGATTTGTGTCGTTAAGAAACGGCCTATAATAACCAATAATGATGTAGTGGCGTAGAGTGTAAAAAAAACAAACGTAAGAGAAACGGCCTTGCCTAACCATTTCCCGAGAAGTTTTTCATTGATCTCAACAAGCGTCATGTCAGGAAATATTCTGCCTATTGTGCTGTATAAAACAACCAGTAATATTCCTATGCCTGTACCGATTACAGCTGCAATCCAGGCATCTTGTTCTACTTCTTGAGCAAGACTTCCAGGAATCACTAAGATGGTTGTGCCAATCGAAAATAATATGACTAGTATTGCAAATTGCCTTGCACTTATTTTGTTGTTTTTTTCCATGGTTCAACTTCCTATCGATGGTTATAAATTCCATTGTTGACCTTGTTTAGTAAGAATAAACTTCCGCCGCATTAATAACAATTGTATGTTGTTTGATGATGTTATCAATCTTTTCATTTTCTTTGCATAAAATTCGCACTGTGCATGATATTTTTTATGTTTAAATCATGTTTTTTTGGTAATAAATGAACATTAAATAAGAGACCCATATATATTGAATGAATGATGTTCAAGTGCGATTCCCCAATAATCAATCAAACCATATGCAACATTCGGAGAGGGGATTAATTGTGTGAGTTTTTTCAAGAAAAAAAAGAATAAAAATGGAAACAAATCTATATTAAATCATGTAGACGAGCGTAATGAAATAAACAAAGACAGGTTAAAGACAAACCTGAAAGTAAATATTGAACATGTCAGTCAAATGCTTGGAAATAGCAGCGATCTCGTAATTCGGGAAATCCAAATTGGCAAAGGAAGACAAGTTAAAGCTTGTATTTTCTATACAGATGGATTGGTGGATACGAATTCCATTCAGAACTTTATCATGGAATCGCTCATGACAGACATCCAATCTGAACAGGACCTATTCATATCGTCTCAACAAAGCATTTTGCAAGATTTGAAAAATCGCATTTTGGCAGTTGGAGATATAGAAGATGTAACCGAATTCAGTTCTTTATTAACTTCTCTGTTATCAGGGGATGTAATCCTCTTAGTAGATGGATATGCACAAGGTTTCGTAATCGGTATGAGGGGCGGGAAAGACCGCGGTGTAATGGAATCCACTACAGAAACCGTTGTCCGAGGACCTAAGGAGGGTTTTACCGAGAATTTGCGTACGAATACAGCGTTAATTCGCCGCAAAATAAAAACCCCCCATCTTTGGCTGGAAACGAAAAAAATCGGGAGAGAGACCATCACTGATGTAGCGATCATGTATATTGATGGAATTGTGAATGACGACGTTATTGAAGAAGTGCGCAGGCGCCTGGATCGAATCGAAATCGATGGAATCCTGGAAAGTGGTTATATTGAGGAATTGATTCAGGATGAAGTGTACAGTCCTTTTCCAACTGTCTATAATTCGGAACGCCCTGATGTGATTGCCGCCGAGCTTTTGGAAGGGAAGGTTGCTATATTAGTGGATGGAACGCCGATTGTTCTAGTTGTTCCTGCACTGTTTGTCTCCTTTATTCAAGCCGCAGAAGACTATTATCAGCGTGCTGATATTAGTTCCCTGATTCGTTTGCTTCGTTTCTTTAGTCTTTTTGTTGCTTTACTGGTTCCTTCTCTGTATATCGCAATCACAACATTTCATCAGGAAATGCTGCCAACAGGACTTCTGATTAGTTTAGCTGCTCAACGTGAAGGGGTGCCCTTTCCAGCATTCATTGAAGCACTCATGATGGAAACCGCGTTTGAAATTTTGAGGGAAGCCAGTTTACGTATGCCTAAAGCAATAGCACAGGCAATATCAATTGTAGGCACACTTGTGATTGGTACAGCGGCAGTAGAGGCTGGGATCGTGTCGGCTGCCATGGTAATCGTTGTCGCGATCACCGCAATTTCAAGCTTTGTACTTCCTTCTTTTTCGATGTCCATGTCAATAAGGATGCTTCGATTCCCGATGATGGCTCTTGCCGCTTCTTTTGGCTTGTTCGGGATACTCATCGGATTTATTGCCCTAGTTCTTCATTTGTGCAGCTTGCGTTCCTTCGGGGTTCCATATATGAGTCCATTTGGGCCTTTTATTAAGGAAGACATAAATGATACGGTGATTCGCGTTCCCAGAGGCAAAATGTTTTTTCGACCGCGCTTAATCAGTCAGAAAAACATCAGACGAGAAGAACCGATGACACGAAAACCGAATAGGAAAGAAGAATGACTGTTAAAGAAATACATATTTTATAGAACGATACCAGCTTTTAATAAAAGATATAAAGAAAGGAGTAGACGAAAGTGGCGGCTGTTGCAGGAATCCTTGTCATCGTCGCTGTGATCATCGCGATTGATGTTCCTTCTCTGTTAAGAAAAAAGGCAAAAAAGGAGTTATGGGTATTTTCCATCCTTCTGCTA
Source organism: Bacillus sp. UMB0893 (assembly GCF_002858905.1). Classification (NCBI taxonomy): domain Bacteria; kingdom Bacillati; phylum Bacillota; class Bacilli; order Caryophanales; family Bacillaceae; genus Bacillus; species Bacillus sp. UMB0893. The sequence continues at coordinate 212,792 of NZ_PKLB01000009.1, read as the reverse complement.
TTTGGTACCGTGTTAAGCATAGCTCAAGCTTTAAATATTAAGATTCCCAATCCAATAGATTGGATTACCGCTTTATATCAGCCGCTTTCCAATATGATTGAAAATTTATTAAAGTGAAGAATAGATAGAGTATGAAAGGTGATTTGCAGTCAGGATGATTTAAAAAAAATGTAAGGGTTTCCCTGGAAATAAAAATTACTGCGGATTATGAAGAAATAGATGACTCATTACATCTTTTATGTACATGATTCATCGTTGAGAAAAATTAAGAAAGAATAAATGGCGGTTGTCCCTTAGGCATACTAAGATTAAGCAGATCGATAGGAGATTAATCTATGAAACGGAGTTTTAAAATACTTATCATGCTGATGATCGTTCTTTTATTCACAACTGGTTGCTGGAACCGTCGTGAGATAAATGAACTTGCGATTACGCTTGCCATTGGTCTAGATGCCACAATGGATGGTCAATATCTTGTAACTGCTCAAGTAGTAAACCCAGGGGAAGTGGCCGCAGGTGTAACAAGCGGCAATTCATCAGTCATCATCTATCAGGCGAAAGGGCAAACCGTATTTGAGGCTTTCCGAAAAATGACAAGGGAATCACCAAGAAAAATTTATCCATCACACCTTCGAATCCTCGTGATTGGTGAGTCATTGGCAAAAGAAGGAATTGGAAAACCGTTAGATCTTCTTGTACGGGACTGGGAACTGAGATCTGACTTTTATATCACAGTTGCTAAGGGAATGAATGCAGAAGAAATTCTAAAGGTGCCCACAGCTTTAGAAAAGATACCTGCCAATGATATGTTTGAAACCCTTAAAGTTTCAGAAAAGGCATGGTCCGTGACAAGTTCTGTTACGTTAGATGACCTGATCGAGGATTTGGTAAGCGACGGGAAACAGCCGGTGTTAACAGGGATAGAGGCACATGTAAAAGGTGATGAAGAAACCGCATTGAGCAATAGGAATGCAGAAATGATTGATTCCCCTGCACGATTGCTTTATGACGGCTTAGCGGTATTTAATGCGGATAAATTAATAGGCTGGCTGGATGAGAAACAGAGCAGAACTTATAATGCCGTTACAAATAAAGTCAAAAGTACTGTAGTGAATATATCATGTCCTAATGAGGGGAAAGCTGTTTTACAGCTCCTTCAGTCAAAAGCGAAAGTGAAAGGCAAAGTAAAGAATGGCAAACCAGAAGTAGATATCGAATTCCACAGAGAATATAATGTCGGGGAAGTAGAATGCAAGATGGATCTAACTAAACCTGAGACCATTGCAGAATTAGAGAAGATAGAGAAACAAAGAGCATCCAAAATGTTCGAACAGTCTATAAAACAAGTACAGGAAGATTATGAAGTCGATATTTTTGGTTTTGGTGAAGCGATTCATCGATCAGATCCAAAAGCTTGGAAAAAACTTAAAAAAGACTGGGATAAAGAATTTGAAGATATGACTGTGAATATCAAGGTCGATGTAAAAATCCGGGGTATAGGCACGGTTGGGAATTCATTTCTGGAAAAAATAAAGTAATTGCGTGGTTTATAAAAGGGATAGGGGGCTGCGTTATTCGGGAAATTCAAACCAAAGAATAAAGGGAATGGTATTTCAAAATGGAGAAAGTAAAAATAAGTCCTTTTCAAATGTTTTCTCTCATCTTTTTGTTTGAAATTGGCAGTGCTGTTGTAGTAGGGCTGGGGGTACAGGCAAAGCAAGATGCATGGATCGCGATCCTTATTGGAATGCTTGGGGGCATTGTTCTTTTTTGTATTTACTACTGCCTGTTCCGTCAATACCCTGATCTTCCTTTAACTAGTTATATCCCGAAAGTTTTAGGGAAAATGATTGGATACCCAGTGGCTGTACTTTACATTCTTTATTTTATCTACATTGCCTCAAGAGTCTTACGGGATTTAGGAAACCTGTTATTCATCTCCACACTGACTCAAACACCTTTATGGGTGATTAATTTATTGGTAATATTTATTATCATATATGCTAATTATTTGGGAATAGAACCATTAGCGAGGACAGGGGAAATCTTTTACTTCTTACATATTTTCTGTGTTTTAATGTGTAGTTTTTTTATTTTCAGTTCAGGATTAGTAAAGACAGAAAATCTATTGCCTCTATTGGAAAACGGATGGAAGCCTGTTATTAAAACGGCATTCCCGCTTACGTTTACGTTTCCGTTTGGAGAGATGATCGTGTTTACGATTTTGATGCCTTATTTAAATCGGCCACATTTAAATTTAAAGACGGGCCTGTTTGCAATGCTTATAAGCGGACTCATTCTTAGCTATACAACTGCTCTTAATATCGCTGTTCTTGGTACGCAAAAGCTTGAAACATCTATATTTCCTTTATTGGAAACAGTCAGCAAGGTGAATCTCGGTGATTTTCTTCAGAGATTAGATGCCATTGTCATTTCGATGTTAGTTATTGGCTGCTTCTTTAAAATCTCCGTGTTCACATATGCGGCAGTGATTGGATCAGCTAGTTTATTCAAAAAACGAAAGAATCCCGCCATGGTTATTGTTGTTTGTCTCTTAACATTAGCAGCCTCTCTATTAAATGCAGAAAACATCCAGGAACACATCTATATTGGACTAAAAATCGTCCCTGTTTATCTGCATCTTCCATTTCAAGCAGGAATTCCATTGTTATTGCTGATTGTTATGCTAATTCGGAAAAAGATTAAAACACGCTAGATTCAATTTTCTAATGCACTTTTACAAGTGAGAATGTACTGATCCTGTGGACAAACCCATAATCTATAAGGGATTTTGAAGAATCATACATATATTTTTTACTGAATCCATAATAATTTTTATTGTAAAAACAATTGAGAAAGCGTATGATTAAATGAGAATGAGAATCAATTACATTTGATTGCCGGGGAGTGTCGAGAAATGGAAGAGATTGAGCTATTTGATGTAACAGTCATTGGGGGAGGACCAGCTGGACTTTATTCTGCATTTTATAGCGGGCTTAGAGAAATGAAAACAAAAATCATTGAATTTCAGCCGCAATTAGGCGGAAAGCTTCATGTCTATCCTGAGAAAATGATTTGGGATGTTGGAGGGCAGACGCCAATTCTTGGTGAAAAATTAATTGTACAGCTTATTGAGCAAGGTTTGACGTTTAACCCAACAGTCGTCCTGAATGAAAAAATAGAGTCAATTGCACGGAACGAGGCAGGTTTTTTCGTCTTACAAGCTGCTTCCGGGCAAAAGCATTTTTCCAAAACGGTCATCGTTGCTGTCGGAGGCGGAATCTTAAATCCCCAGAAGCTGCAGATTGATGGAGCCGCGAGATTTGAAGTTTCTAATTTAAATTATACAGTGAAATCATTAATGCGCTTTAAAGATAAAACAGTCATTATTTCGGGCGGGGGAAATTCAGCCATTGATTGGGCAAATGAATTAGTTCCCGTAGCAAAGAAGGTTTATGTGACATATAGAAAAGACGCTTTTACAGGGCACGAAGCTCAGGTGAAGCAGCTCATGAACAGTTCTGCTGATTGTTTCTTTCATACATCCATAACGAAACTGATAGCTTGTTCGAATCAAGAGGTAATTGAAAAGGTGGAACTGACAAATCACGAAACAGGTGAGGTTACATATTTGCCAATCGATGAAGTCATCATTAATCATGGTTACGAACGCGATACAGCATTGCTTAAAAATAGCACGCTGAAGATTGAAAGAGCGGATCATTATTATATTTCTGGTAATTCAGCAAGTGAATCTTCGGTAGAAGGTCTTTATGCAGCAGGTGACATTTTGAAGCATGATGGGAAATTACATTTAATTGCAGGTGCTTTCCAAGATGCAGCAAATGCTGTAAACAAAGCAAAACAATTTATCCAGCCTGACGCGCATCAAGCTGCCATGGTTTCATCACATAATGAAGTGTTTAAAAAGCGAAATAGAGAATTAGTGAAACAAATGATGCAGTAAGCAAAATCTATGTCAAACATGGATATCGTTAGTAGAAAAGAAACAGAAAGACCTTCTTAAAAGATCTTTCTGCTTTTTGCGTTTTTCTATTCCTTATACTTCTTACTGCCGGCATGAACAATCCCCACTTCAATCTTGATGTCAGATAATAAGTCACTCTGGAGAGAATATTTTTTGCCAATACAGGTGAGGATCGGTATGTCGATGAAGTCAGATTATACAAATCGGCATCAATCTTCATTCCATTCTCATAGGTTTTCCGTATATCATCCTTAATTTTCTTTTTAATTTCTTTCTTTAATGACGACCTTCACACTCTCATCAATAGTGGCCTTGGCTTTTACGTTCACTGTATATTTTAAATTCCCTTTGACAGGTTAATGAAGAGTAATCTTATACCCCTTCACCTTTACTTCCACAGTTCAAGTTTGTTTTCTTTCTTCTGTTCTGTTAACCACTGGATTCCATGAAGCTCTAGTATTTTATTAGGAAAATCTGAATTTGCTGTGAGCGGAACTTTTTTCGGATCATTTGGTTTTCTTTGTTTCGTTGCAGCTAAATGGGGTATTCATAATAGAAAGCAGGATAGAAGAAGGGAATGGAAGCCATGTCAGAACAAAATCATATTATTAAAAAGAATGAAAGTTTAGAAACAGAAAAGGTAGATAGCAGAATTGCCTCGATACCTAACGAAAAAATGGAAGATATTTTAGGAAGTTTCGAGGACTTTAAACAGTACCTTGGGAAACGGGTAGCACTTGGCGAAAAACTTGGACTAAATGAAGAACAGTTAGCTAAGACAGCAGAAAAGATTGCCGCTTATTTAGCTGAAAATGAAGAACCGCGAAATCGTGAGGAAAAATTGCTGCAGGAGCTTTGGAAAGCAGGCGAGCAGGATCAGCGTCATCAGTTGGCGCATATGCTTGTAAGATTAGTCGGGAAAGAAAATTAACCGCACTTTTATAATAAGCCGGCAGCCAAAAAAATTGGCTGCCGGCTTATTACATTTTCTTTTTAAGAATCTGAACGAGCCGTTCGATCTGCATCTGTAAGTTTAAACTCATACGTATGTCACAATGCCGGCTGCTTAATCACTTTCATATTGGTCTTTGCTTGCTCGCTTAAGCCTTCTTGATAAACACAGAAGTTCGATTCAGGAACAAATAAATAACTTAACAGACACTGAGAAGATGCTTAATGACAAAGTTGCTGCATACAAAGATTACATAAGCCGTATACATTGCAATCGCATTAAGTGAAAATGCTTAATCAAAATTTAAGGCCGAATCTTGGTTTCATGCTTATTTATTTTCTTTCTTGAAGTCATGCCAAGCCTCATGTCACCAGAAGAATCGCAGTAAAAAAGATCACTCAAAAGATGATTTAAAAATAGCGATTCTAAACGTAAAGAAACGTTTTTTTTAGTGCTTGCAAAAAAACCTCCAGCTGCCTTAGGAGGTTAGATTTTGACTATATTATATTTTTCTTATTGAACCGCACTTTCCTCCATGTACATCACTTCCCAAAGATGTCCATCTGGATCCTGGAAGCTCGATACATACATAAAACCGTGATCAATCGGTTCATTTGATTCCTTTCCGCCAGCTTCTAGTGCCTTTTTTAGGATCTCATCCACTTTTTCTCTGCTTTCAGCAGATAAAGCAATGATTACTTCTGTACTATTTGCAGCGCTGCTAATGTCTTTTTTAGTAAATGTTTTAAAATAGTCTTCAACAAGGAGCATGACAAAAATACTGTCGCTGACAACCATACAGGTCGCATTTTCATCTGTAAACTGGGGATTAAATTCAAAACCGATTGCAGAAAAGAACTCAACAGACCGATTCAGATCTTTAACCGGTAAATTAACAAAAATTTTGTCTGCTGTCAAACCCATTGTAAAGCACCTCATTTTCGTTTTTTTATTAATCATTTACGTGTTGCAAATTAATTAAAGAGTGAGCTGATCGAAGATTCCGGCACACGGCCGCTTCACTTCTATATTCGCCATCCATTACCCGATCCCTTCTGAAAAATCATTGGCAACTGAGGTAGGAACTTGATTTATAAGAACTAGAAATTTGTCATTCTATAAATATCCATTTTACTGTAAGATTGGAATTGAGCTAAGGAGAGATTTATGAAAAAAAGAGTGGAAGAGTTGATCTGATGAATCATGAGATTGGACTGCTGCTGGATATTGAAGACAGACTGAAGCATCACTATGTTCCGGGAATTGGAATGGCAGTTTTTCAAAATGGAAATATGAAGGTAGAAAATTTCGGAATAATGGAGTGTGGCACAAATCATAAAATTACTGCAGAAACGCTCTTTCATGCTTGCTCAATAAGCAAAATGGCCACAGCCATAGGGGTGCTGCGTCTTGTACAGGAGGGTGTCTTGGAGTTAGATGTGGATGTTAACCAGTATTTAACCTCATGGTGTATTCCTGAAAACAAATACACAGAGCAAAAAAAGGTGACATTACGACAATTGCTTGCTCATCAGGGAGGATTTGTAGATTCTGAAGGAAGTTTTGGGATTTTACAAAAAGATGACCAGGTCCCTGCAGTAAATGAGATACTTAATGGATATACCCGGTATAATCCCGCACCGCTTCAAGTAACATACGAACCAGAAAGTGAATTTTCATACTCTGATGGCGGTTATTGTATTGTGGAACAAATAGTCGAAGATGTGACGGGGGAATCTTTTGACGCTGTGATGGAAAGAGTGATCATGGCACCTTTAAATCTAAAAGGTACGACTTACTTGAATCCCTATAAAATGAATAAAAAAACTTCAGCAGGACATGATCAGCGAGGTCTTAGAGTAGAAGGAAAGCGAGCTTATTACCCTTATCTTGCTGCTTCGGGATTATGGACGACGCCCGCTGAACTGGCATTGCTAACACTAGAAGTTGCTGCAGCATGGAATGGAAGTTTTCACTCCATTCTGCGGCCTGATACGGCACGAATGATGCTAGAAGGATTTGGTTGTGACAAAGCAGCAGGACTAGGTGTGTTTGTTCTGCAGGATAATGATGAACCGTATTTTGTATCAAAAGGATGGGGGGCAGGGTTTCAATGTATGCTGCTGGCTTACCCGCGTCTGCAAAGCGGCATCGTTGTTATGACCAATTCTGACCCCGGAAAGCCTCAAAATGAGGCATTGACTGGTGAGATTATCCGGATTATTGCTAAGGAAAACGATTGGCCGGGATTTTGAGTTAGAGCGAAACTAGTTTGGAAAAGGAGGCCTAATAAAGTGAACCGGGTAATGGTTATTGGAATTTCTGCAGGTGTTGGAAAGTCCACATTTGCAAGAAACTTAGGTGAAATTCTGAATATGAAAGTGCATCATTTGGATGCATTATTTTGGAAGCCTAACTGGGTAGAGGCTTCCATTGAAGAATTTTCAGCAGCGCAAAAAAAATTGTGAAGAAAAATCAATGGATTGTTGAAGGGAATTACACAAATACATTTAATATCCGTTCTGAAAAAGCGGACACGATCATTTATTTAGAACTGCCTCTGTATATATGTCTTTACAGGGTTGTGAAACGATGGATCATGAATATCGGTAAAACACGGCCAGATATGGGGGAAGGCTGCAAGGAAAAATTAGATTGGGCATTCATTAAGTTTATTTATACAACCTATTATCCGCGTAAACAAAAGATGGAAGATCGATTTCTATCCTTTCAAGCTTCAGGTCCTAAAAAAACAGTCATTAAATTGAAGAGCAGACAAGAGATTCAATCTTATTTAGATCAGATGAAAAAAGAACAAAAAAAATAAGCAACTTCATGCAATAATAATGAGTATATCTTACAATGAAAGAAAAATACATATTTTAGGAGGTGGTCTAAATGGCAAATCAGCACAGATTGCCTGATTCTGCAACGTCTCATGCAAAGCCTTGTATTAGAATGGCGATACTTTGCATGGGGTAGATTTCATCAATCGCCCAAGTACCGTTTTCATTTCTAATCGTTGGCTTTGCACCTTATTTTACTCATAAAAAAATAAGGAGCTGGCAGAAATGAAAAGCGTTAAAGCAAGCATGATTTTACCTGAAAAACTAATCGCAGAAATACAGAAGTATGTTCAGGGAGAAACAATCTATATTCCGAAACCGGAAGCAAGTTATCAGAAATGGGGAACACGTTCCGGAGGCAGAAAGGCTATAGACAAAAGAAATGCCACGATCAAATATGCATTTAAACATGGCACAACAATCGATCAATTAGCTGAGGAGCATTTCCTCTCAATGGAAACGATCAAGAAAATTGTTTATACCAAATAAATAAGATTCAGATAAAACAGCACTGGTTACCTGGCTACAAGGGGAATCAGTGTTTTTTTATGCAGAGATTGATTCATAATTATTTTCTGCATATGATTTGCTTGGAACATTTAGTAAACTTGAGAAAGGATATAAGAATTAGCAGGAGTGATTAGAATGCAACCATTTATTAGAAGTGATCAGTATCATTTTATTAAAGCTCAAACGATGATTATCGTAAATGGAAATGCGACCGTTAACGATTCAAATGTTCTGCAGGCACTTAAATCTCTCGCAAAAGAAAAAGTAATGAACTTATTTATAGATATGAGCGATGAGCAAGAGCAATTATTGCTTCCAATCTTTCAAATTGAAGAAAAAGCAGATGCTGAAGAGTTTCTTGCCCAATTAATCCCTTATGTAATTCCCTTTAAAGCTGTTTCAGAGCAAACGATAAAAAAATTATTCCCTAAAGCAAAGAAGTTAAAGGTTCCTTCATTTGAGAACCTGGATTTCAAAGAAATCTCCTATTTAAGCTGGCATGATAAGGGATCAAATAAACAATATATTGTCGTTCAGCAGCATAATAAACTTGTTGGATTGCAAGGCACTTTTAATCCTTTAAACAAAAAAGGGATTTGTACATTGTGTCATGGACATGCAGAAGTGGGTATGTTTACGGTTGAAAAAAAAGGAGCAGAACAAGGGACCTTAAGCAGAAAAGGAAACTATATTTGTCAAGATAGTCAGGCATGCAATCACAATTTAAAGACGCTGGACCGCTTGTTTGATTTCGTTGTCAGGCTTGGGAAATAGAGTGTCAGTGAGGGAGGGCGATTCTTCTTTAAGGAGGATCGCCTCTTTTTTTAAAGAGATAAGAAAGTATAAAATTTTGCGCATTTATGTTTAGCACCATCGCCCAACCCCCTCGAAAAGTCAAACCCGGACTTTTCTGCCGGATTCTTTTCTGTTATGCCTGAGCTAAACGGGCGCTTTCGCTTTTCTTAATTTTGTTATTCTACTTTTTCAATTTTAATCGGATTGACGGGAACGGGGTTTGGATCGGCAAAGGTATTAAAGAGAATAAAGACGATCAGGATCGTGACAATCAGTATTACCTCTAATGTGTGATTTTTACCATTCTTTTGCTGTATTTTCTCTTTATAGAGGCTTTGTATCTTTTTCTTTTTATCATCTAATTTCATAGAATACCCCTTAAATTTGTTATGATTATCTCTATAAGTTCTTTCACTTATCTGGAAATTCCTTCTACCTAGCATATGGAAAAAGAATAATTCATACAGTGCGGCTAATAATAATCATGTTCATAAGGAGGTGCAAAAATGCCAAATTTAAATGATAACAAATTCAGAAAAATTCAATCCGAGAGCCAAAAGCAAGGGAAAACGCAGGAGGAGTATGCAGCTGAGCTTGATGCAAACCGTGCGAAAAGTCAGCAAAAGAAAAAGGAACAGTAAAACAGCGGAGGCAAGCATGTTGTGCTTGCCGGTTTTTTTGGCTTAAACACTCGAAAAGATGCTGACAATTGCGGTATAATATAGAGTAGTAAAGATACCGCATCTTTATAATGGAATATTTATGTTTCTTATAGATTTATAGTTGAAAGCGAGTGTTCATTATGGGCCGTAAATGGAACAATATTAAAGAAAAAAAAGCGTCAAAAGATGCAAATACAAGTCGTATTTATGCAAAGTTTGGACGTGAAATTTACGTAGCAGCAAAGCAGGGCGAACCAGATCCTGAATCAAACCAGGCTTTAAGAGTCGTTCTTGAGCGTGCAAAAACATACAGTGTGCCAAAAGCAATTATTGATCGTGCAATTGAAAAAGCAAAAGGCGGTTCAGAAGAAAGCTATGACGAACTTCGTTATGAAGGATTTGGACCAAATGGAGCAATGGTCATCGTTGATACACTGACGAATAACGTAAACCGTACAGCATCTGATGTACGTGCTGCATTTGGGAAAAACGGCGGCAACATGGGAGTGAGCGGATCTGTAGCCTACATGTTTGATGCAACAGCTGTCATAGGTCTTGAAGGTAAATCAGCAGATGAAGTCCTTGAACTTTTAATGGAAGCAGATATAGACGTACGTGATATTTTAGAAGAAGAAGATTCTGTTATCGTTTATGCAGAGCCTGAACAGTTTCATGCCGTGCAGGCTGCATTCAAGGATGCCGGAATTACTGACTTTACAGTTGCAGAACTGACGATGCTTGCACAAAATGAACTGGAACTTCCAGAAGATTCACAAGCTCAATTTGAAAAACTCATTGATGTATTAGAAGATTTAGAAGATGTGCAGCAAGTCTACCACAATGTTGATTTAGGCGAATAATCAATGAAAGGGGCTGTCCAATTAGTCCCTAAAATGAAGCAGTCAGGAAAAATTTGCGTTTTCCTGCCTGCTTTTTTCTGTGAAAATAATTAGTGGCGTCAGTCTCCGTAATGTTACCACTTTTAAAGAATCAAGGTCCAACAAGTGACGTCAGTTCCGGTAGTGTTACCACTTTTAAAGGTTCAAGGTCCAACAAGTGGCGTCAGTTCCGGTAGTGTTACCACTTTTAACAGTTTTAAGCATAAAAAGTGGAATCAGTCGCCGTAGTGCTACCACTTTTAAAGGTTCAAGGTCCAACAAGTGGCGTCAGTTCCGATAGTGTTACAACTTTTAACGGTTCAAAGCATAAAAAGTGGTGTCAGTCACCGCTGTGCTACCACTTTTAAAGGTTCAAGGTCCAACAAGTGACGTCAGTTCCGGTAGTGTTACCACTTTTAACGGTTCAAAGCATAAAAGTGGCTTCAGTTACAGTGGTGCTAACTTTTGATGGGGCAAGGTCCCAAAAGAAAGGGCTATCCAGTAAGTCAGTGAAAACTGGCTTTCTGAACAGCACCTTTTATTTTATTCAAAAGTCTGGCAGGAATTGACCAATACAAAAACTAAGGATACATAACAAAATAGATGGTATAGTTCTAGAAGAAGAAAATAATATGACTGAAAATTGTTTCCCTTTAAGCGGGGGGTTTCAAGATATTTTCATACCCGAACAAAACAAAGTTGTCAGGCTATCACAAACTTTAATATCCAGTGAATATATATTGCAGGAAATAGAATGGGTGAACTTCTTATATCATCATGGTGATCCTGTTCCAAAGACTGAAACAACATTAAGAATGAAAAATGAGAGAATTAGTGCTTCTTTTGAATATATTCCAGGTGATCCAATTGATGTCACAAATGCTTCCCATTGGAATGAGGAGATGTTTGAAGGCTGACGTTCTGTATGCGTAAGGATTTTTCTATTTATAAAAACTTGAAATAGGTGAGTTCGTTTTCACTCAGGATTTGAGAGAGTAGATAAGTAATGCGTGTATCTGTATATGAACTATTTTTGCTAAGATTTCAGCGGAATTGCTTGATGAAACAGTGAAGCTGGAATAAAGGGGTATATTGAAGAACTGGTGAAATCACTAAAAAAATGACCTATCCACTTTTGTGAATAGGTCTGCACCTGGAAATACTCAATTGGAATCTTCCATTTTTGCACTAAGGAGTCCAATACATAGACCTAGAATGGCTCCCCATGCAACCTCTTTTGGCTGATGTCCCAGAAGTTCATTCAGTTCTTCTTTTTGTTTAACATACCCGAGTCCAGGCAAATGTTCTGAAATAACGGCCATCTCACCATCAATATCATTGATTAGCTTGGCAATCTCCCCGGTATGGCGTCTAATCCCTTGAGCATCATACATGACGATGACTCCAAAAATGACCGCAATGGCTGTTTCAACAGAAGTTGTCCCGTGTTTTGCGGCAACATACGAAGAAAGAGCTGCAACGCCTGCTGAGTGTGAGCTTGGCATTCCCCCAGTCGTCATGACCTGTCTCAAATCCCATTTACCTGTTAATTTCTTGTATGTAAAAACCTTGAGTCCCTGAGCGATACCGATTGCAGATAGAGCTGTTATTATGCCTTTATTCATCTTCATTGTTGTTTTCACCTCATCATTAGAATGCTAGTTGACTCTAATTTACCCTGTATGTTTCGTATCCTAAACTTTATTGTTTTCTAAAATGAGATAAATATGAATGTCAGAGAAAGGAGATAATTTTTCGATTACTTTGATAGTTCCTAAAGATGCAGGAGATAAAGGATGATACTATATAAAAACTGAAAAGAGTGCTTTATTCAAGCACTCTTTTCGGTTCAAAATTCATATTTAACGTCGACTCTTTTCTCCGCCTTTGCGTCCTGCTTCTTCACGGCTCATTTTACCTGTATCATTTGAATTGCTGCTGTTTGAATGTGAGTTATTATTATTAGTGGTATTTCCGTTAGAGCTCGCTTCTCCGCCTTTTTGTCCAATCTCTTGATAGAATTCCTTATCGTGATTTTCAGCTGTAGCTTGTCCTCCCTTACGCCCTGCTTCTTCACGGCTCATTTTACCTGTATCATTTGAATTGCTGCTGTTTGAATGGGAGTTATTATTATTAGTGGTATTTCCGTTAGAGCTCGCTTCTCCGCCTTTTTGTCCAATCTCTTGATAGAATTCCTTATCGTGATTTTCAGAAGTAGCTTGCCCTCCCTTACGTCCTGCTTCTTCACGGCTCATTTTGCCAGTATTATTTGAATTGCCGCTGTTTGAATCCGAGTTATTATTGTTAGTAGCGGCATTTCCGTTAGAGCTTGCTTGTCCGCCTTTTTGTCCAATCTCCTGATAAAATTCCTTATCATGATTTTCAGCCGTAGCTTGTCCGCCTTTGCGTCCTGCTTCTTCACGACTCATTTTGTGATTGTTTTGGTTTGCCATTAAAAATTCCTCCTCAATAAAATTTGGATTTTTTAACTACGGTTTTTAAATTACCCGTCTGTCCTCATTTAAAACAATTTTCAAAAAAATAAAGAGAAAGTACCATGTTTTTTATAGAATTCAATACAAAGTTTATATTATGAGAAGTTTTTGAGAGGATATGAAATTTATTTTCGTGTTTTTGAGTAGAAAATGAATGTGGTAGGGAGGATAAGATGATATTAAAAAAGCCAGGAAAGACCGGCTTAACTAGGGAAGTGTGAAGGGGAAAACGAGAATCGTAAAATTGGGTAATTATTATTTTTGAAAATCTTTGAGAATTAATTTCAAAATTCATATGCAACGAACAAAGCAAGCCTTTTTAAGATGATTCTTTTGTTCCTTATTTAATCATGACTATTAGTAGTTTTGTTAACAATTGCAATGAAAATTCGCGAGATTAAAAAAGCGTGATGGAAAAAAAGCTTGAAAAAGCATTCCAGCCATATTTAAATTTAATTAGGTTTGTATTCTTTTCAAACCATGCCTCATATGTGCACTGGATCAAATCAATCAGATTATATCTTTTGATAAAATTGATTTTTAAGAGTTAATAAATCATTACTAATATTTGACCTTAGGCAGCACAAACTGTAATTAGTGGGAGTATTGATATTCATCTATTCAGACATTTGCAGATAAAAAGCAATTTCTGGGCTTTTTTACGTGGTCTTATGCTGCTCACTTAATTGTTCACAAAACAGAGTATACTGAAGTGGATCGCAGTGTTTACTCCTCTAATTATTTTGCTTGATTTAGTCCTCATCTAAGATAGTCAAAAAGGACAAAGTCAGGAATATCTTCGTCCTTTTTTCCTTCTTAATGCTTCGCGAATTTGTCAGTACCTGAAAGTTATCAATTTCCTGCCTCATTTATTAAACTTCAATAATGATAGGCAGTATCATAGGTCTTCTTTTGGTGTGAACATATACGTAATGTCCAAGCTTTTCTTTTATTTCTTTTTTCAAAACACTCCATTGATTGTGATGCTTTTTTGGAAGATCTTTAATGGTCTTAACAACCATTTGATTAATATCCCTGATGAGATCTTCTGCATCGCGGGCATATATAAACCCACGTGAGATTGTATCCGGTCCTGAAATAATCTTCCCTTCAATTTTATTAAGTGTTATGACAATAACAAGCATTCCATCCTCGGATAGCTGTTTGCGGTCACGTAAAACAATATTTCCTACATCGCCAATTCCTAAGCCATCAACATATACATTTCCAGCAGGAATCTCTCTCGTTTGAATCGCTTTTTGATTGTTTACATCAAGTACATCGCCATTTTTCATTATATATATATTCTCTTTTTTAACGCCAACTGCCTCAGCGAGCAGGCCGTGATGATGGAGCATTCTATATTCCCCATGAATAGGAACAAAATATTTCGGTTTCATCAAGGTAAGCATTAATTTTAATTCTTCCTGGTAGGCATGTCCTGACACATGCATTCCAGTCGAGCTGCCTGATCCATAAATAACATGGGCCCCCAATAGAAATAAGTTATCTATAATGCGTGAGACGCCACGCTCATTCCCGGGAATAGGTGTGGCTGACAGGATAACAGTATCTTCGGGCAGTATTTCTACATGCCGGTAGTTTGAGCTGGATAAACGGGCCAGTGCAGCATTTGGTTCTCCCTGACTTCCTGTGCATAGGATCGCTACGTTTTCAGGATTGTATTGGTTTACTTCATGTGCTTCAATAAGCATTTCTTCTGGCATTGTGAGATACCCCTGTTCTAAAGCAACATTTACGACATTTACCATACTGCGCCCAAGCAAAGCAAGCTTGCGGTTTGTCTTTAGCGCTGCATCGACAACTTGCTGTACGCGATGAACATTTGAAGCAAAGGTAGAGATGAATACTTTTCTGTTAGCTTTCATAAATGCTTCTTCTATATGCTCTCCGACAAACCGCTCAGAAGGGGTGAATCCAGGACGTTCAGCATTTGTGCTTTCTGATAAGAGAACGAGAACGCCTTCGCTGCCGATTTTCGCCATTTTATGAATATCGGGATACTGATTATTTACCGGTGTCAAATCGAATTTGAAATCTCCTGTATGTACCACTGTACCTTCAGGTGTATGAAATGCAATTCCAAGACAATCTGGTATGCTGTGGTTTGTTTTAAAAAATGTCAGGTTTATATCATTAAATGCAATGGAGGATTCTGAATTAATTAGATGCAGCATAGCTGAATGCAGGAGATTGTGTTCTTTTAATTTAATTTCTATCAATCCCAGTGTTAAGCGTGTTGCATAAATAGGAAGGTTAAGCTGTTTCAAGAAATAGGGAATCCCCCCAATATGATCTTCGTGTCCATGAGTCACAACTAAACCGCGGATCTTATCCTTATTTTCTTGCAGGTAGCTAATATCAGAAATAATTAAATCAATACCTAATAAACTTTCGTCAGGAAATTTAGAACCGCAATCGATTACCACAATATCATTTGCATACTGAATGGCATACATGTTCTTGCCGATCTCATTTAAGCCGCCCAAGGCAAAAATAGAAAGCCTATGATCGTGAGCACTCACAAAAATCCCTCCTAATAATTCTAAATATGTCTACTTACTATTAGAAGAGGAATATAAAAATATACATTATAAAAGATCTTTATCCAAAAGCTGCGAGATATGAAATGACAAGTGAAGAAGTTCATTATTGTATGCTGTTTAATTAAAAGCCTGATCCCGATCTATTCCTAGGGCATGATTTTTACTGTTCCTAAATTTAATCCAACTATGAAACAAAACGGTCTTTATTTCCGTATATAAAGTATAAAAAATTACAGTTCTCAAAAAGGAGAAAATGATGCTTAAAGATGAATTAAGAGAGAAAGCAAGAAAAGTTTGCGCGATACCAGAAACCTATAAACTTGAAATTGAAGATTATGCTGAGGATGGAACCCGTGCTGTTTTTATATGGAATCATCCAGAAGAAATGGATGTGGGTATTTGGATTGAATTGGATGAAAATGGGAAATTAGTTGATTTTACAAAAGACGAAATCAACCCGCCATTGAATGCTGCGCTTTTGCATGTTGAGGAGTTAAAACAGACAGCACTGCAATTTGCAGAGAGTCATTACCCTGGTGCAGTTCAGGAATTTGAAGAAGAATTTGTGAAAAAATCAGATAATCAGCTTCGTGTTTCCTATATTCAAAAGGAACTGAATTTGCCTTTGCCTTTTACGGGGTTTTACATAACGATTACTGAATATGGCGAAATCGTTCGTTTTCATTACGACGGTTCTGCTGAAAATGTTGTAATTCCACAACATATAGAAGCGGAAAAAAAGGTGAGAAGTGAGTTTCTGAAAGAAGTGAAAATGAATCTTAAGATAGCCAATTTGGAAGAAAGTATATATGAAAATGCTGATAATCGTCCGCACTTAGTATATGAACCAAAGCTGCCTTTTTATAGAAGGCGAGTGGATGGCCTTTTAAACGAACTAAGTGAAGAAGAGGAGGAAACAAAAGTTCCAGTGTATGTGAAAATCCCTAAAATGGAAGCTGGATCCATACCTGAATCATTAACTGAACTTGATGGCAGTATGATAAAAATACGTGAGCAGGATCTTGATGATGCGATTGGGGAAGTATATCGGAAGCAAGAAGCTGAACCAGTGATATCAGAATCAGATCCAAGTATCATCGGCTTTTTTAATAAACGCAATGAAAATACTGTAAAGCTAAAAAGAAACAAAGAAACCGGTCAGCTGTTAGGTCTATATTCTTTTATTGAAAGAAGGGGACCATTAATGATGAGTGAAGAAGAATGCAAGGAAATCGCTTTTCAATTTCTTTCCGGAATTTTTCCAGATGCTCACCTCTATTTTCAGCTTGATCAGTCCCAAATGGAAAGTGATGAAGATAGGGTCCTATTTTGTTTCGACCTGATTCATCATGATATCCCGATCTTATTTGGGACAGCCCGAATAAATATCGATCGAACAACTGGAAAAGTCACACATTATCTTGGAGCAGACGTTGATCCTGACCTGATTATATCTATTAATCCTGACCCCGCAATATCGGAAGAAACTGCACAGAAATTTTTTGAGCAGGTCTTTCAGATCGAAAAACAATGGAGCAAAGAATACAAAGATAACGAAGAAAGCTATTACCAGCTGGTCTATTCACCGGTTTATCCAAATTTAAGCGGCGAGCTCAGATTTATTAAGGCAGAAAATGGGGAAATGGTAGTTGGAAAACAGTTTTGAAAAAACAAAAACAGCATCACGTCTTGCATAATGCCGTTTGTTCTACTCATTATATATGGCTAAAGTGGCATAGGTTTTAAAATGACTTTTATCGAACTGGGCATTTTAAATTCATCCTGAGCTTGTTTGAAATAACGGTACATTGCCTTGCTGCCTATAGCATTTGCAGAATGTATGGTAATGCGGTTCGCAAACAGGCGATTTTTTACCATGTATTGAACAAGCATAAGACCATTCCTTTTTTTACTTACTAAGTCATGATCTAATGACAAATGATCAACAGCGTTGTTTTTCAAAAGATGGATGCACTGATCAATGGTTTCAGCCAGCACATATCCGGTGGGGCACGTTCGGTAATCATCTAAGAAGACACATATCATGATGATTCCTCCGTTCCTTATTTGACCTGATTCCAGTGTAACATACTTTTCTGTTTGAAGAAGGCAGGGAGGACATTCATAACATTTAGGAAATGTTTGTAAAAGCTGTTAGAACGGGCATTATATGATGATTGTAAAGACTCAAGCTTTATTTTGCTTGAGTCTATTTCTTTGGTGCTGAGATGAACGTTTCAGCATCGTTCAAAAAAGTATGAAGACATGTCGAATAATAATTCTATTAAATTAGAATTATTCATTCTAAATATATTGAACAACTAGTTTGAAAAAGATAGAATAAATAAAAGGAGCTGATCGAATTGAACATACTGAACACGTCATTTGAACGAAAATCGTTTGAAGTAGAAGTGAAGCATTCGATTTTATTTGAATGCGCTTTAGGGATTGCAATGATTACCTATCCTAAGCTGCATGACCAGCTGGATAAGCCAAAGCATTACTGGGATTCAGTGAGAAGCAGTTTTTCAGAAAAACTAAATGCTGATTTACAGTTTTGCCAGGAGCACAATACTTGGAAAATGCTGCTGCAGCTTTTGCATGAACAGGAATTTTCAACACTAAGTGAATTTATTGATTACATAGAAGAATTAACAGATCAGGAGCTGAAATACAAGATTATTCCTTATTTAGATCACACTCAGCAGGAAAATCGCTGGTTGGCATCAAAAGGGGATGCAGATTCTGAAAATAAGATGATTCTTGCATGCAAGGAGCATGCCTTTTTCCCGCAAATGATTCAATTTATCTGCAATGGTGATTTATCAGAATTAAGAGCCCACCTTAAACGTGTTATGGAAAGCTGGTTTAAGGAGTTTTTAGGAAAAAAAGAAACAGAGATAAAAGCGATTCTATTCCGTGATGAAAATGAAAAAGCAAAGTGGCTTAGAAGCTTAAAACCAGTAGAAGCTGTCCTTCGGGCTACAGGCACAGAGTATAAGCCAGAGCCGAATATTTCGAAAGTTTTGCTCATTCCGCAGCATGTCTACCGTCCATGGACAATACAGGCGAACTTAGAAGAAACCCGTGTATTCTACTATCCGGTCAGTGACGACAGTCTGGCAGAGGCTAGTCTTACACAGCCCCCTGCACGTCTCGTACATCTGTTTAAATCTCTTGGTGATGAAAAAAGGCTGCGAATCGTAAAGCTGCTTCGTGGAAAAGAAAGAACGCTAAAAGAGTTAACAGATTTACTGGGATTGGGAAAAACAACAGTTCATCATCATTTAGCTCTTTTACGAACGGCCGGAATTGTTAAAGTGAACGATGCGCATTATTCCCTTCAGGAGACTTCATTCAATCAAATAGAATACCAATTAGAGGAATACTTGGAGCGGGGAGAATGAAAAATGTTTCGATGCTGTTCATGAGCCAGCTGCTTTCCGCCTTTGCCAGCACACTAGGCACATTTTGCATTTCATGGATTGTGTATGAACAGACAGGCTCAAAGCTTGCCATGGGAGGGCTTTGGCTCGTAAATATTGGCGGTCAGCTGATCATTCAATTCCTGGCAGGGCCTTTCATTGATCGGTGGAAGAGAACAACCATGATGAAGGCGTCGGAAATGATCCGATATTTGGCTTTTTTGCTAATTTGGTTTGCCTTGCTTACGGGGAATGCATCAACAGTATTTCTTTACATAACCGCTTTCTTAACCTCTCTCGTTGTGTATGATGCAGCTGCAGGAGCATTGGTCCCAAAACTGGCCAAAAGCGAAGAATTAATAAAGGTGAATGCAAGAATTTCTGGCGGGGTGCAGTTCGTTCGGTTTATAACCCTTCCTCTCGCAGGTCTTTTTATCGCATTCATTGGATATTTGGATGCTTTATTCCTAGTCTTTTCTTTGTTCTTTGTCTCATATTGGATAATAGCGGGAATCAATGAATCTACTATTGAAATGACGCAAAAGCTATCCTGGGCAAAACAATTTAAACAGGGTCTGCGTATTTATAAAAAACATCCAATTCTTTTAATCTTAGGCGGATTTATCTCAGTAACCAGCTTTGGCGTGTTTGCCACACAAGCCATGTACATTCCCTATGTAGCAGAAATTTTAAGCGGTTCATCATTTGAATATGGACTTTTTGCTGCTTCATTTCCGCTTGGATACATAATAGGCAGTTATGCGGCAGGCAAATTAAATGAGCCACTCCAATCCCTTTATAGGATCATGATGTTTGTCCTCTTTATTGGAGGCTGTACGTATCTGGCTTTAGGAATCACAAACGTGCTTTGGGCTGCGATCCTGATTGAAGTCATTGCAGGAGCAGCTATGCCATTTTGGAACATATACAGCACGACACTCTATCAGCGTCTTGTTCCAAATACCATTCTGGGACAAGTTTTGTCTGTACGGTTTCTCTTAACAAAAGCAGCGGCGCCGCTTGGAATCTTGTATGGTGCATTCTGTGCTTCAAAGTATGGAATACCTGTTTTATTTTTATCGGTGGGAATGTTGATTTGCATCATGTCTTGCAGTGGGCTGGTCTTATTGTCTAGAAATCGTACAGGAAATTTAAAAAAAGAGAAATGGATTTGAAGCCTTTGCCCAAATGAGCGAAGGCTTTCATTTTGCTAAATCGAGCCTGTTTCCGGATCTGGAAAAAGTTAATATGTAGATTTTGTAAATGTTACGTAAAGGACGGACATGCATACCTTACAAATGATTAAAACTTCCTTAACTGAAAAACCATAAACTTGGAATGTAAATAAAATACGATTTTATTGGAGGTAGTTTTATTGTTTAATAGAAAGCTTGGTAAAAAAGTAATCCCTGTTGCTGTTCTTTCTGCAGTTGTAATCGGCAGTCTGATAGGAAATTTTCCTGAAGCTAAAACTGACCGTGCAGAAGCGGCCTCTAATCAACGCGGAGAAATTAAAAACGTGATTTTTTTGATTGGTGATGGAATGGGCGTTTCTTATACGTCAGCACATCGTTATTTAAAAGATAATCCTAAAACTCCCATAGCTGAGCGGACAGAATTTGATAAGCATCTTGTCGGAAATCAAATGACATATCCTGAAGATCCGGCACAAAACGTAACAGATTCTGCTTCTGCAGCAACTGCAATGTCAACTGGGTACAAAACGTTTAATGCAGCAATCGCAGTAGACAATGATGGAACAGAGTTAAAAACCGTTTTAGAAGCCGCTAAGGAAAAAGGAAAAGCGACTGGTCTTGTCGCAACTTCTGAAATCACACATGCAACACCAGCTTCATTTGGCGCACATGACATGAACCGCAAGAACATGAACTCTCTGGCAGATGACTATTATGATGAAATGATAAATGGAAAGCATAAAGTCGACGTTATGCTTGGCGGGGGAATGAGCAACTTTGTCCGCGCCGACCGCAACTTAACAGAAGAGTTTAAAGAAGATGGCTTCAGCTATGTGACAAATAAGCAAGAACTGTTGAAGGATAAAAATCAGCAAGTGCTTGGTTTATTTGCTGAAGGCGGTATGCCGAAAATGATTGACCGTACAAAAGAAACACCTTCACTTGAAGAAATGACAAATTCAGCATTAACACGTTTAAATAAGGATGAAGACGGATTTTTCCTTATGGTTGAAGGCAGCCAGGTTGACTGGGCAGGACATGATAATGATATTGTGTCTGCCATGAGTGAAATGGAAGACTTTGAGAAAGCCTTTAAAGCAGCTATTGAGTTTGCTAAAAAGGACAAGCATACACTTGTCGTTGCTACGGCCGACCATTCAACAGGCGGATATTCAATCGGTTCTGACGGCATTTATAATTGGTTTGGCACGCCGATTAAAGCGGCTAAACGCACACCTGATTTCATGGCTAACGAAATTGCAGTAAATGGTGCGGATGTTGAAAAAATATTAAAGCAATACATTGATTTAGAACTGACAGAAGAAGAGGTAGCATCAGTTAAAACCGCTGCAGAGCAGGGGAAAGCAGATAAAGATAAAGGAATCCTAAGAGTTGATAATGCAATTGAAGTTATTTTTGACAAGCGTTCTCACACAGGCTGGACTACTGGCGGCCACACAGGTGAAGATGTTCCTGTATTCGCATTTGGACCTGGAAAAGAAATGTTTGCAGGACAAAAAGACAATACAGACCATGCAGAAATTATCTTTGACATTTTAGAGGAAAATAAAAAGAAATAAATACTTGAGTTCCGCTGTTCATTTTTAACAGCGGAACACTCTTTTAATGGGAAAGGGGAATTCCGATGAAAAAATTAGTTGTTCTTCTGTCTTTAACGGTGATTCTTTCAGCATGTTCAGCTCAAGCTTCCACGAATAAAGATTCTAATAAAGATGATAAAGAAAAAGTCTCACAGTCTTCTGAAAAAAAACAAACCTCAAGCGATGTCTATGTTCCAAATCCTCAACTAACAGACGATCGATCGCTTCTGGAAATCGGACAAGCGTTCAAAGATGACAAAGGCGTTTCCAGCTTAAAAGCGATTAAGAAAGTCAATGAGACATACCGAATTGGTGATGTCGAACTGATCATTCATGATGTAAAAGTAATCGAACATACACCATCCTACAGCATGATCGATTACTTTCACGGGTTTACACATGAAGAAACGTTTGATTTTGTAAAAGCAAATATTGAGATCAAAAATACGTCAGATCAGCCAGTCTATTTTTCGCCAATTGCGATTTTGGAATCAAGTACAGGTGAACATAGAGATTGGGAAGCTGATATTTACCTCGAGGAACTGAATGGTGAGCTTGCTGCAAATGGTTCGAAGAAGGGGAATGTTGGCTTTATCCTTGATCATTCTGACAAAGAAGTAGAATGGGTGAAGATTTTTACTAGCGATTTGCTGAATGAAGAACAAAAAGTCACGAATAAGGCTCAAGAAATAACAATTGAATTCTAGTTAATATGAAAAGACAATACGAACCTCGTATTGTTTTTTCTCGCTTTTTTGCTTCTGATGAGATCAATTCTTATTAGCCGTGAACCGCGATTTATTATCCAAATTAAAACACCGTACGATCCTAAATGGAATTCCGGTAAAATACCACCCAATCAGCCTCTGTAAGAACATTTTATTCTTACTGCAGTAAGCGCATACAATGCTGATAAAACCTTTATTCTAGGATCATCCCCTGAAAAAGGACAGAAAAAATGAACTAGTCAATCAATTTAATAGCTGATATACTTTGAACTATTCTTTTTAAGACTTTTCTCACATAAAGTACTACTACATCAAAGGAGCTTTTACATGACGAAGGATTTTTCAGGGAAACAACTTATGTTTATCAGTTTGATGCTGTTTTCGATGTTTTTCGGAGCAGGAAATTTAATTTTTCCGGTATTTCTCGGACAGGCAGCGGGGGATAACATGTGGCCGTCGCTTGCAGGATTTATCATCTCTGCAGTGGGTCTGCCGATTTTAGGTGTTGTGGCCATTGCGAAGGCAGGGAGCTTCCATACGCTGAATTCTCGTGTTCACCCGATGTTCGCCCTTATTTTTCCGTTTATTATTTACATTTCTATTGGGCCTGGACTTGCGATTCCGCGTGCGGGAAGTCTTGCTTTTGAAATGGGAGCTGCGCCATTTCTTCCAGAAGGATCAGCTGCCCAGCCTGCAGCATTATTTTTGTATACGGCTGCCTTTTTTGGACTTGTATACTGGCTGAGCATGTCTCCGTCAAAGCTTGTTGATTTGTTTGGCAAGCTGCTGACCCCAATTGTATTGTCTCTTATTATGATCATTTTTGTGAAAAGCCTCATCACACCGATTGGATCGTTTGAACAGCCAACTGGAAATTATGGTAATAGTCCTGTTTTCCAAGGGTTTTTAGATGGTTATTTAACAATGGACGCCCTTGCTGCCCTTGCATTTGGCATAGTCATTGCTAATACGATTCGTGCCCAAGGAGTAGATAATGCAAAAAACCTATCTCATTATATGATTTATGCAGGTATAGGAGCAGGAATCTTGCTTACCGTTATTTATATCATTCTTGGTTATTTAGGTGCCTCAAGTGCATCACTTGGCCAATCTGAAAATGGCGCTCAAATCCTGACGAATATTATGGGTTACTTATTTGGTCAAAGCGGAACACTGATTCTTGGATTTGTTTTTACCCTGGCCTGCTTCTGTGTTTCGATCGGACTTGTTATTTCATGCAGTCAATTTTTCGCCAGTGCTGTGCCGAAAATCCCATATAAGATTTGGGTTTTGATTCTTTGTATAGCAAGTACAGCCATTGCAAATCTTGGTTTAACACAAATTCTTACAGTATCAGTTCCGATCCTTGGCATGATCTACCCAATCGCCATCGTTCTGATTTTCCTGGCATTGATTCATCATTTGATTGATAACAGTTCATATGTGTACATTTCAACTGTTGCAATTGTTGGTACTTTCAGCGTTATCGATACAATCAATAAATCTTTTTTGGGTAATGCCATGACACCTGGGCTAGAAATGATGCCCCTTTATCAAGAGGGAATTGGCTGGCTCATTCCAGCAATCATAGGAGCTGCACTTGGTTATCTTTTAGGAAAAAGAAAAAATGTTAGTGTACCTGCTTAAAGCTTCACTGGTTATAAAGGATAATGTATTAATAGCACTTTAATTACCAAGAAAGATCCCGGAGTTTATTTCTCCGGGATCTTTTTTGTAAATGTGGCATTATATTTAATTACAAATTGGGTGCTTTCGTTATTCTAATTGTTCATATTTTTACGTTACTAGTAAATTTAATAGAAGGAAGCGAATGGAATACAATGAACTGACAAAAAGTAAAAAAGAATGTTTTAAATCTTTTTCATGAGGGAATAAAATACAGTGGAAAAAAACAATCGTATTACAGATAGAGAAGGAGACATTTAATGATTCAGCTTAGAAACATATCAAAAAAATATCCGGATGGCTTTGAAGCGTTAAAGGATATCAATCTAGAACTAGAGGCAGGAAAAATACATGTTGTGATTGGACCGAGCGGATGCGGGAAGTCCACAACGATGAAACTGATCAATCGTTTGATCACACCAACAGATGGCAGTGTCTACATAAATAATGAGGATATTTCAAAAATGAATCCTGTTGAACTGCGCCGAAAAATCGGCTATGTCATTCAGAGCATTGGCCTCTTTCCTCACATGACAATAGCAGACAATGTGGCAGTCGTGCCGCGTTTGCTGAAATGGGAGGAAGAGCGGACAAACCATAAAGTAAACGAGTTGCTTTCTATGGTGAATTTAGAACCTGATACATATCGCAATCGGTACCCGAGTGAACTGAGCGGTGGACAGCAGCAGCGCGTTGGTGTCATCCGGGCGCTTGCTGCAGAGCCTGATGTCATTCTGATGGATGAGCCATTCAGCGCACTTGATCCGATTAGCCGTGACCAGCTTCAGGCAGAGCTCGTGAATCTGCAGGAGGATTTGAAAAAGACAATCGTTTTTGTCACACATGATATGGACGAAGCGATCAAAATTGCGGATAACATTATCTTGATGAAGGATGGAGAGGTCATTCAGACAGGATCGCCGGACTCGATACTAAGGCATCCAGCCAATGATTTTGTGAAAGAATTTATCGGAAAAAAACGATTAAAAGAGCATACTGCTAATGAAACAGGCTTTTCAATTGACGCTGATGAAATTCCGACTGTGAATGAAGTGATGATTGATAACCCTGCGACAGCTTATCCTGAAAGGGGACTTGCAGCTGCACTTAAGATTATGGAGCAAAGACGAGTGGATTCACTGATTGTGATTGACCGCGAGAGAAACCTGCTTGGCTATGCTCCGATATTAAATCTTTTAGGTCAATACCGAGATGAAACGAAAATGCTTAGAGATGTCATGCAGCCATTTTCATTTACCGTTCCTTCTGACAGTCCTTTTACAGTGGCCCTGGATTTGATGAGTCAGCACAATCTGCCATACGTTCCGGTAGTAGGCGAGAACGGGAAGTTTGTCGGCGTCATCACTAGAGGAAGCATGGTCCGTTTAATGGCAGAAGTGTTTCCTTATGCAGATGAGGTGGTCTAAATGAAAGTCATCCAAGACTATTTTACTTTTCTTCAGGAGCGGTATCCAGATATTTTGGCCAGATCAGGCGAGCATTTGACCATTGTTGGACTTGCTGTTTTATTTGGCTGCATCGTTGCGATTACAACAGGTATTTTACTGACCAGAGTGAAAGAAGGCCCTTTAAATAGCTTTGTCTTTGGACTAGTGAATGTATTTCAGACAGTTCCGACCATCGCTCTGCTTGCGATGCTTATTCCATTGATGGGCATTGGCATGAAGCCTGCCATTTTTGCTCTCTTTTTATATTCCTTGCTGCCGCTTCTGCGCAATACGTATTCAGGAATAAAAGAAGTGGATGGCAGCATTGTTGAAGCTGCAAGAGGAATGGGATTTGGCACGTTTCAGCGTCTGTTTAAAATAGAGCTGCCGCTTGCCTTTCCATATATTTTATCTGGCATCCGTTTAACAACTGTCTATATTATCAGCTGGACAACGCTCGCTGCCCTGATTGGTGCGGGCGGACTGGGAGACCTGATTATCGCGGGAATGTCAAACAATGATAATTTTCTGATCTTTACAGGAACAATCAGTGCGATTATTTTAGCAGTTATCGTCGATGTCGTATTAGGATTTTTCAGCAAAAAAAGAAATGGACTAACAGCATAGAAATAAAGGAATCACAAGGAGAAATTTAATGAGGAAAGCAATCATCATACCAGCACTTATTTTGATGGCATTTACCGCTGTTTTGGCGGGCTGCAATTCAAAAGAAACGATTAAAATCGGTGCCGCAACCTATACGGAAACAAAGATTATGGCAGCAATTTATAAAGAACTGATAGAAGACCGGACAGATTTAGCAGTGGATATTACACCTGACCTGTTATCAAATCCAATGATTTTAAAATCAATGAGCAGGGATGACCTGGATATGGCACTTATGTATTCAGGAGTCATTTTCAGCAATTTTTTTCCTGTGAAGCAAACGACAGACCGTAAAGAGGTTTTGAAGCAGGCAAAAGAAGGCTTTGATAAGCATTATGACTTTACGTGGTTCGATCCGCTTGGCTGGGAAAATACATATGCATTGACAGTTCAAGAGGAAACAGCAAAAGAAAAAGGACTTGAGAAGGTATCTGACTTAAAAACAGATCAGGCCGATATGAGATTTGGCGTTGATTCTTCCTGGATGGAACGCAAACAGGATGGATATCCGGCATTTATTAAACACTACGGGTTTGATTTCAAACAATCCTATTCCATGGATATTAATTTAGTGTATGAAGCAGTGGCCAATGACCGGGTAGATGTTGTTCTCGCTTATTCAACAGACCCGAGACTCATTCAATATGATTTGAAAACATTAAAAGACGACAAGCGATTTTTCCCTCCATATGATGCGTCGATGGTAGCACGAAATGAAGTGCTGGAAAAACATCCAGAGCTAAAGCCGATCATGAATGAACTGACAGGGGAAATCGACGAAGAAACGATTACAAAGCTAAACTACGAAGTTGATATTAAAAACCGCAATGAACGGGAAGTAGCAAGAGAATTCTTAACGGAAAAAGGCCTCCTGAATAACGAATCGGAGTGAAATACATGACATTTTTAAAAGAACTTTTTACTTATATGGGGGAGAATGTAGATCTTCTGCTGCTATATACGGGACAGCATGTGCTCATGGTGATTATCGGAGTTTCCCTTGCACTTATCGTGGGGACGCTACTTGGCATCGTGTGCAGCAGATATAAGAAACTTGCACCCATTATTTTATCTGTCGCCAACATCATTCAAATTGTTCCGAGTCTGGCATTGCTGGCATTGCTGATGCTCTACTTCGGACTTGGCTTCTATACGGTTGTGATCGGACTATTTCTTTACTCCTTGCTGCCTATCATCAGACATACTTATGTTGGCCTCGAGCAGGTAGATAAATCTCTGACAGAAGCAGGGCACGGTATTGGAATGACTTATGTGCAGCTGCTGACAAAGGTTCAGCTGCCGCTCGCGATGCCATTCATTATGGCAGGTCTGCGAATCGCTGCAGTCATTGCAATTGGTGTTGCCACATTAGCGCCATTTGTTGGGGGAGATGGACTGGGAAGGGAGATTTTTTCAGGAATTAACTCAAGAAATGACATGCGCATTTACGTTGGAGCTATTCCTGCTTCGCTGCTGGCCATCCTTGCAGATATCGTATTAGGGAGAATGGAGAAAAAAATGAGTATAAAGACAGCTAAATAAAAAAACAGATCAGCTCGAGTTGCGGGCTGATCTGTTTTTATGAAAATATAAGTATAAAATTTTGGGCAATGGAGCTAAACGGGCGCTTCCGCTTTTCTTATTATAGTTGTTTTGTTTCTTTTAAGTAGTTAACATCACTTGATTTATTTTTATAGTTTGTAAGTAAAGAAATACCTACTAACACAATAAAACCTGAAGTCATGCCGTAAATAATTGGCGATGTTGCTGTGATGCCTTTAATAAATAAGCCGCCTATTACTACAATTGTGCTAATTAAAATGGAATAGAATCCAGCATTCGGTGTAGCCTTTTTCCAAAAGAAGGTCATGACCAGCGGGATAAAAATAGCACCGGATAATATAGCATAAGCGACATCAAGTGCTACTAATACATCCTGTATCCAAATGGAGAAAGTAATGGCTATTAAACCAACGATCAGCGTCGTGACTCTTGAAGCCATTAAAAGCTGCTTATCACTCATATTTTTCATGAAATATTGCTTAAGAATGTCATTCGTAATAAGTGTAGATGATGCCAGTAATGTACCAGATGCTGTTGACATAAGTGCTGAACAAACACTTGCCAGAACAAGTCCTAAAATACCTGCCGGAAGAATTTCAAGAGCCATTGTTGCAAAAGTGTTCTGTGGATTATCAATTTGAGGAATGACGATAAAAGCGCACATTCCAATGATGCTTCCTGCCAGGGCATAAGCAATGCTGTAAATTCCTGCAAAAATAGATCCGTTTCTGGCTATTTTATTTGATTTTGCTGTAAATACCCGCTGCCATATATCCTGTGACACGACCATCCCAAGTGCATATAGGAGAAAGTATTGAAAAATTTGCTGATAGCCGATCGATGAAAAATGGAAGTGAGTCTGAGGCAATTGAGCCATTAGGTTTCCCCAGCCATCTGCTTTTGAAATACTCATAGGGAGCATGATGAAAAAGATTCCGATTGTCATCACAACGAATTGAATGATATCTGTAACTGTTACACTCCACATACCGCCAAGAATGGTATAGAAAAGCACGATTCCTCCGCCGACAAGCATAGAAGTCGTGATATTCCAGCCGAGAAGCACATTAATGATCGTTCCCATTCCAATCACTTGAGTAACAGCCACCATAAGAGTATAGATCGCAGCAACAATTGCACTGAGAAGTCGTGTTTCTGATGTATATCTCTTTCCAAGAAGCTCACTGATGGTTGTTATTTTTAATGAATCGATCTTTTTAATGAAAATAGTACCTAAAATAATAATGCCAAGTCCAATCATGGTCACAAACCAGATACCCGAGATTCCATATACATAACCAAGCTTAGCCGTTCCAATGGTTGCCGCACCTCCGAGAATAACAGCGGAGAGGCAGCCCAGATACATAAACATGCCCAGGTTACGGCCGGCAAGGTTAAAATCTTCCGATGTTTTCGCCTTTTTAGAACCGATAATGCCTACACCAATCAATACAGCAAAATACATTAAAACCACGAGAGTGTCCAGCAGTTGCATGTGAATAACCTCCTTTTAATGATAAAAATAATGATAGCGTTTTCATTAATGTTTTTTCCATTTCATCGTTTTATTTCGTATTTTGTAAAATCTGACCTCGCTCTGCTTGAAGCTTGATTTGATATTCATAAACGGATTCTTCGAGGACCTGCAGGCCTTGATCTATTTCTTCTTTCGAGATTGTAAGCGGCGGGATCATACGGATGACTTCACCATGGTTTCCGCATAAATAAAAGAGAACACCCTTCTCCAGGCATCGGTCTAAAATCGTCATAAGTGCATCTCCGTCCGGTTTGCCGGTATATGGATCAATAATTTCAATTCCGATCATCAGACCGATTGCACGAACGCTTCCAATAACAGGAGAGGAGCTTTGCAAAAGTCTTAACTTCTCAAGAGCATAGGAACCCATGTTTTTGGAGTTTTCGATTAATTTCTCTTCCTTTAGCACTTCGATTGTTGCAAGTGCTGCTGCACATGCGATAGGATTCCCTCCAAAGGTGGTGCCATGACTGCCAAGCGGCCATTGTTTCATTAATTCCTTAGAAGCAACTGTTGCGCTCAAAGGAAGACCAGAAGCAATCCCTTTTGCAATCGCCATAATGTCAGGTGTCACATCAAACGCTTGAGCTGCAAACCATTCGCCAGTTCGTCCGAAGCCTGTCTGGACTTCATCAAAGATGAGCAGAATGCCATGCTTTGTACAGATTTCTCTTATCTTTTTCAGCCATCCTTTTGGAGGTACAATATATCCGCCTTCACCTAGTACTGGCTCAACGATCATACATGCTACTTCTTCTGGTGTCACTTGATGGTTAAATAGTGTTTCAAAATCCTTTTCCAATTTCTCTGTGCAATAGATTTCAGGGTCAGCACCTGCTGGACATCCCTTCACATCGGCATATGGGACTTGGTACGCGAGTCCATTTGGCTGCAGAAATTTACGGTATTTGCTTTTTGATGTAGTCACGCTTAATGCGCCAAGCGATCGTCCGTGAAAACAGCCGATGAAAGAAACAACATAAGGTCTTCTTGTGACATGCTTAGCTAGTTTAATAGCTCCCTCAATCGCTTCCGTTCCGCTGTTGGCGAAGAAAAAACAATCAAGATTTTCAGGAAGGACAAGCTTTAGTTCTTTTGCAAGCTTAAGGATTGATTCGTACATAATGACACCTGACGGACCGTGCATCAGCTGGTCTGCTGCGTCTTTGATGGCTTGTACGACTTTTGGATGCCGATGGCCTGTATTGGCAGTTGCAATTCCAGATGTGAAATCTAAATATTTCTTACCATCCAACCCGTAATAATAGCAGCCTTCAGCCTTTACTACAGGAAGATTTGGATGGTCCTTTGCCATGCTTGGCGCTAATAAATCCGGCATTTCTTCAACGAGGTGATTCCAATTATTCTCCATAAGACTCCTCCTAGTTCATTCTTGCATCGTGATGAGAAAATAATTTACTTATACTACAACTACTTGCAAGAACTATGCCAAGAATGCTAGAGAATTTGATGTTTTTTCATTTTTCTAACAATTGATGGCTGGCTGATGCCTAATGCTTGGGCCATTCGGATGGTCGTTTTATATTTTTTTCTTGCTTTTAAAAGAATTTGTTTTTCCAAATCATCCATCATTTCTGGCAGCGACTGATTTTGATCTAAAGGAATAGCAGCAGGTGAAACTGATTCTAGTATATATTCCGGCAGCTGCTCTACCGTAATTAGAGTAGAAGGAGAAATGACAACTAACCGTTCCAGAATATTGATCAATTCACGGACATTTCCTTTCCAATCATAATGCAGGAGGTGATGAATGACAGCTTCATCCAGTTTCTTTTCCTTGTTATACTTCTCTTCAAATTGTTTTAAAAGAAGGTGAATGAAAGGGACTATGTCCTCAGTCCGTTTGCGGAGCGGGGGAATGGTGATCGGCACAACATTTAATCTGAAATAAAGATCTTCCCGAAACAGTTTATCTTTAATGGCCAGTTCCAAATTTTTATTCGTAGCAGAAATGAGCCTGAAATCAACATGGATTGGCTTTGTCCCGCCAACCCGATAAAACTGTTTTTCCTGGATGACCTTTAATACTTTTACCTGATGGGTCAGCGGAAGTTCACCAATCTCATCTAAAAAAAGTGTTCCGCCATGAGACAGCTCGATCAGACCGATTTTCCCTTTTTGATTAGCTCCCGAAAACGCGCCTGATTCATACCCGAATAGCTCAGCTTCAAATAAGGAATCAGGAATGGCACCGCAGTTCACTTCAATAAATGGACCTTTCTTTCGATCGCTTTTGTTATGTATAAATTTTGCGAGCAGGGATTTTCCTACACCTGATTCTCCTAGTACCAAAACATTCACATCCACTTCTGATACTTGAAGAGACGTGCTGATGACCTTCTGCATCTCAGCACTATTTGCAATAATTCCAGAATCATAGAGCTGTTTTCCCCGAAGGAGATCCAGTTCGCTTTTTACCCGTTCCATTTCTTCTTCCATCGAGATCAGGAAATTTTTATAGTCGGCCAGATCCGTGATATCGTGTGAATAGCTGACAACTCTATACATTTCTCCATCTTCGTTATATACAGGGATTCCGGTAACGAGAAGTTTTTTCCCTTTATTTGTTGTCTGGACAAAGGTGATTTTTTTCTTTTCCTTCACCACCATCGGAGTCAGAATGGGGGTGAATAAACCTTGTGCCTCAAGGTCGTAAACAGATTTTCCAATTAAACTATCAGACTCAACTCCATAGATTTTACCAGTGAACACACTCACTTTTAAAATAATTCCATCCAAATTCGTGACAAGAATATCATCCTTGAGTGAATGAAGAATTTGTTCGTTTTCATTCCAAGTGCTGGAAGAGGTCATGTGTGCACCGATCCTTTCATTGAATGAATATAAGAAATATTATTCAATTTTGAATAATTATTCATTTCCGAATAATTATAGCAGGATTCTGCTTGATTTCATACTATGAAAAAAAACGACAGCAAATTTGCTGTCGTCATTTTTATAAGAGCTGTTTATTTTTAAAATATTTCCACATGCCGAACGTTAAAAGAATAAGAAACGAAAAGATAATAATCGTTGCAAAAGGTGAGTCTTGATAGGGCAGCGGGACATTCATTCCGAAAAAGCCTGTCACGAACGTTAATGGGAGCATGATGGTTGAAATAAGAGTCAGGACATTCAATTTTTCTGATGATTTCGCATTAATGATAGAGTAATAAGTATCGAGAGCACTATTCACTAAATCTCTAAATGTCTCTGTTGAATCAACAATGCGCTCTAAATGATCGATTAGATCTGTAAAGAAGGGGACATTTTCTTCTCTAATATCAAATTTCCATTTCCCGTCTACATTAATAAAGATTCTCCGCTGCGGAAGAATGACTCTTCGAATTAAGATGATGGTTCGTTTTAAGGCAAGGAATTCCTCAGTCACCCCGCGGATTTCTTCATCATAAATCTCATCCTCTAATTCATCGATTCGAATTCCAATACGGTCAAGGATTGGAAAATATTCATCTGTTATTCCGTCAATCAGCGTGTATAAAAGAAAGTCAGCGCCTTTATTCATATATTTAATGTGTTTGGAGCAAATGGCATCCATTTGTCCAAGCCATTTTAACTTGTGCTTATGGATGGTCACCACATAATTAGGTCCTACAAACACATTTAATTCTAACGTAGTAATTTCGTTATCACTTTCCTCGTTATAGCTGAGGGCGTGAAGGACGAAGAACTTATAATCCTCGTAGTTATCCATTTTTGCCCGCGGGCTGTCATGAAGGCAGTCCTCAATAGCAAGATGGTGAAAATCAAATATTTTTGCCACTTCATATAATTCACGGTTCTGTACATCATACATATCAATCCATAACAAACTGTCAGAATGGCTTAAATGGTTGTTAATTTGATCCATTTTTATATCTGCGATCATTTCTTGTGAATCATTTTTATAAAGATAAGTTTTAATCATTCATATACACCCCGTAAAAGTTTATTTTACGAAGCAATCGTGTCTGCTTAGGTCTTCTTTGTCGGTAAAAGAGGAACTGGTGCACACTGGTTGCCTCATGCTTGTGATGTTCCTGTAATCATTTGCCGAGTTTGGGTCATCTGTGTCCATCATTTCCTCACCTCCATAAAAAAGACCCCTGTCATATGAAAGGAGTCATAAAAAGCAGAAAATAAGCAAGCTTTAAATGTCTCCCCTTGATTTGAGTTTTAGCACTGCATAGCATAGGTTCATACCAGCTGCGTTAAGAAAAACCTTAATCCGATTTTTCCTGTTGACCCATTGGCGTCTCTCGACATTTTTGGGCAGCAGCGTATCTCTATACAGGAGCCTCACCTAACAGAAGACTTATCTAACTATTGTCACTATATGAAATAAACCATTCTATGTCAAACCATTTTTTATGGCTAGAATTCCTTCAATTTAATTTTACATATATTCCGCTTTATGGAGGGAGTTTCAAAATGATAGAGAATTATTCGGCAGTATTAATGACAATGATTGTAAGGGGAAAAGCAGTGTCTGATTCTAAAAGTCCAATAACACAAAGAGATATCACAGAAAGTACTTGAAGACAGAGGGGCTCAAATCATTGACGAGCTGTTTTTCAAAAGTCTCAGGCATGCCTTATAGCTTCGATGCTTCCAAAAAAATACGGGTGGGAATTTCATTTTGATGAAGCAGGGAAAATTGCTCTTTATGGGATAGAATCCCCAGAGTACAAGCAATTCATGGAACAGAAAGATGGAGACTTGAAATTGTTAAATGCAATGAGAAACAGCAGGAAAAATGAATGAAAAAAAGGATTTCAATGCCAAAAGCAGCCCAATTATTAGAGCTGGTATCTTGCCGGCATTTCTTTGCAGAGAAATGCCATTGATTTAGCATAGACTCATGGGAACGAGATCCAATATTTACATTTACCATCCTTAATTTCATCAAGCACTCCATTATTATTTTCAATAATTCTTCGAGAAGCAGCATTTTCTTCTGTGCATGTAAGAAGTAAATGGTTTAAGTCTTTTTCTTTTGCCATCACTAAAATCTCACGCAGCAAAATCGTTCCGTATCCTTTTCTCTTTTCAGAGGGGCGGATACCCCCTGATTTCCTCAGTTTTTCTGTAAGTCTATGTCTAAGTTTACCAATCCCTACAAGCCGATCATTAATCAGCAGCCAGTAGGTTGTTTGGGGGACGAGTGCCGGATTTAGATTCTCCCCTTTTGCCATCGCTAAGTTTGCCTCCAGATAAGAGGGGAAATCTTCTATTTTCATATTATGATGATGATTCGAAAAACCATTTTCACCAGGTCCAATTTCTTTCATCATTTCAAGGATATCCATCCCATCTGAAGAGGATAATTCTCTTAACTCAACTTTCATTCAAAATCCTCCAGACATAAAAAGCTTATTTATTATTTTAATACAAAATAAACCTGGATAGCAGCCTATTAAAACAAACGGCAATTTTCGCATTGATTATTGTTTTGGTTATAAATATAACCCGTGGATTTTCGGTGCAGGCACTTGCTTTCCGCTGTGAGGGATTTGAGCCTCGGCAATGCCTGTGGTCTCCCATTCCCCACTATCTCCCGCAGGAGTCAAGTGCCTTCCGCTACAATCCACTAAAGGTTTTTACCATTTCTTTAAAAGCAGCAAACTTTACGAAAAGAGCCAAACGAAAAGAAAAGGAACAGCACCATATAAGACAGTTCTCCTGATAAAAATCTGAATGGTTCACTTTTACAAGGAAATAATAATCCTGCTACGGTGAAAGACCGAATCATGTTAGGAGAATCAGATGATGATGAAAATTTTAGTATCGCTCGTATTAATGGCTTCGCTTATGTTAACTCCAGTAGGTGACAGTGTTTTTGAAAATAAAACTTCTTATGTAAGTGCAAAATCCTTCAAGGGAGGAAAACGGCGCAGCAACTTTAATCAGCCTGACACACGACAAAATCAGCCTCGTTCTAATTTCAGCAATAGAAGGAACAATGCTGCCAGAGGAGGCATTATGAGAGGGCTGCTGTATGGAGGAATTGCTGGACTTCTTCTTGGGGGACTGCTCGGGAATTTGGGATTTTTCGGAGGTTTCCTTGGGTTGCTCATTAACATCCTTGCCATTGTTTTTTTAATTTTTATAATCAGAAAATTATTTAGATATTTTAGACATAGGATGAATTGATCAGCTCTTACAAAGCTGATTTTTCTTTGGTATGGTAAAATGTTAAAAAATTGTTTCATGCAATAATATGAACAATTATTAGACAATACAAAGGAGTTTTAACATGCAGGATTACATAACGTATTTACGATCAATGGTAGGACATGAAAAAGTCATCATGGTGGCGTCCGGCGTATTTGTTTTTGATAAAGAAGGCAGGTTATTGCTGCAGCTGCGTTCGGATAACAACGAATGGGGCCACCCGGGCGGTTTTATGGAAATTGGAGAAACTGTAGAAGATACGGCGCGAAGAGAGGTATTTGAGGAAACAGGACTAGAATTAGAAGAAATGAACTTTTTCGGAATTTATTCAGGTGTAAAGCATGAACGTGTTTTAGCAAATGGAGATCAATTTGCTCTCGTGAAGATTATGTTTACGTGTACTGATTTTAAAGGAGAGCTGAATCAAAATAATTCAGAATCCCTGCAGCTGAAGTTTTTCCCATTAGAAAATCTGCCAGCAATATGGAACGAACAAAAAATGGTGTTTGATGATTTATTATCTAACCGAAAAGAATACTATGTTCGATAAAACTTACCTCTCTTTTTGCGGGGTAATTTTTTTTGCTACCCGATCCTGCATAGAGAGCTATAACAGTATGATGAGAATATTAGGCAGAGGGTGACATAATGAGATCAAATCTATTAATAAGTGAACATTCAATGATGGTGCAGCCAAGTTTAGCAAAACAGGTAGGATTGAAAGAAAGCATTATTCTGCAGCAGTTTCATTATTGGCTGCAAAAATCGGCAATCACGATAGATAGTGAAAAGTGGATTTGCTATACACATGAAGGTCTACATAAGCAGTTTCCATTTTTATCGATGATTACGATTAGACGAACATTGCTTAAACTGGAAAAACAAAAGCTGATTATTGTTTCCATACATAAAAAACAGTTTGGGCCTCAAACAAAAAGATACAGAATCAACTATGAAGTGCTGGACAAAATGATCAATGACACGCAGCAAAATAATCACACAGGTAATATAGATCGCAAAATGAACAGTATAGGTGAACAAAATGATCAGC
This sequence comes from Bacillus sp. UMB0893, assembly GCF_002858905.1. Classification (NCBI taxonomy): domain Bacteria; kingdom Bacillati; phylum Bacillota; class Bacilli; order Caryophanales; family Bacillaceae; genus Bacillus; species Bacillus sp. UMB0893. The sequence continues at coordinate 176,003 of NZ_PKLB01000009.1, read as the reverse complement.
TTCCAGTTACAAATCGAGCAGACGTAATGATCACAATTAGAGAACAATATGATCAGGATTCACGTACAAAAAGATCAGAACCAATAGACAAATTGATCACAATGAAAGAACAAAATGATCACGACCCATGCACAAAAAGATCAGCAAAAAAAGACAAAGTGAGCAGCTCTATACTAAATAATACTAATAATACTAAAAGAAAAGAGAATAGAATAATAGTCTTCTTTGAAGAGAATGGTTTTGGAGAATGTAAACCATACATAGCTGAAAGAATTAGAAACTGGCAAAGTATTTTTGACGATACCATCATTATTGAGGCACTTAAGACAGCAATCTCCTATCATGCAATTACATGGAAATACGCAGATACCGTTTTAGCCAATTGGAAATCAGCGAACATCCAAACACTCCAAGATGTATGGGATCTGCAAGAACGGAGGAGAACAAAGAGATATCAGCCAAAATTGATCAGAAAAGAGCCTGTTCCTGAGTGGCTAGTTGAAAACTCGTACGAGAATCCGCCAAAAGATCAAAGTGATGAGGATATAAATGTCCTCAGGGATCGAATAGAGCGATATATGAATAGAGAGGATGAGGACGCAGCTTTTGAATCATTTGTTTAGGCTCTTTTCGTAAACATTGTTGCTTTCGCTAGTCAGAAAAAAATCGGATTTTGGATTATTCACAGTATATACGCGTCCAAATAAGTCCTGTATCTGCATATTCTAGGAAAAGAGCACGACCCAGAACTTAGTGCATTTGCAAACCATACGCAAAGCAACAATCAATGCGGACACAGCCATTATTTAATAGCTTCTTCTCGAATTGTTCATAGTTTATTCATATTTGAACGATAAGATAAGAATCATGTTCAGCAAAAGATGGTTTGAAAAAGAAAGTCAGATACAAAGGAGATTACGTATGAAAAACGTTTTGAAAAATAAGGTGACTTATTATTTTCTGCTGACAGCGATCATTGGCATTGCTGTCGGCTGGGGATCTGCTTCTTTTAATGATGAAGCAGTTGCAAGTGTGAATGGTGAAAAAATAAGCAAGGACGACCTTTATGGTTTACTAATGGACCAAGGCGGAACTCAGCTGGTTGACTACTTAATAACTGAAAAAATCATCGAACAGGAATCCGATAAGAATGACATCAAAATTTCTAACGATGCCGTTGAAGAAGAATATCAATCTGTTGTTGACTCTTATGGAGGCGAGGAAGCCTTTAACCAGCAGCTGGAAACAAACGGCGGAACAGTGAAAGATGTAAAAAAAGATCTCGAAACGAATCTGAAAATAGAAAAGCTCCTTGAACCGGAAATTTCGATTTCTGATGATGAGATGAAGACGCATTTTGAAGAAAATAAAGTGAGCTATGCGGAGCCTGAACAAGTGAAAGCGAGCCACATTTTAGTAGAAGATGAGGCAACCGCAAAAGAAGTGAAAGAAAAACTGAACGCAGGCAGCGATTTTGCAGAGCTTGCGAAAGAATATTCAACAGACACGTCTAATAGTGAAGACGGCGGAGACTTAGGTTTCTTTGCAAAAGGTGAAATGGTTGCTGAATTCGAAGAAGTGGCTTTCGCAATGAAAGAAGGAGAGATCAGCGAACCGGTCAAAACAGAATTCGGCTATCACATTATCAAATTTGAAGAGAAAAAAGCAGCAGCCGAAGCTGTTTATGAAGACAAAAAAGAAGAAATAAAAGAAACACTATTTGATCAAAAAATGCAGACAGCCTACACGACATGGCTTGAAAAGAAAAAAGAGGAATATGATATAAAAAATACACTTGAGGGCTGAGAAAAGAGGAGAGGTGCTCCTCTTTTTTTCTTACTTGAAGGGAACTGGATAAAAGAAAGTATTCCTCTCAAAACGGAAAATATTTACAGGGTTTTCAAAGCTGGTGAATGGAGCAGAAAAACCGCCTCACTGTAAAAAAAAGCGCTAATAACAGAAGCATTTTGGAAAGTAAATGATCCATTTCAGAAAGTAAACGCTCATTCGTATTGAATAGTACATTTTTAAGTTAACTAAAAATAAAAACAAGTTGACAGAAAACACCTCCATTCTTTACCATTGAAGAGAAGGAATTGATGGAGGGATGAACATGGACTGGTTAACACTTGCAAATGAAGTGGTAGATGGAAAAGAAATAAATGAAGAAGAAGCTTTGAATATCTTAAATTCGGATGACGATGAACTTTTAAGCCTGCTGCACGGTGCATTTACAATCCGAAAGCATTACTATGGAAAAAAAGTAAAACTGAATATGATCATCAATACAAAATCAGGTCTATGTCCTGAAAATTGCGGATACTGTTCACAGTCCAGCATATCAGCGGCTCCGATAGAAAAATACCGGATGATGGACAGAGAGAGCATTCTTGCAGGAGCAGAAAGAGCATACAACCTCAAGGTAGGAACGTATTGTATTGTCGCAAGCGGAAGAGGACCTTCTGAAAAAGAATTGGACACTGTTGTATCAGCAGTAAAAGACATTAAAGATCAATATGGACTAAAAGTATGTGCGTGTCTGGGACTATTAAAACCAAACCAGGCTTCACGTTTAAAAGAGGCAGGAGTCGACCGCTACAACCACAATATCAATACGTCAAAAGAGCATCATGAATCGATTACTACATCACATACATACGATAACCGCATCGAAACCATTGAAGCAGTGAAGGCATCAGGTATTTCGCCTTGTTCAGGCGTTATCATTGGCATGAGAGAAACAAAGAAAGATGTTGTCAACATGGCATACAGCTTAAAAGCGCTTGATGCAGACTCCATACCAGTAAATTTTCTGCATGCGATTGATGGCACGCCGCTTGAAGGAACGGATGACTTGGATCCGCGCTATTGCTTAAAAGTTCTGGCGCTTTTCCGTTACATGAATCCGACAAAAGAAATCCGCATTTCAGGTGGACGTGAAGTTAATCTCCGTTCCCTGCAGCCGCTTGGTCTGTATGCTGCAAATTCTATTTTCGTTGGGGACTATTTAACAACGAAAGGTCAGGAAAGCACGAGTGACCATGAAATGCTGAAGGATTTAGGATTTGAAGTAGAGTTTGATTTTGAAGAAAATGAGGCGCTGACAGTATAAAAATGGTTCCTTCCTGTATGAGGAGGGACCATTTTTTTTTAAAGGCCGCGAATTAATTTAAGTAGATGTACAGGATGAAAAACATTCCATTCTAATGGCTATTTTAGTAGAGGTTTTTTCGACTTGCGAAAAGGAAGAAAAGTTAACCGGAGTAAACTTTTTTTGACACTCGTTACTCTTGTTGTATGATGAAAAAAGGTTGCTATAGACCCACTCAATCCTTACTTGGTAAGATGTTCAAGGAATGAAAAAGTGGAGGATCTAACGTATGGAAGAACAAAAATATGCGGATTTGAAAATGGGAGAGCGCGGGGCGATTATAAGCATTATTGCTTACCTGAGTCTTTCTGCACTGAAACTGATTATTGGCTATTCAGCTAATTCCGAAGCATTGAAAGCGGATGGATTAAATAATGCAACAGATATAATAGCATCAATTGCGGTACTCATTGGGCTAAGGCTCTCTCAAAAGCCTGCTGATCAAGATCATCCATATGGTCATTGGAAGGCGGAAACAGTGGCATCCCTTGTCGCTTCATTTATTATGATGGCTGTTGGACTTCAAGTATTATATGGTGCTGTCTTATCTGTCTTCGAGGGAAAACAAGAGTCGCCTGATTTGATTTCGGCATGGACAGGAATTTTCTGTGCGATCATTATGTATTTCGTTTATCGCTATAATAAAAAGCTTGGAGAAAAGATCAATAGTCAGGCTGTCACTGCAGCAGCAAAGGATAACCTGTCAGATGCATGGGTCAGCATCGGAATTGCTGCAGGAATAATAGGCTCACAATTCTCGCTTCCTTGGCTTGACCCAGTGGCAGCGGTTATTGTCGGTTTGCTGATCTGCAAAACAGCCTGGGATATTTTCAGAGATGCCTCCCATCATTTAACAGATGGTTTTGATGAAGAAGAGATTCAATCTTTTAAAAAAACGACTCTTTCTTTATATGGTGTTAAAGGAGTCAAAGAAATTAAAGCAAGAAACTACGGAAACAATACAGTGGTGGATATTGTCATACTTGTAAATTCGAATTTGGACATTCGTGACGCTCATGATATCTCGACAAAAGTTGAAAATATACTAATGAAAAAGCACAATGTGTACAATGTGCACGTGCATGTTGAGCCGAATTAAATCAGCATCTATAATGAACCTTAAAAATAATTACCTCAAATGTTTTTTTCTGGAATATTTTATTAAATAAAAACAATAATGAAATCAAATAAAAAGAGGTATGAGTGATGGATAATACTGAAATTAAAAGTTCTGTTTGGATTGATGGGAATAAAGAAACAGTTTGGAAAGCTGTCACTGATGAAGATAAACTTTCACAATGGTATGCACCTGGCTCACCTTGGGACATTCCTGATCTGAAGGTTGGGGAGAAAATCATTTTCACGTTAATGCCTAGTGCCCATAATAATTTAAAAGAGAAACTTCCAATGTTTTTAACGATTGAGAAAGTGAGTACATATGAAGAGTTTTCCTTTTATGCGGACACACAGCAGATTCTTATATCGATTTTATTAGAAGAAGTGGCCAATGGAACAAAAGTTACAATGAATATGGGAGGTTTTGATGCATCTTTAGAAAACTTAAAAGCCCTGGTAGAAGGAAAGGAAATACCTTATAAATAATAGGGTTTTAGGTGACAATTAAAATTTTACAAAAAAAAAGCCCTATCCAAAGATGGGGCTTTCCTTTTTGGTCCTATAATAGGATTTGAAGCATCTTTCATATTTATGTTAGTCGTCTTGCCGATCTTTATCGTTCATATCTTCTGGATCTTCAACTGGATCCTCTGGATCTTTTTCGGCATTTTCTTCATCATCCTTGTTCATCGTATCATTTTCATCGACACCCGGTAAATTTTCCGTATCATTACCTTGTTCTTCCTCTGGTGCATTTTCTGTTTCATTATTTTGGTCTTCCTCAGGTGGTGCAGGATCCTGATCATTCACATTACATCCAACTAATAGCAGAGCAGAGAAAAATACACTTGTTAGTACGTTAAACCATTTTTTATTCATTGTAGTGTCCCTTCCTTCATGTTTTTAATTGTAAATCTTTGCTTATATTTCCCGATTTTAATGATAATATGTATTTTATCTTTAAGTGATAAAACATATCTTCTATTCGATGGCACGCATTTAGGTAGGGTTTACCCTTCCTTTAATACTCTATTTCTTCAAAATCTTTGGGCTGGGGAACGGGCTGCATGTTTTCGCTGTTCGAATTCGTATGAATGGATTGAAACTCTTTTTGCTTATCTTCAGTATTCTTTTCATATTGCTTTTCTTGCTTTTTCAAGTAGATAACTCCTTTCAAATGTATTTATCTTAATATGAACTTCTGATGGTTTAATCATGCGTTTCATACAGGCAGGTCTATCAGGAAATTCCTGTTAAGTTACTTTCTCAGCATTGGCAAAATTTTCGATTTTCACTCTTCCTGAAAGCCTCCTTTATCCTAACTAGATCAATTCATTACCCACTATCTAGATTTTCCATAATTTCCAAAGGTATGTGCTATATATTTTATTTCATTGCATTAAATATTGCTTTAGATCACATTTGAACTTGTGGACTTGTCAACTTAAATGAGGTTGCGTTCGAGAGAGCAAGAGGAAAAATTAAAAAATCTAACTAAATTTAATAAATTTGAAACTTTTTCCATTCTCACTGAGTTTAATAATTGTGTTTTATAAAAAAAGAATTTGAGAGGGGGAACTTATGAGGAAATCAATTTCACATATTCACATCGCTTTCTCAAGGTATCAGATAAGTAAAAGTCACGGTTGATGATTTATATAAATATTTAGGAGGAAAAAGTATGAGATTAATAAAAACCATTATCTGTTTGTCAGCAGCTGGAATTATAGCCTTTCAAGCACTGCCTTCGACAATGACAGAAGCATCAGCGAGCTCCAAATCCACTCATGAAGTAAAAGCCGCGGGTGATCCTTACCCGGGACATGTCATTAAATACGGGGATCGAGGATCTGAAGTGAGAAAAGTACAAACCCAGCTCAACAAAAACAATGTCCCAATTTATGTAGATGGCATATTTGGACAGATAACACTTAAAAAGGTCAAAGAATTTCAAACGCGCAGACATTTGAATGCAGATGGGATAGTAGGACCCTCTACTTGGACAGCACTCTATCATACCGCATTTCCTTATCCTGGTTATGTCATTAAAATTGGGGATCGGGGCATAAATGTTACACACATCCAAGCTCGTCTAAATGATGCTGGGGGATCGATTAAAATTGATGGTATTTTCGGACCGAACACTCAGCTTAAAGTAAAGGAATTCCAGAAAAAATTCGGGCTGAAAGTAGACGGAATTGTCGGACCGCAAACGTGGGACATTCTCTTTAATTATGAAGAATAGTCTAAGCTTTGGAGACTTTTTTGATAGGGATTTTTAAGGAAAGAAAACCGATATTTTTTTTCGATAGGAGTACAAAGTTTTCTGCTCTGGCGTCTAATTCATGGGTCAGTAAAGGATCTATCTGCGCTGACCAAGGCGCCTGAGCTTTTGCAATGACTGAATCGGCATTCTGCAAAAAATAAAAACCTGTTGAGATCAACAGGTTTTTTAGCAGCATTTATTATTATTTAAGCAAAAACCTAATCAATTTTCACTCACAGTCTTCTGATATTCTACAGAGGATTCTAATTTTTCTTTGCTCATCATTATCGCTATAATAAATGCCAGAGCTGTAGGAATGAGCGCCCACAAAAACGTTTGAGTGATGGAAGTAGAGAGAGCTGACGTAATCTTGTTTAAGACCTCTGGCGGGATAGCAGCTCGAGCTTCAGGTGCAAGCAAGACACGTGGATCCGTAAACGCTGGATTATTGGACATTTGTCCCTGATCTTGTCCCATTGCTGCAAAAATATCATTCAGTTTAGCGGAAAATTCGTTTCGTTGGATAATCCCGAAAACGGTAATTCCAAGTGTCATGCCCAACGAGCGTATAAAAGAGACAGTAGAGTTAACAGAGCCTCGCTGTGACGGTTCAAAATGATGGATTGCCGCGTTGGTTAAGACAGAAAAAGTAGCCCCTATTCCAAGGCCTGTCAGTATCATATAGAGTGTAACCAAGAATCTTCCTGTATCTGGTGTTAATGTAGTTAAAAGGAACATGCCTACTGTAAAAAACACACTAAAGACAATCATAATCTTACGGTAGCTCCATTTATTCATCAAAAAACCGCCGGTAGTAGCAGAGACGACAGAACCCAGCATCATAGGGAGCAGAACGAGCCCCGAATTAGTCGCGGTCCCTCCAAGCACACCTTGAATGTAAATGGGTATATATACGGAAGCTGTAATGAATGCCATACCGCTTAACAAACCTAAGAGATTGCTTGTGGAAAACAAGCGAACCTTGAACATTGGGAACGATATTATTGGATCTGTTACCTTTCTTTCTATAAAAATAAATCCAGCAAACAATACAGCAAAAATGGTAAACAAACCTACTATCATTCCAGAATTCCATTCATATTTATGACCGCCGAGCTCTAACGCAAACATTAAACTGACAACGGCTCCAACTAATGTAACGGAGCCCCACCAGTCAATTTTTTGTTTTGAGTGAACAGGTGATTCTTTATAGAAGAAAACGATAAATACAAAAGCTAAAAGACCTAAAGGTATATTTACATAAAACACCCATTGCCAGTTTATAAAGTCTGTAATATAGGCACCTAACAATGGACCAAAAATACTTGATAAACCAAACACAGCTCCAAATAATCCACCGAGCTTGCCGCGCTGTTCAACTGGAACGGTATCAAACATAATCGTAAAAGCAATTGGAATAAGTGCCCCGCCGCCAATTCCTTGAATCGCTCGATAGATGCTAAGCTGGGTAATGCTTTCAGCTGTGCCGCACAAAATCGAACCAATTAAGAAGACGATTAGCCCGAATATAAAAAACTTCTTGCGTCCAAACATATCTGACAGTTTGCCGAAAATCGGCATTCCTGCCATTTCTGCCACCATATAGGCGGATGTTACCCATACAAACTTATCGAGACCTCCAAGCTCGCCAACAATGGTCCCCATAGCGGTAGCTACAATTGTGTTGTCCATTGACGCCATCAAAATCGCTAGTAAAAGACCTGCCAATACAATCTTCAAATTTCCTTGTTTTGCTTTCATGTTTCTTAATTCCTCTCTCAATGTAAACTTTGAATTCCAGCTATGAGAATCCAATGTATCTTGTGGTGCAGATATATTTGGTTTATTTAAGCCATAAGCAACACAGCCTGCTCCAATCCCAATTGATTCTTCAAATTGCAAAATGTACGTGTGTTCATTATCCTTCATAAACGTTAAGTTCTGAAATTGGAAATTGGCACCCCCATAAACACTAAGGAGGTTCGAGGAAACAATCTCACTGAAATCCTTGAAACAACCAAACGAATCAGGTCGATTTTTTTTCTTTAGAGGCTAGGTATGCTGCTATCTCGCGTAACCATTCCTTATCCCAGTGAAGCTGTTTTGTTTGGATTTCATTGATAATAGATCGGATCCAAGCTAATTCAGCTACTGCCATAGCACGTTGGTATTCGATCTCAAGCAAAAACAAGCGAGGAATCTCCCTGCTTGTTGCAATCTGAAACTGGTTTTCGATATGAGCCAATGTGTCTTCAATAGCGCTTGCTCGTTTTATTAATTCCTTCACCGCATCTTCAGGTGTTAAAAGCACGATAAAGGAAACGGCAGCAGGGAACTCTGAAAATTCCTGTTTAGGTGCAGAAAGCATTTCCCGTAACCAAGTATACGCAGCTTTTCGACCTTCATCTGTGATTTCATATACAATCAGATCCGGTTTCCCTTCATTTTGTTTCTTTCCTTGGATGGCAATGGCTTCGTCTCGATGCAAACGATCGATGGTTTGATAGACACTTGTCCGGTGGCGAACGTTAATAACTTCATCTTTCCCCCTCTCTTTAATGAGCTGTTGCACTCGATAAGGGTGCATAGGTTCTTCAATTAAGAGACAAAGTATAGCTAAAGCAATGGGTGATTTTTTTATTGGATTTTTCATAGTCATAATATTACTATTATTAATATAACTAATTCAATAAGATGTAAATTTCATTTTTATGTAATAAGGGAATGTCAAATGAAGAAATAAAAGATTTACCTGATTATCATTATGATCAAATAAACGTAATGGATAAACGGGAATCAATTACATTTATTCAGTTAAAGAAAGGCGCTTCTTCACTAAGGGAAGGGCCTTTTTAATGCTGTTAACTGGATAGGTTTGAAAAGGTATTACACTAATTGTGTCATTTTGTATCATACCATGCTAAATTACTATTGAATTACCCTGCATAATTGTGCTTAAAATGTCGGATAGATACATACGATTCCTGTTATTCTTTAGTTGAGATGGAGGTCATATTAATGGATTTGCTTGATAAAATGAATGGTGCCTTAAACTATATTGAAGAAAATCTTACAAATGATATTGATTTAAAAGAAGTAGCAAGGATTTCTTTATGCTCTGAATATCATTTTAGAAGAATGTTTTCTTTTCTGGCAGGTGTAACGTTGCCTGAATACATTCGCCGCAGACGCCTTACACTTGCAGCACTCGAACTAAATAATAGCAGTATGAGGGTAATTGATGCTGCGGTTAAATATGGTTACAGTTCACCAGACTCTTTTACAAGAGCTTTTCAAAGTTTGCATGGTGTAACGCCGTCAGAAGCCAGAAATAACGGTCATTCACTAAAAGCCTATCCGCGTATGACCTTTCACTTATCGATAAAAGGAGGAAGTGAAATGAACTATCGAATTGAAGAAAAAGAAGCATTTCGCATCATTGGAATCAAGAAAAGAGTTCCAATTGTTTTTAATGGAGTGAATCCAGAGATTGCTTCTATGTGGGAAAGTATAAATGGTGAGACGATAAATACACTTAAGAAACTTTCTAATATAGAACCTGCGGGACTTCTTAGTGCATCTACGAATTTTTCTGAAGGCCGCCTGGAGGAAAAAGGGGAGCTTGATCATTATATAGGCGTGGCCACGACTCATAAGTGTCCCAATAACTTGACTCAGCTTGAAGTTCCTGCCTCCACCTGGGCTGTATTTGAAGCAGTTGGACCATTTCCTGATACTCTGCAAGCTGTCTGGGGACGTATTTATTCAGAATGGTTTCCATCGACAAACTATGAACAAACAGAAGGACCAGAAATGTTATGGAATAAAGATAAAGATGTAACATCACCTGCTTTTAAAAGTGAAATATGGATACCGATTTCGAAAAAGGAATAGATGCAGCCTTTCAGGTGTTTACAGAGACAATAATATAATGAACAAACGAGCTGTTTTTTTTGGACCTTCCTTAATTCGCGGTTATCCTTCTAAGCGGAGAAGACTTTGAGGAATAAAGATAAGATGGAGATAATATTCGTTCGTTTTGGGTATATTTAGGCGTTTCCTATTTTAGGAGATATGCTGTCATAAAGAAGAGTTTAGTAGCTCCAGATAAAGAGGCTGCTTACCTCAAATTAGAATACTAGATCTGGTAAGGTTTATAAAAAAAGGCGGATCCAACAGGTGACAATCGGTTGGATCCGCCATAAAGGTATTTAAAGCAATTGAAGAGAAACGTATTTTACTTCTAAAAATTCATCTAAGCCATAGTGGCTTCCTTCTCTGCCAAGTCCGCTTTCTTTCATGCCGCCAAATGGAGCCTGTGCAACTGAAGGTGCTCCATCATTTACTCCCACAATGCCATATTCAAGATTCTCTGAAAAGAAGAACGCCTTTTGTAAAGACTGGGTGTAAACATATGCTGCCAAACCAAATGGAGTTGCATTTGCACGCTGAATCGCTTCATCATCGTTAGAAAAGGTGCTGACAGGTGCTAGGGGACCAAACGTTTCTTCCTGCATGCATATCATATCATCCGTGACATTTGATAAAACGGCAGGCTTCATAAAATACCCTTTATCAGATAATTCATCAGGACTTTCATGTAATGATGCACCTTTTCCGATAGCGTCTGCCAAATGGCTGTTTACTTTTTTCATAGCTTCTTCGTCAATTAGAGGACCAATATCAACGTTCTCACTAAGTCCATTTCCTACTTTCAAAGATGAAACGGCCTCTTTAAATTCTTCAAGGAAGGACTCAGCAATGGACTCATGGACATAAATACGGTTTGCACAAATACAGGTTTGTCCTGCATTGCGGAACTTTGACTGAACAACACCTTTAACTGCTTCTTTTATATTTGCATCTTCTGCAATAATAAATGGTGCCAGCCCGCCAAGCTCCAGTGAAACTTTTTTAACTGTATTTGCCGCTTTTTTCATTAATAATTTTCCGACTGGTGTAGATCCGGTAAAAGTAACCTTTTTAACACGGGAGTCATCCATCCAAACATCTACGACTTCTCCTGGGTTTTGGGTCGTCACGATATTTATAACTCCTGCAGGAATCCCAGCTTCATGAGCACATTCCGCCAGTAGTAATGCAGTAAGAGGCGTTTGTTCAGCAGGCTTTATAATGACCGTGCAGCCTGCTGCAAGTGCTGGAGCCACTTTCCTGGTGATCATAGCGGCAGGAAAGTTCCAAGGTGTGATAGCTGCAACTACCCCAACAGCTTGTTTTTGAACCATTATTCTTTTATTGCCTGCTAATGCAGGTATCATTTCACCATAAATCCGTTTAGCTTCTTCTGCATACCATTTGATAAAGCTGTTCGCATATTGCATTTCACCTTTTGCTTCGGCAAAAGGTTTTCCTTGCTCTTTCGTCATCGTAAGCGCGATTTCATCCAATCTTGCTTCAACCGCATGAAACCAGCGGTCTAATAAGGCTGCACGTTCGTAAGCCGTGGTTTTAGACCATGTATTGAACGCATCATGTGCGGCATTAACTGCAAGTTTCGCTTCTTTTGCCGTTCCATCAGGGACATATCCGATTACTTCTAACGTAGCTGGATTATGGACAGCAAACGTTTCTTCTGTAAAATGGTCGAGTCCATTAATATAAAGGGCTTTTGTTAAGGTTTGTTCATTCATACGGCTTTTCTCTCCTTTTTTTCTAGTTCTTTGTCAGCGTGCTGGGTAAATATATAATCGTTTTCCCCGCGTAAAAAATCTTTTCCGTACAGAAGGACACATAAAATGATGCCTGCTGCAAAAGCCATAGTTGCTCCTTTTATGACTAATATAGCACCAACGACACCGGCAATTCCCAAATCACGCTGACTCCGTGCCTGCATGACACCAATACGAACGCTTACATATCCTTGCACTAAAAGTGTCAACGACAAAGCAACCGCCAGAATCGGCTGAACTAAACTGACGATCGGCAATAGAAGTAACCCTGTATTTGTGCCCCAGCGGAAAGAACCCGCACCGCCAAAGAATGAATTCATGGCTTTTTTGCCTTCTTTAAATCGTTCAACTACTACAACTTGCATAGCAGCCCACATAGGTCCAGCCATCGTGATATCAGGACCAATTATGCTCATGATGGCATTTCTGCCGCCAAATATTAAATGAGCGCGGTTTGGATTGTAGTCAACTTTTTCATCTGAACGTACTACATCAGATTCTGATAACAACGCTTTGGTTTTCAAAACATCCCCAAAAACAACTAAGTATGTCGCAAGCACTGCAGGGATTGCCTGAGCAAAAAAAGCGAATGGAGGGAACCCTAGACCAAAAACAGTATAGTCCGACCAAAGAGTCATGAAATCAGGATTACTGAAACCCCATTGAATAGCAGGCCATTTCGCTTCGCCAAAAAGGGGAGCGACAATAACTGCAAGCAATATAGCCGGAAGTATTCCTAAATTACCTAAAAAGCCCCATGCTTTGTTTTTCTTTTTTAGCTTTTCAAAATGCTTAGAGAAAATGAGATAAAATGCAAATCCAATACAAATGGTAATGGTATAAGGGAATAATTCAAATTTACCTCCAACTTCAAAAATGGATACGATGGCACCAATACCGGCACCTAGAATAATACCTGACTTTATCGCATCCGGAACTAAGCGCACTACTTTACTGGCAAGTCCAGTTACGCCAAGAAAAATCGATAAAATTCCAAGGGTTAATTGAAAAGCAATAAGGGCATAAACCCGGTCTGGTCCTTCTTCGAATTCTTTTACAAATAATACAATTAACGGAATAGCGGGAGTAATCCATCCCGGGATGACCGGGTCTCCCAATAGATGATGAAATAAATAAAAGATCCCATTTAAAATTACGACCGCTAATGCAACTTCAAATGGCATGCCTAAATAATCAGCCAAAAGTGTGATCGCACCAAGATCAACCGCACACATAAGCAGTCCTTGTGCATAATCAGGCCATTCAAAACGATAATGCACAAAAGGCAATCTTATTTTAAAAGGACCAGCTGGAATATAAGGCGATTCAGCGCCATGAGGACGTTCTTTCCATTTCATGAGTATTCCTCCTGTCTATTAATAAGCTGCACGATAAATTTCTTCCATATCACTTACACTTAATTCTCTTGGGTTGTTTCGCAATAAACGAGTTTGCTTTGCAGCTTCTTGTGCCATTTCAGAAAGAGCTGATTCCGGAATGTTAAATTCACGAAGAGATTGTGGAATCTGGACTTGACGGCAAATCCGGATCATAGCTTCAATGGCTGCATCAGCAGCTTCTTCATCACTTAAATCATCTGCTTTTACACCAAGAGCTTCAGCGATATCCCGAAATCTTTCTAAGCAAGCCGTTTTGTTCCATTTCATTACATAAGGAAGCAATAACGAGTTGCTGACACCATGTGCCATATGGAAACGGCCGCCAAGAGGGTATGCGAGCGCATGTACAGCCCCAACACCTGCATTTCCAAAGGCCAGTCCGGCCATAAGACTTCCTGTACTCATTGCCTCACGGGATTCGATAAGACCCGGATTCGCATATGCGATTGGCAAGTGGGTGGAAATAAGTTTTATTGCGCCGATCGCCAGAGAATCAGTGATCGGTGAAGCAAAATTAGAAATATAAGCTTCTATCGCATGAACGAGCGCATCAACACCGCTGGCAGCTGTCACGCTAGGCGGACAAGTAAGGGTCATTTTTGGCGAAACGATGGCAGCATCAGGTAATAAGAATGGACTTACGATTCCTTTTTTCACTTGCTCAGCAGTGTCAGACAAGATCGAGATATTCGTAACTTCAGAACCTGTTCCTGCCGTTGTTGGAATTGCGACTAATGGTAAGCCATGGACTTTTACTTGGTTTATACCGAAGTATTCATCAATCCGGCCAGTATTCGTAGCCATAACCGAAGCAGCTTTTCCAATGTCCAGGGCACTGCCTCCGCCAACAGCAATGAGTCCATCATGACTGCCTTCTCTGATTACATGAACACATTGATCAACGATTTCAATTTCCGGTTCTGGATTTACGTCAGAAAATAATCCCGCTTCCATAGGCAATAGTTCTTGAACCTGTTTAACAACACCCGCTTGTATAAGGATCTTATCTGTTACGATAAGAGGGTTTTTCATTCCGAGCCTAATCATTTCATCTGGAAGCTGACTAAGTGCATCAGATCCTGTAATAAGTTTGTTTGCCATAGAAAAAGTAGAAATGCTCATTTATTTTCTCTCCTTTCGTTTAATCATGTAAATGCAATTTTCGTGCCAGATGTAAGCGCTTTAAATGAATTTACGCGAAATATGCTGAAACAACAGGCTGCAATAAAGAAGAATTAAAAATTTTCTTAAAAGAGTTATCGCAAATGAAGATGAAAAACGAGTAGAAAACGAATCAAAAATTTGAGTTTGATTCGTTTTCTACTCGGATATTTAGCTTTTTCATTTTTTGAACGATTGCACTTTGACTTATTTCCAAAAACGCAGCAGCAGCTCTAGTTGTAGTATGTTTTTTAAGTGCATCTGTTATGAGGGTACGTTCAAGTTTTGAAATTGCATCTTTAAGTGAACGGGGTTTAGAGATTGGAAAAACCGGCTGAATAAAAGAAGGGAGGTCTCCGACATCTATCGTTTCATGGAAAGTTGTCACGACAAGCCTCTCTATTAAATTAGCTAACTCCCTAATATTTCCTGGCCAAGAGTAGTTCGTTAACCATTCAAAGCATTCTAATGTTATTTTCTTTTCTTCCTTGTATTTATTATTTAATTGAGTGAGATACATTTCTATTAAAGGAACGATTTCTTCCTTGCGTTCACGTAATGGAGGAATTTCTAAAGTGACAATATTAAGTCTGTAATATAAATCCTCACGAAATAAGCCATCTCTGACCAGCTGTTTCAAATCTCTGTGTGTCGCAGTAATTATTCTTACATCTACTTGCTTCATTTCAGCAGATCCTACTCTCATAAACCTGTTCTCTTCTACGGCTTTCAGTAACTTAACCTGTATTTCCAATGGCAGGTCTCCAATTTCATCTAAAAATAAAGTCCCTCTGTTAGCATTTTCGAGAATCCCTATTTTCCCTTGTTTTAAGGCTCCTGTAAAAGAACCCGGTTCATACCCGAAAAGTTCAGCTTCAACTAAATGTTCAGGAATGGCGCCACAGTTTAATTCCATGAAAATTTCATTGTTTCGAGAGCTTCTGGAATGAATGTATTTGGCAATTAAGCTTTTGCCTACACCTGTTTCACCTTGAAGCAAAACTTTTGCATCTGTTTTTGCGACTTTGTCTGCCAGCTGGAAAATGGGCTGGGTTGCAGGACCAATAACAAGATTTTGAATGGTTTCGGGATCTGCAGGCTCCACTATTCTTGGATACGAGAGTTTTTGGCTGTCAAATTCATGTTTTAACCGAATCAGCTCAGTAATATCCCGAACACTGTTTACGACATACATGATTTCTTTAGAAGCAGAAAACACTGGTGTTGCAGATACAATAATCTTTCTTTTATTGCGTATTTTTTGAATAAGGGTTACAGGCTTACCGGACAGTATTGTTTCTAATGATGCTGATATCGAAATAATCCCTTGTTCAATCAGGTAACTCATATGCTTGCCTATGACTTCTTCTTCTTTTATTCCCGTAATTCTTTCATAAGCCTGATTTACAAATAAAGTGGTCCCGGATCCGTCTGTTATATAGACCCCATCGTGTAAAGAATTAAAAACAATCCGGCAAAGTTCACTGTCAAAAAAAGCCTTAAATTGTGAGTAATTAATAGAATGGTGCTGCAAAGTGAATGTCGGTCTATCTGTAAAAATGAACTTGCTGATCGGCCTTGTTAATTCCCCTTGCTGTACAGCTGTAGATAAAGACTCTAACGTTAAATAGCCAACAAATTCATGTGCATCGTTATAAACTTCAACTTCAGTATTGCCTGCAGGGAAAATGGAAATAGCTTCCGCAATCGTCATATAAGGATGAAAGTGGTTCATATGAATCTCTCCTGATTTATAGTTAGACTTTTTGTATCCGGTTTCATTTACAATTAAGTTTATCAGAAAACTTATTTTCGGGGTATAGCAAGGGAACTGGAAGATAATTTGAACTATTTCTCACGAAGGCATGCATCTACAAGCAATAATAGATAGTTAAAAGTGTATATAAATACTCAACTTAACCCATTGGCTGCCAAAGTGGTCGGGTTTTTAATAGGAAGAAGCTAATAATTGAGATGAAAGAATGATTGAATAAACTTACTTTTATGTTAAAATTTATGTATTATATATTTGGATTTTCTGTTTTTTTTGAGAAAGATCTATTGACTTCTTGATACCAGATTAACGAGGAGGGATGAACTTGCAAACAATGTTTCACTATAATTGGATGGTCAGAGAAGAGTGGTATCGGTGGTGTGAGGAAGTTAATGAGGATGAGCTTCTTCTCATCAGAACCGGTGGAGTAGGGGGAATTCTCCATACGCTTTTCCACATTATTGATGTAGAGTGGAGCTGGATACGCCTTCTAAACGGAAATACAGATTTTCAGGAAAATTTTGAAGAGTATCGGAGCTTAAAACAAATACGGAAATTAGATGCTGAATTTCGCCCGGAAGTTGAAGAGTTTGTCCGCAGCTGGGATAAGAGTATGGAGAATAATATACTTCAAGAGAAAATGCCTGATGGACGCATTGTTACGGATACTTGGGGTGAAGTTATACGGCATGTGATCGCACACGAAATCCACCATATCGGTCAATTATCCATTTGGGCAAGAGAAATTGGGAAGAAACCTGTTTCCGCTAACTTAGTTGGACGAGGACTTATTTCTGCACCGAATTCTAAACAGTAGAAGATCCGATGCAATACATAAAAGATAGGCTGCCAAATTAGGTAGCCTTTTCTTCTTTAGCTATTTGGGTTTAAAAGTAGATGTAATCAGATTATCACACGAGAGCAAAATACAATCGAAGTGGGGGAGGATTAATAATGAGTGAGCTTAACACCTTATTCCGCAAAAGAATCGGCCTTCAAAAAAACGAAAAGATCATATTTGAAAATTTGGATAACATTTTGGAAAAAACTGCAAAAACCATACCATTTGAAAATTTATGCATCATTTCAAATCAAACAAGTGATATAACTCGTGAAAATTTAATTCATAAAGTTTTGGTGAAAAATGAGGGCGGACTTTGTTATGAATTAAATTCGATCTTGAATTTTTTCTTAGCCGAAAATGGATTTAATGTATTTCTGGTTCGCGGAGTCATATACAATAATGTAACCCGCGAGTGGCTTACCCTGGGAAGGACTCATGCTGCCAATTTGTTAATGTATGAAGATCAAATGTACTTAATCGATACTGGATTTGGAGGGAATTTGCCACTAAAGCCAGTTCCGTTAAACGGTGAGTCCGTCACTTCTGATAGTGGGGAATTTTGGATCAAGAAAGTGGATAATGAGCATGGGGACTATATTCTGGAAATAAAAATGAGACATAAGGATACTATTTGGAGAACAGGATATGCCTTCGATTCTAAATTACCTGTTAAGGATGTATCAGAATTTGATGAGATCCAAAAAATTCTTATTGAAAGTCAAGATTCACCCTTTAATAAAAGTCCTTTAATCACAAGACGAACTAATACTGGAAATATAATGTTAACAGATACATCCTACACACAATGGAGGGATGGAAAGGAATTAAAAGAAAAGATCGACAACAGAAGATTCAAAGAGATAAAGAAGCAGCATTTTGGATTGAATAACTAGATCCATAATAAATCGGAAGTATAGGAGGCAATTTAATGGAACCACTCATCGTACTCGTCGTTGTCACGTTGGTGCTACTCGGCGCAGGGGCCGCAGGGGTAAGCTGTTTACGGCCTTGGACGGTTGCTCTTCGGGGCGGTCTTGCGGCCATGTTCGTGCTGACCGGTGTGGTGTTCAGGAGTTAATGTATTTAAATATATTTTATCTGCAAGAATGTGCATTTTATGGATGACCGTTTTGATAAACAAGTTTAATAGCGAAGACTGTAAATTGATAAGCTTTTCAAAAT
The DNA here is from genome assembly GCF_002858905.1 of Bacillus sp. UMB0893. Taxonomy (NCBI): domain Bacteria; kingdom Bacillati; phylum Bacillota; class Bacilli; order Caryophanales; family Bacillaceae; genus Bacillus; species Bacillus sp. UMB0893. The sequence goes on along the minus strand of NZ_PKLB01000009.1, from coordinate 157,419 downwards.
GATCGCAAGAAAAGTAGTAAAGGATGGTGTCATTTACTGATGTGGCTGTCGTAAAATGGGGCTGCCGGTCCATTGACTGAACGCCTAATAATTGACCGGGAACCGCGATGTTCAGCAGCCGATCATTTCCGGCAGCAGTAGTGGACATCACTTTAACTTACCCATTGTGTATATAATAAAAACCTTCTCCCGTTGTACCCTGCGTATAAATAACTGCTTTCTCCTTAAAAAATTGCCTGGATCCCATCTGCAAATACTTGTCCCACATAAAATCACTGTTAAAAAAGATAGTCATATAACAACCTCCTGTTTAAAACAGACTTATTGGTGGCGCTTACATAAGTGAGCGTCAAAAAACTGATATGGTAGATTATGTATTAGTAAAATGAATAGTTAGAAATTTTATACTTAAACGAGCAAATGCATCACGCGCTCCATGAACCAAGTATTTATGATGCAGCAATTAACGCTCTTGCCATGCGCGGATTGCCAGTTGATCAAGAAGCTCTTGATAGGGATTGGTCGCAAAACTATCAATCGAATGCAAGTGTAGAAGAAGCATGGCTTACCGTTTATCGCAATGCCGATCAATATTGGGATTTATATGAGTTGGCAGAGAAGCTAGTTGACATCGGCACTCAACAGCAATTATTGCGCTTTAATCATATGAGTACTGTCGAAAGAATAATAGGTCATAAACAAGGAACAGGTGGATCATCAGGTGTTACCTATTTAAAGAAAGCTCTGGACCAACACTTCTTCCCGGAACTATGGAGTCTAAGAATAAAGCTGTAAGGACAGGATAATGGTCGGAATACTATAAAAAATTTTCCAACCAGAAATAATTGATTAACCTAAAAATATGAAAGGGCGAGATTCTTAAATAAGAACTCGCCTTTTTGCATTTGGATAATAAGCGATAGTGAACTTGTTGTATTATATAAACCACTTAAGAAAATGATATCAATACTTCTTCTTAATGATAAAATATAGCATTTTCTTGCCCTTAAAACGGCTAAATCTCGCTTGGAGCGGGCAAGAAAATAAAACAGGGTTCGTACATTCTTCTTCTGACTATACTGATTATAGAATCGTAAATGAGCTGGGTGAGTAAAACTTATTTAGCTCTTCTTTTTTTACTGAAAATATATATGCGTTCTTTTTATAAACCTACCGCTTTGTCGTGAAAGGAAATTATCAAAATGCTCGAGAATGGTAAAATCGGAAGCCGTCAGCTGACAATATTAGTGATTTTATATACGATTGGTGATTCTATTTTGGTTATTCCTTCAATTGTCGCTTCTGAAGCTGAACAAGATGTCTGGATTTCCGGTATTGTCAGCGTAGCGATAGCACCTTTATTAATGGTTTTTTTATATGACGCTTTAAGGAAATGCTATCCTGATTTAACAGTAGTGGAATACAGCCAAAAAATATTGGGTAAGTGGCTGGGAATAGCGCTTTCACTTCTATTAATAAGCTACTTTTTTATAACCGCAGCGACTTACCTGAGAGAAATGGGAGATTTTATAACAATTCAAATGATGCCTGATACTCCAATTCAAGTGATCATTGTGCTTTTTTTGAGTATCGTCCTCATGGCCACGCGACTCGGTTTGGAACCTTTGGCCCGAAGCGCGGAAATATTGTTTCCTTTTGTTGTCATATTACTATTATCACTGATGATTTTTCTCCTGCCTGAGATTCAATTTCAAAATCTGCAGCCCGTATTGGAGGGAGGGTTGAAACCGGTTATAAAGGGATCTATACCTTTTATTGTCTTTCCCTTTATAGAACCGGTTGCGGTTTTGATGATCCTTCCTTTCGTTAGTCAAAAAAACAGAATAAGAAAAAGCCTCTTAGTCGGGCAGTTCCTGGCTGGAGGTGTTTTGATCATTATCACAATGTTAGCCATTCTTGTTCTTGGTTCAGATTCAACAGCAAGAGAAATTTATCCAACTTATACTTTGGCTAAGAAAATCAATATCGCAGATTTCCTGACGAGACTTGAAGCAATACTGGCCATAATTTGGTTTATTACCATTTTTATTAGATTTAGTTTATTTTTTTATGCGACTGTTTTAGGTTTGGCGCAAACGTTACAATTGAGGGATTATCGTTATCTGGTTTTTCCGATTGGCATGATTTTGGTTGTTTTTACAATAATTATGGCGCCCAATACCGTCCATTATAATAAAATGATTTCAGACATATGGCCGTATTATGCTTTGACATTCGGGTTTCTGATTCCATTGTTATTATTAATAATCGCCAAAGTTCAGAAAATAGGCGGATCAAACTAAGTCGGGTCTGATTTGATTTAGTTAAAAAACTATCATTTTTAAACAAACGTTCTATGAAAATTTCTATAGGTATCTCAACAATACTCGCTATTAGAAGCTCAGGTGTTATTCCATTAAAAGTCGCCTTTCTTGAAAAGAAAGGTGACTTTTTGCATGTATCAGACTATTGTTGGATCAAATTCTTGAATCAGAGAAGGAATTATTAGGAAATGAATCGAAATTAAAGAGGATGTTACCAAGTTCGGTTTAACATGGAATGGAACAGCGATACCTTCATTAGAAAGGCTGTGGGGTTTTAAAAATTTATTTTAGAACGGGGTGTAGACTTGCCTAATAGAATATATGCAGGTCAATCGTTTGAAAAAGTCATAAAAAACGAGGAATTTTCAGGAGTTATTTTTGTGAAGAATGAAGATGAGGTAATATTCGAGTCAGCATCTGGTTATTCCAATCGGGCTGAAGAACAGTTGAATACCTTACATACACGCTTTGGAATCGCTTCAGGCTGTAAATTGTTCACTGCGATAGCGATTTGCCAACTCGTTGAGAATGGAGTATTGTCCTTTGATGCGCGGCTTAAAGAATGTTTAGATGTGGATTTTCCGCATTTTGATGAACATTTAACCATCCATCATCTATTAACTCACAGTTCTGGGATTCCAGACTATTTTGACGAAGAGACAATGGATAACTTTGAAGATCTTTGGAAGCGAACACCTATGTATCAATTAAAAGATTTAAAAGATTTTCTGCCATTGTTTAAAAACGAAAAAATGCTGTTTAAACCTGGAGAGAGATTTCATTATAATAATGCTGCATTCATTGTTTTAGGGTTGATTGTTGAACAACAAACAGGCCTTTCCTTTACCGATTATATTGAAACGAACCTTTTTAGAAAATGTGGAATGAATGATTCAGGATACTTTTCATTAGATCGGCTCCCAAAGAACACAGCTTGCGGATACATCGACAATGAGGATGGTACATGGAAAACGAATGTCTATTCGATTCCAATCAAAGGGGGTGCTGATGGAGGAGCTTATATCACTGCACCGGATATGATCAAACTATGGGAAGCATTATTGAGTTATCGTCTCTTAAGTGAAAAATATACTAAACTGCTTATGACTCCACACATTCAGGTTAAAGACGGGGTTGAATATGGCTATGGAATTTGGATCAACCGACGAAACAATACTATATTCAAGTTTCATGTGATGGGCTACGACCCCGGAGTGAACTTCCATTCAGCCATATATCCTAAGTCCGGGATTAAACTTGCAATTCCTTCAAACAAAAGTTCAGGAGCATTTCAAATTATGAAAGCGATAGAAGAGTATTTTGAGATTTAATCTCATACTTCGTTATTATCTTGTTAGTAGTAAAATGCTTTACTCTGATGGTCGTTCATCATGCTTAGGGGCACCTATTCCTATGATGGCACTCAGTTAAATTGAATGCATTATTAATCAAGAATTAAGTTTATGATTTAAAAGGCGCTATTCATTAGATAGACGCCTGTTTATTTTGGCCAGTTTAAAACGGGGAACTTCAAGATACCTGTCATTAATAGACCTATGCGGACATTGAATTTGGTAATTGCTTTGTTGAAAAGAAAGTGAAAAAGACATCTTAAGAATGGGTTCTTCAAACTAATTGGTGTGATTACTTCAGTAAGCTTCTTAATTTAAATGCGAGTTGAATAAGGTTTGTATTTTATTTAACTTGCTTAATATACTTTGAATTAGGATAAATTTAACAGTTAATCAAAAATAATAATCAAGGAGGTCATGATTAATATTGAAAAAAATCTTTTTTTGCCTTGCAATATTTATTTTAGCTGGATGTAATAATAAATTCATTTTTCTTGAGGGGGAAAGTGATAATTGGAGAGGAGAGTATTCTGCAAATATTACGGACAATACTGAATATGGAAATTATATATTTGGTTATAAAGAAGCGAAAAGCGATATAAGTTTTAAAAATTTAAAGGTAACAATAAACGATGGAGAATCAGAATTGAATGCAGAAAAGCATGAAGGCGCGACAGTACGAATGTCCACAAGTTGTTCAGGCTGCTCAGTTACTAACGAAGACCATCCACAAAAGGTAACAATAAAATGGGATGGAAATGCTGAAACTTTTTATTTAAAAAGAACAAATTAGAGAAGTAAACATTTATAAGTAAAAACTAGCTGGACACGTTTTTTATTGGATATGCGGATGTTTTCTGAAGCAAAGAGGGAAATTACGGGAAAATTAAAATAAATCATCTTAAGCATCTGAAATCTTTCACTAAAATTTTCAGCCATTTTGAAAAGCCTATTTTTATGACTTTATTTTAATACGTAGACATGAGATTACTGTTAAATAATATGGAATGGAGGGGAATCTTTGAAAAAGATTAATAGGATTTTGGTTTTGATGTTTTTTGTCTTAATCTCGACTGGTTGTGCATCAGGAGAGGAGAAAATACAGAAAGAAGGATTTATCTTAAAAATAGAAAAGGAAAGGGTATTATTCGCTGAAAATATTTCAATGGAAGAATATAACGATTTGAAAGACCTTTCTCTGGATGAGCTTACTACATCTCTTGAACGACCGCCTTTACTTATATATCTTTCCTATGGTAAAACTAATGATTTAAAACAAGGTGATAAAGTAATTGTAACAATATCAGGCGGAGTGCAAGAATCATTTCCGGCACAAGCGAGAGCAAGTAAAATTGAGATATCCGAATGAGCCATAGGGATTCAGAAAGGAACGAATAAATGATAAAATATCCAGGCTTTTTAACTCCAATAATTATAGGCATTGCTGTTAGTTTTTTGGTAATAAAAACCATTAATAACAAAAAACAATCTATTAAAGCTTCCTTTATTGTTTATCCAGAAAAGAACATGATAACCAATAAAGTGATCCTAATATCTGATAATAAGCAAGCTGATTTACATAATATCGAATTAAATGATGAAAGAGAACTAATTAGAATAGCTAGGAAACAATATGATCAATATAAAAATCTAAATAATAACTTGATATATCATCAGGAAGATTAACATGTATTGTTCTCTACTAAAAGATCGACAAGTGGCATTAACTTCTAGCGTTACTTATCGCAGCATTGAAGGTTAATAGATGGAATCTATGGAGTATCATTGAGATTAAAAGATATGGGGAGGCAGAAATGTGAATACCTTTGTCTTAAGTACCAAAAGATTAAATTTAAGAAAAATGAACAAACATGATGTAAAAAACCTTATGGAAATATTTTCTGATCCGGAAGCTATGAGATATTATCCCTCAACAAAAGACGAAAAGCAGACTCTTGAGTGGATTGAGTGGACTTTAAACAATTATATTAAATATGGTACAGGACTCTGGATAGTAGAAGATAAGCAGACTGGTGATTTTCTTGGACAGTGCGGCATCGTCCCTCAAGAAGTAGATAATGTGATTGAAATGGAGATTGGTTACCTGTTTGCCAAAAGGGTATGGGGAAATGGCTATGCTACAGAAGCTGCAATAGCTTGTAAGAAATATGGGTTTGAGCAACTGAATCTTAAAAAAATGGTTTCTTTACCAGATGTAAACAACCTCCCATCTGCTAGAGTTGCTGAACGAATCGGTATGAAAGCTGAAAAGACGATTAAGAAATGGGGAAAAGATGTATTTGTCTATTCAGTTTCAAGTTGAAAATCTATTAAATTGTTTGTTCATTTTTCGGAATCTGTGAAAATGCTATCTAACAAGACGAGTTGTGTCTGCTTTAAATCCCATATTGAGCTGCTTCATAAAGGATTATGGTTAAGGTAATGGAATAATATAAAAGACCTGAAAATAATGCCCGAACTAAAAAGGAGTGAATATAGTGCTTCATAAAGAATATGAATGGGTCAGACAAACTCGGGGAGTACTTCTAGACTTTTGCAGTGAACTAGAACCAAGTGACTTTACTCGCCAAATTGACGGGTTCGGTTTTCAAAGTGTCCGTGACACACTGGTGCACATCGCAGACTGTTATAACGCCTGGCTTGGCTCATTTATTTTATTAAAAACGAAGAAGCCCCTCACTTCTAAGGAAAAACTGCAGCAAATCGGTTTAGTTGAGATAAAAGCCCTTTTTGAACGTGCCGATTTATATGTAAATGATGTTTTTGAAGGACTCTCACATCAGATGACTGAGCCGATTGAAAGGGAGATTACTTGGAGAGATACTGGAGAAACCCTATCCATTACACCTGGTAAATTGCTTATGCATGTAATCACCCACGAATTCCATCACAAAGGACAAATTGCAGCAATGACGCGGCAAATGGGGTATGAACCTCCGAATACAGATGTGTTAGGAACTAGGGAATAAAGGACCCGTGTGTACTTAGTTTGTTGAAAACAAAAAGAATTGAGCATGTGTCAAACATAAACGGGTAGTGTTAGTATAAACCTAAAATTAATTTGGAGCTGTTAATCGCAGCTCTTTTTTATGTCTCAAACTAAACTGGTTAGTTGAAGTGTTGAATCAGTTGAAACCATTTCTTTAGTGGCTAAAGGATCATTTGATACATAGTCAAATTAATAAGACATATCCAACTGTATCCAAAAGCAAGAATGAATTTCAAAATGAAATCATAATTATGATGAGAAGAGGTGTTAGTGAGGGGGAGTTTACAATAGCAAATCAATTTGTTATTAGGTCATTAGATGAAATTCAATTTTGGACTAGAATTATGAAAGAACATGCCTTATTTTTAAGTTTAGGTTTTAATTACGATGATAAAAACTTGATTGAAGAAGCACAACAATTTATCACTGTTTTTGAAAGGTTAGAAGAGCAATTAAGTAAGTTTTCAGAAACATCTGACCCCAAGCAGGTTAAAGCTTTTAATAATCAAGTTTATCAAGCAGTTGCATCTATTTGGGCTTATAAAAGAAAAGTTTTAGGGCTGATTTTACGCTGTGAGATCCGCTCGAATAATTATGCTTTGCTGGTTGATCATACGAGCAGAGAAGCAGCTTATTTTGCAAATAGGTTAAAAGAATTAAATGAAGGAAAATTAAAGCCTTTACCAGAAGCAATCATACAAGAAAATGTTTTCTTCCTTAAAATTATGGCGGATCATGCCAAGTTTATTGGACACCTCTTAGATCCTAGTGAAAGACAATTGGTCGAACAGGCAAGAGAATTTAGTCATGATTTTGATCAACTAATGTTCCAGGCAATAGATTTAGATCACATGCGTCCACAATCCGAAACTCCTCCACTGTTAGATCAATTTCTAGATCAGAACAGAGTTTCAGTAGTGTCATTAAGAGACTTTAAAAAATCAGCAAAGGATTTAATTGAGGCATGCCGTATTAAAAGCAACATTCATCCTCTACTGGCGGATCATGTATTTAGGGAAGCAGAAAGGTTTATTGAAATCATAGATTTGTTTGAAGCAAGTCTAAATAATACATCACAATAATAAGAAAAAAGAAAGTTCTTGTACGGATCATGAATTAGATGTGCCTTATGAAAGTTACTAAAACGAGAAAGTTTGTTTTACGAAGGTTGCGTTTCTTCAATTGAAGTATCGCTTTTTTTTATGCAGCAAATAGGACAAGTTAGCTCAATAAAAGTTTGATCTATAGATATTAGAGATTAGATAAACCTCTATTCAATTAAAAGGTTATAGTTTAGGAGGAAACCTGGTCAATAATTGAATTAAGGTTAGACTGATTGTATTCGTGCTTTTGATTTCTTTTTAGCTGTAACGAGAAGTGAATATTGAACATGGTTAATGCAACGCGACAAAGGAGATAGTATGGTTCCTATCGAATTAAAGTAAAGATTGATGCATGACCTAATAATAAAAACCGGGAATAGGAGAAACCTTTAGTAAAAAAATATTAATTAATTGCTGATTTTAATTTTTAAACAAGGCTGTGATCCAAATGAAGATAAGTAAAAACAACGCTGAACATTACATATGGGGAGATAATTGTGATGGCTGGTATTTAGTGAAAAATCAAGATCTTAGCGTTATTCATGAACGTATGCGCCTTAATACTTCAGAAGTAAGACACTATCATAAACATTCCACTCAATTTTTCTATGTTTTATCTGGTATTGCAACAATAGAAATACAGGGTGAACGTATCACCTTAAACCCTAATGAAGGAATAGAAGTACCTCCTCAAATTTCTCATCAAATGCTTAATGAATCGAATGGAGATGTGGAATTTCTGGTAATATCCCAACCGGACAGCAAAGGTGATCGGGTTCTAACAGAATATAAATAGATTATTGATTCAGATAACCGCGAAAATCAGAACTTTTACAGTTGAAAAAAATATGGAGTTTGGTTAAATAAAATTGAATAGTATTCAATGAAGTATTTGATCTTATAACCGAAATAGTGAGGCAAGAGAAAATGACTATTTATATAGCGCTTTTACGAGGAATCAACGTAGGCGGACACAATAAAATCAAAATGGCAGATTTAAAAAGCCTCCTTGAATCGATGGGATTAAACAGAGTGAAAACATATATTCAAAGCGGGAATGTTTTGTTTGAATCGGATGAGCCAGAAGACCTACTAAGAGAACGGATTGAACAAGAAATCATCGGAGGCTTCGGCTTATCAGTGCCAGTGATCCTGAGGAAGGCTATGGAATTTGAACAGATAATCAAAGTCTGCCCGTTCAAGGCTGAAAATTTGCCTGAAGGAGAAAGCCTGCACATATCATTTTTGGCTGAAGCTCCCTCTCAGGATGCGATTAGCCATGTTTTGACTTATAAAAGTGATATTGAAGAATGTGAAATCAAAGGGAAAGAGGTATATTTAATTTTAAGACAGGGCGTCCGCAATTCCAAGGTATTGATTCAACTTCAAAAGTTAGAAGTTCAAGGGACATTGCGCAACTGGAAAACAGTAAACAAGTTAGCCGAATTGGCAAAAGTGCTGAGGGATTAATATAAGGAAAATTAATAACACGAGAAAGCTAGCATTAAATTTAAAACACTTTCTATTTTTTAAGTTAGCGGAAATGAACTGTCTTTGTGGCAGCTATGATAAGGAGTGAAAGATATGTCAGAGCTAACAAACTCACTAGAAGTACGAATTGAGCCTTGGGCAGATGACAGTCACGCCTTACTCCGTCGCTTGAATGCACCTGAGATGATGAAGCACCTCGGTGGCCAGGAAAGTGAGGATAAGATCCTCGCACGCCACAAGCGGTACCTCAATCTTCACGGGAAGGGATGTATGTTCAGTATTGAACTGCTTCAGGAGCTCGAACCCGTTGGCTCTGTCGGCTATTGGGAAAGCGACTGGCAGGATGAGACCGTGTTCGAAATCGGATGGAGCGTACTGCCATCATTCCAGGGCAGGGGCATTGCGTCTGCGGCTGTTGCTGCCGCCGTCACAAGAGCCTGTTCAGAGAAGAAGCACAAGTACATTTATGCATTCCCATCAGTTAATAACCCTGCGTCGAACGCCATTTGTCGAAAGCTAGACTTTATGTTCAACGGTGAGGACGACTTCGAATACCCGCCTGGGAATATGATGAGGTGCAGCGTCTGGCGACTGGATCTCACAACGACAAGGTAAGAATAACACCTGATTTTCCGACAATTACGGAAATTGAATATAAAAAAGAGGATCACTGAAAAAAATTTATCTGTATATCATTTAGGAGATGTTTAAAGTGGACAGTATAACCCAATCTTATTTTAAAGGACTAGAATCTAAAGACAAAGACGTACAATATGAGGCATATAATAACATTCTTACCTCTACAAAAGCAGAAGTGGATTGGGCATATGAAATCTGGGATCAATTAATAGAAGGGTTAACAAATACGGATAATCACAAAAGATCAAGATCTGCTCAATTCCTTTCCAATTTGGCCATTAGTGACCCTCTGAATCGAATGCTTAAAGATTTTTCAGCAATATGGAATGTGACGAAAGATCCAAAATTTGTGACCGCGCGACATAGCCTGCAATCGGTTTGGAGAGTTGGATTAGCTGGCCCTAAGCAGAAAGAGATGGTGTTGAAACATCTAGTCGTTCGTTTTAAAAACTGTCTGAATGAGAAGAATTACACCTTGATTCGTTTTGATATTATTCAAGGTCTAAAAAACTTATATGATGAAGTAAATGATGAAGAAATAAAACAAACAGCAATGGATTTGATTGAGATTGAAGGAGATAACAAATATCGAAAAAAGTATATGACTGCGTGGAAAAAAGGAATATAACCTGTGATCTAACAGAAAAGTTTAAACGTATAATAGGAGGAGTATAATGACTGATTCTACTTTCGTATATGTTACCTACATCGCAACAACACAAGAAAAGCTGTGGGAAGCTCTGACCCAAGGAAGCATCACAAAAAAATATTGGTTTGGGCATGAAGTGCAATCAGATTGGAAAGAAGGCTCGACCGTTTCTTTCTTAGACAAAAATGGAGATACAGCCGATAAGGGCAAAGTATTATTGAATGAGCCTTTTCATCTTCTTTCGTACACTTTTTTCTGGCTGGAAGATAAAACAGTCCGAGAACATCCACCTATCGTAACTTATGAATTAAAGCAAATGGAGTCAACCGTAAAGCTAACGCTAAAACACGAAAATCTCCTGCCTTCAGATTTCCGAGATGAAAGCGAAGGTTATTATGGCTATAATAATGGCTGGCCAGCTATCCTGAGCAACCTGAAAAGTTTGCTTGAAACGGGTAAAACTTTGCCTTCCATTACTTAAATGAATTGATTGTAATGCTGTTGGATATTGCAAAGGAGATGTTGAGATGACAAAATACGCGAGACCTCCCTGCTAAGATTTAGAATTAAATCGTTCACGTGCACCTCCATGTTTTGATTGGCAAGGTCAATCAAAACATGGAGAGGAGCTTCGTCTTGAACGCCAAAACGAATATATGGAAGCTATATGCGATACGTTTTTTTTACAACCTAATACCTGCATATGTGATTGAAAGGCTGTTCTGGGAACAGAGAGGCATGACCATCCAAATGGTCGTATACACAGAAATTATTTTTGCGATTACTGTTGTTTTCCTTGAAGTTCCTACAGGGATTATTGCGGATAAATGGGGCAGAAAGAAAATGATCGTATGGAGTGCTGTATTGGAATGCTGCATGTTTTTAATACTCCTGTTTGCAACAGAGTTTTGGCATTTTGCCGCTGCCATTTTTCTTGCAGGCATTGCCCGTTCGGCAAGCAGCGGATCGGAAAATGCATTGCTTTACGACTCATTGCTTGAAAATGGCATGGAGGAGGATTTTGAAAAATATCTTGGCCGTTTAAATGTGTGTGATTTTACAGCAGCGATTCTCGCAGCATTGTTCGGCAGTTTTTTAGCGAACCGATTTGGGTTTGAGTTCAATTATTGGTTATCTATTGTCAGTATGTTTACTGCTGTAAGTCTATCTTTTATGCTGGTTGAACCAGCTTTTCATAACAGAATTGATGAGTCAATAAAGATCAAAGAATATTTAAAAACGTCAGTGCGTGTTTTTAAAATGAATTCAGATGTTTCTCTTGTCGTTCTATCTGGCATGGTTTTGGGTGCGGCATTAAGTTTTATCGATGAGTTTTGGCAGCTGTATTTAAACAGATTAGAAATACCGGTATTTTATTTTGGCCTATTTTCGGCTGTTATTATGATCTTGAGACTTCCCGGAAATCTTATCGCACATGCTATTAAAAGCAGATTCCGTTACAGAACGATCCTTTCAGGCGTTACAGCGGTTTTTGCCGGAGGATATATCTATGTATCGGTGACTCAGGACTTTAGCGGGTTAGCGGCAATCTTTCTCATTTGTTTGTTTTCAGGCATCTTAGAACCGATTACAGCTGGTTACTTGCATCATCGAATCGATTCATCGATGAGAGCAACCATTGATTCGTTTCAGTCACTTGGTCTTAATGCAGTATTGGTTATTTCAGGTTTGGGTTTTGGTTATTTTTCTTCTATTTTTGATGTTTTCGGGGGATTTGGGTTTGTTGGATTCATGTGCAGTATATTTTTTGTTTATTTTATGATTGCATCTAAGAGGGTTATTGAATAATGGGACCTTCCCGTAAATTAGGAAAATGGAAAAGCTGAAGAAAATCTTCAGCTTTTTTAGTATGAATTCAGTTGTCCCTTCGCAGTACGTAATAATTAATAAGTATTACTGCTTTATAATTTAGCAATAACCTTCACTCGAACAGGATTCGAAAAAAAGCTATGAAGTAACATTCCGAACATGATCACGAAAATACCTATCATCGTAAGTCCGCCAGGGAAAGGACTTGAAAGCAGCAGCACTTCACCGAATAATACAAACAGCACTTGGGTGGACTGTGTTGCCTCAACTGATGCCAATTTGGCTTCATGATCCCGAACACGATCTGTCGCGATAAAAAATAGAGTTGTAGCAATGACGCCAGATGATACCGCGACAATGAATGACTGTGTGACCTGGTCAGCAGATGGAAGGCCAGCTTCGATCATGCCATAGACAGCAAGAATCAGCCAAAAAGGCAGACTTGCAAGTGTCATTCCCAGCACTCTTTGAAATGTATCCAATCTGCCCCCGCATACCTCCATCATTTTGCGATTACCTAAAGGATAGGCAACCGCAGCCAGAACAACAGGCAGTACGCCTGCAGCCATTTGATTTATGCTTATATCCGCTCCATTCCTTACTTGAATGAGGACGACACCTGCTATAATAATCGATGAAAAAAAGAGGGAGCGGAGGGGAATGCGTCTTCTTGTTTTCACCGGACTGTTCGTTTCATAAAAAAGCGGAGCTAATAACGTTCCGGCTACAATAGTTAATGGCCATGTACCGGCTACAAGCCATCCGGGTCCGTAAGCAGCAGCGTATGTAATCGGAGCATAAAATAAAACAAATCCGGTAAAACTCCATAAAAGCCATTGGATTGGCTGGTTTCGCATTTCTAAAAATACCTGTTTTAAATTTTTACGAAACAGAACGATGATCACTAAAAATGGAACCATAAAAATGAACCTTAGTGATGAACTCCATAGCCAGCTTCCTCCTGAGAGTTCCATTGACCGATTTAAGATGAAGGTCACTGCAAAAAACATAGAAGCAATTATACCGAGTAAAATTTCTTTCATAAAAAATCTCTCCCTTACCAATAAGCCGTGCAATATATTATACATTCGGTACTAATTATTATACGGAAAATTCCTAAAATTGAAATACAATATTGGAAAGTTCTTATAGGTATGATAAAATTACAGAAAATTTAAACAAAAGGAGAATCCATATGATCAATTATAACAATCGCCGCTTTGTCTCAGTTGAAAACACTGCAAATGGAGAAGTCTCCTCGGAAACTTTTTTCACATATAAACAAGAAGGTCAAATCCTTTCAGCAGTCTATAAAGGGGGAGAGATTGTAAAAGGGACCTTAATTGGTATCGTAAAAGCGGACGGCACATTAGAATTCAAATATAATCATGTAAATGTAAAAGATGAAATCAGAGGCGGTCATTGTTTTTCTAAACCTGAAGTATTATCAGATGGAAGAATCCGGCTTCATGAAAATTGGAAGTGGTTTGACCGTGATCAAACAGAGGGTGAATCTGTGATAGATGAGGTATTATAAAAATTCAGGAAGGAGCTTTCCGTAAATAGGAAAGCTCTTTTAATATGAAACTTTTTCCATTTGTAAACGAAATTAAGATAGGACTTAAAAGGGAGTGAGAAATATGTTGAAAAAAGCAGGGCTGTTTCTATAGTTATTACAGCCATTCTGTTGATTTGGCTGACCATTCATTCTTTTATGATTCAAGATTATCTAGTTTTGACACTGTCTCTCTTGACCATAATTTTGTATATCCTCTCATATATATTTAATCGGAATATCACAAGTGGAGACCGGAAATGAAGAACTCATTCTGTCTAATTGGAATGACTCAATTTGTCTTCTTAACAATGATAGCCTGTTAAAGGAATGATTGAATAGAAAACCTTTCATGAGCTGAAATTAGTTTTTATTTTTGAAACAAAAGTGTAAATATGAAGAAACATGTTGTACACACAAATTTTTAAAAAACCAGTCTGCCATTCTATTTTCTTTCCTGATATCATCAAAGAAGTGAAAATTCCAAGCAGAAAGGCTGATTCGGATGTTTATTAAATTTACTAAAGAAGAAAAAATGATGATGATTGAGGACATACAGCGTTACTATTACCGTGAAAATGGGGATGAAATCGGCGAGCTTGCAGCCGAGAATCTATTAGAATTCATCAAAGATTCACTCGGGCCGCACTTTTACAATCAGGCGATTAAGGATGCAAAAAGCTTAGTCGAGCAAAGAATGCAGACGATGGAAGAAGATCTGTATGCACTTGAAAGACAGATTAAAAGGTAATTAAAAAAGAGGAGTTGCTCCTTTTTAATCGAACTCCTTAATGAAAATATCTTGAGGAGGGAAAAAATGGCTGTCGAAAAATATGGAGTACTGAAAGGTTTCGCGATTGAATCTCGAATGGAAAGAGATGATAACACTCCGCACTACCAGGTTCATATGATTGATGAAGAGGACACTCACTACCGGATTGCCGTGAATGTCATGTCAAGTTCAGAGGAATCAGAGGTTCTGTATTTAGTAGATGAGCAGTTTTCCGCACCAAAGACAAGCGATCTTCTTGCATTGCCTTACGGTTTTACAGTGCTAGGACATGAAAATAAAGAAACAGCTATCGATTATATTCGGGATGAATTATTTAATCCTGCTGAAATGAACCCGCTGCCGCACGATGTCACCGGACCGGATAATGATTTAAATGACATGCTGGACAAATATATTCAAAAAGCAATTCAGGAAAAGGCGGCCGTTTATATTTTTGGATCCAGGTTTGGTCCTGAAAAACAGAAAGACAAAATATTTGGTTTTCAGCCGACAAACGGGATGCACAATGTGCACATGAATCAGGGCAATGAAGATAAACCAGGCAGAGAAAAAGACTGGGCTGAAGATAATGGAACCTGGCATGATGGCGCTCTTTTTATTCAGTTTGAGAACTACTGGGTCGCAGTGTTCCTTGCATTTCTTTCACAATCATGGTGCACAGATGACAAAGGCTATCCGACTGAGCAGTGTGATCATAAGTCGGCGGGAATTATATACTAACTATTCGGAGCTTACGTCAGTAAGCTCTTTTTTAACGAAAATAGTGCGAAATCCTATTATAAAGATTGATTCACAATTCCCCCTGCATTATTAAAAAAATCCAAATATTATTTTTCTCTACTAAGTATTATATAAATGAAAACAAGCATATTTCATCTGTAAATTACTAGAATCTAACTAGTATAACAAAACCGGTTTTTTAAAATTTTATCAATTATCTGCATAATATTTAGATGTTTTTACCTTAATTTACATCGAATTAATGTATGTTAACATGTTATTTTCATAATGCATGTTCAAAATTTACAAAACCGGTTTAATATAAATTCTGTGAGGAGGGGAAGTACGCTGGCAACAATTGACGATGTTGCAAAAGCTGCTGGGGTGTCAAAAAGTACAGTTTCCAGTGTTTTTAGCAAAAAACGACCAATTAGTAAAGAGGTTTCTGAACATGTGTTAAGGATTGCAAAGGAGTTAAACTACAAGCCTAATTATTGGGCTAGAACGCTTGCGACAAAGGAAACAAGAATCATTGGTTTAAACATGCAGGCTGAAAATGTTAAGTTTAGCCAATTTCATCTGTCTTTAATCAATGGTGTTTTACAGGAGTGCTATTCCAAAGGGTTTCAGTTATTGATTAATACTCTTTCATCTGAATTTAAAAATGAAATACAAAATCAAGTATCAAGCCCGGTGGACGGTGAGGTCTTAATGGACCCAGCGAATGATGACAGCCGATTAAATCGTGATGTTATTAAAGAACGACCGTTTGTTATTATTGGGAAGCCGCCTGAGCTGTATGAAAACATCGTTTCATATGTTGATAACGACAATATTGGAACAGCAACTGATGTGACAGCGTACCTATTAGAACTAGGTCATAAAGAGATTCTTTTCCTTAATGCTCCGAAACATCGAACCGTATCAGAGGATCGTGAAGCAGGTTATAAACGTGCATTTATTGCAAATAATATACCTCATTCAGCAGAGCTAATTGTACATAAGAAAGCTTCCATGACATCTGTAGAGTTTGGACACACTGAAACAGTCAAAATGTTGAAGCAAAATCCGAATATCACGGCAATTATTGCAGATAACGACAAAATGGCTTTAGGTGTTTACCGTGCTGCAGAAGATTTACAGCTTTCTATCCCTAACGACTTATCTGTTATTGCTTTTAGTGATGATTCGATTTTTGCACCAGAATTTGATCCGCCATTGTCGAGCGTTAAGCTTAACTCCGAGCTATTAGGCCGTGAAGCGGCAAAATTACTAATTGAGCAAATCCAAGCTAAAGACTGGTTAATTAAACGAATTGTTATTCCAGCGGAACTTATTCACAGAGGTTCAACTGAAAAATTAATGACTCATTCAACCTAATCTATGGAGGGAATCCAATGCCTGTTAAAAAATTTCTAGCTTCAAAATTGGTAACATGCGGAATTATTTTTTCTGTCTTATTAACAGGGTGTCAATCTAATGAAACAAATGATGCTGCTTCAGTTGATGAAAAGAAGGATCAGGAGCTTCGTATTTTAACAAATGTTGTTGGAGGAAAAGATCCTGAAGAACAAGAGCTGTTTGAAAAAGAGATTGAAAGATTAACAGGAATGAAGGTAAAGATGGACAAGCCGCCTGCTGACTATGATCAAAAACTTCTGGCTGCCATGTCCTCAGGTGAAAAATATGATTTAGTATACTTAACCAAGCCTATGTTAGATGTATTAGTTGAGCAAGGTGTATTAGCTGACTTAACGGATAAAGTAAAAGATTCTAACATTTTATCTGATACTTCTATTATTCCAAAAGAAGAATGGGAATTAGTCAAAACAGAAGATGAAAAAATATATGGAGTTTTTAATAAATTTGAAGGTGGTACATTGCCAACGATCCGTCAAGACTGGATGGACAAGCTGAAATTAGAGCAGCCGAAAAGTCTTGATGATTTTTATAACGTCCTAAAGGCGTTCAAAGAAAAGGATCCTGATGGAAACGGGAAGGATGACACATACGGTTTATCAACTGCGGGTCTATATGATATTCAAGGCTTTATGAGTGCTGCAGGTGTGAAATACCGTTATGTTATTGACGAAGAAGGGAATCGTACGATCCCATATGCATCAGAAGCTGCTATTCCAGTCTATGAATGGTTTGCGAAGCTTTATAAAGAAGGCATTTTAGACCCTAACTTTGCAACAAATGATTCGGGTAAAATGAGAGATATGTTTTTAACAGATCGCGTCGGAATGGTGACTTATTGGGATGCATGGGTTGGATTATTTAATAATATCGCCCAAACAGAAAATAAGGCGAGCTTTGAAGCAAAAGGAATCGCAGGGGCAGAAGGTCCAGACGGGAAAATTATGCTTCGCCGCGGAGACCCAAGCCTATGGTCCATTCCAGTGAATGCAGAAAACCCTGAGCTTGCCATGGAATTCTTAGAGTTCTGGCATTCAGAAGAAGGAAATATTTTAGGAACATTAGGAATTAAAGATCATGATTATACAGAAAAAGATGGGAAATACGAGCTTACTGACATTGGAAAGGAGCACGGGATGGATCATGGCGCACCTTTCCCAAGTAACCGAAAGTTTAAAAATCCTATTGGGATTTTCCCTGGTGTAGAAGAAGCACAGCAAGTTATATTAGATAACAATGCTACAGTTGAGGTTTCTACAGCAGACTGGACAGAGGCTGAAAAAATTGTTACGAATTATGCATTTAAAGCAATGATGGGCGAAATGCCAGCTAAGGAAGCAGTAGCTCAAATGCATGATGAATTGTTAAGCGCAAATCTTATTGATAAATAAAAAATGGAAGAGGGAATTCACCGTAATTCCCTCCTTTATTTTCTGTTCAGCGGTAAATTTCTTTGGCCCATAATTTCAAAAGAACTGCAGGCCATACTATGCAATTACCTAACTTCTTAGCGTGAAGGTGTTGACTATGAAAGCTATTAAAAGGAACTATTCGTTATATCTTATGCTCATCCCTATCTTTATCTACTTTGTTCTATTTTCTTATTATCCTTTAATTCGGGGGTTTATCATTAGTCTGCAAGATTTTCGCATCATTGGTGATCGTCCTTTTGTAGGCTTAGATAATTATCTGACAGTACTTAAAGATCCCGCGTTCCTTCAAGCGAGCATCAACACGTTTGCCATTAGCGGAGGGATTCTCATTCTTGGCTTTATTATTCCTATCATCATAGCAATCTCTTTAAATGAAGTGATCAATCAAACGTTTAAGAGATTCACTCAAACGGTGATATATTTACCTCACTTATTCTCTTGGGTGGTTGTTGGAGGGATTTGGATTTTTCTTCTCTCGCCAGATGGCGGACTTGTGAATGAATTACTGATGTTTTTTGGAAATGAGCAGTCTGTTCATTTTCTTGTTAAAGAGGATTTGGCAAAGCCAATTATAATTTTAACTGCCATTTGGAAGGACATGGGCTATATTTGTATTCTGTATTTAGCTGCTATTGTCGGAATAAATCCCGCATTATATGAAGCAGCAAGCATCGATGGAGCCAATCGCTGGCATAAAATTCGTTTTGTCACTTTACCACAGCTTGTTCCAACGATGAAAATTGTTCTTTTATTAAATATTATGGGGATTCTCCGTATTTTTGATCAAATCTTTATTTTAGTAAACCCAGCCATTGCAAATGAAATCAATGTTTTTATGACCTATACGTATGAAAAAGGCATTTTGCAATTTCAAATGGGAATTGCGTCTGCTGCCGCCTTCTTAGTTTTGCTTATGACCATGATCCTTACATTTGTCACAAGAAAACTCATACGGTATGACGAGGAGAATTTGTGATGAATAAAAAGAAAAATTTTCAATTGCGTATCTTCAACTTGTTCAATACATGTTTTTTACTATTCTTAGTACTATTTATGATTGTACCAATTATAAACACTTGGGCGGTTTCATTTTCATCAAATCTAACATCTATGCAGCCAGGAATAAAGCTCTGGCCAAGTGAGTTCAGCTTAAGTGGATATGAAACAATCTGGAAACGATTAGAGCTATGGAAGCCATTTTTAAATAACACGATCGTCACTGTTTTTGGCACTATCGGTCATGTCATTTTAGCATCCATGGCAGGATATGTGCTTATTCAGCCTAAAGTAGCAGGAAAAAAATTCATTGTTACCTTTATCATGTTTACGATGATGATTCCAACTGAAGCTATTATGATTCCGTTGTACATTGTAAATAAAGAACTAGGACTATTAAACACTTTATCATCCTTAATTATTTCAGGACTTGTTTCTGGATTCAGTATTCTTCTTATGCGCAATTATTTTTTATCTGTGCCGTATAGTTTAGCAGAATCGGCAAAAATTGATGGTGCCAGTGACTTTAAAATCTTCAGGAAAATTTATATGCCAATGTCTTTACCTGGATTAGCAACGATTACTTTGTTTGAATTTGTAAGCCGCTGGAATCATTTTACATCGGCATTGCTTTATATTAATGATCCAGATAAATACACACTTCAAATTGCACTAAGATCGTTAATTATTACATCAGATTCTACATCCAGCAGTGACTTTTTTACGAATAATGTTCGGATGGCAGGGATTATGATTGCTCTTATCCCGCTTCTATTCATTTATCCTTTTGTTCAAAAGTATTTTGTTAAAGGAATTATGCTGGGTTCAACAAAAGAATGATTCGGGGAGTGTTCATTTTTGAAGCAAATAACAATTGAAAAATCCTTCCTGCCAGATCAGGCAGGAACATATTTAGAGTTACCCTTTGAAATGCCAGATTATGTTGAAAGATTAGAAGTATCTTATAAAGTTTTTAATAAACAAGCGGTTGTGGATTTGGGGTTAATAGATCCCGATCGATTAAGAGGCTGGAGCGGCGGTGCAAGAGATGGCTTCTATATTGAGTATAATCATGCCACACCAGGTTATCTTGCAGGAGAACTGCCATGCGGGAACTGGGCCGTGTTATTAGGCTTGTATAAAATACCCGCTGATGGCTGTGAGGTTGAGGTAACCGTTCATATGATACCACAGTCTAAAAAATGGTTAAAAGGAGATTTACATACCCATACCGTTCATAGTGATGGAAAGTATATTCTTGAGGATGTAGTATCAATAGCTGCTGAGAGGGACTTAGATTTTATCGCCTTAACAGATCATAATACAATCAGTCAAAACGTTAGCTATCCCAGAAACACGGATGTTTTATTTATTCCCGGATTAGAGCTAACGACAAATACCGGACATTGTAATGTTTTGGGTGTTAAGGATCCAGGGATTGATTTCAGATATGATTCAAACATAGAGCTGGAAAAAGGATTACGCCAAGCGAAGGAAAAAGGTGCGAAAATTTCATTGAATCACCCACATTGCTCACATTGTCCATGGGAATGGAGTTTTGATATGCCTTATGATTGGGTTGAGGTTTGGAATGGTCCTTGGCGGGCAGGCAATCAACGGACCCTTGATTGGTGGAATGAGCAGCTTCTCCTTGGTAAGAAAATAATAGCTATTGGCGGAAGTGATGTTCATAGACCAGATCCGTTTGTCCAACACGGCATGCCTACAACATGGGTGTTTTCTGACCAGAAAAAGATTGAATCTATTTTACATGCAATAGATAAGGGACATGTATTTATGAGTTTTAGTCCTCTTGGTCCTACTGTGGATATGAAATATGGTGAGTATATTATTGGTGATACAGCAACGATAAAATGTCATACACAATTAGTCATACAGCTAAGAAACCTATCTAAGTATGACATTGTGAAAATAATTTCAGACAAAGGCATAGAACTTGATAAAAAGGTGTTAGCAGAAGATTCATTAGTAGAAACCGTTTCAATTTCTACTCAGAGATTTGTAAGAGTTGAAGTGTGGAGATACTTTGATGAAATCAAAGAACATTCCCTTGCTTTGCTGAGCAATCCTATTTATTTCATTGAAAATGAAATAAATGAGTCATAGTGGACGAAGTCTAAGATGAAACAAGCGGCAGCGATGACAAACACACTTTCCGAACTTTCTCATGCAACAAAATTATTATTAGCTGTTTGTTTTTTAAATACTCTAGCAAATAGCTTATCTGCTATTTTTATCAATGTCTTTCTTTTTAGGGTTACAGAGCAATTTGAAAAGGTAGCGCTTTTTAACCTGATGATGTATATCGCTTGGCTGCCAGCTTTTATTTTTGCAGGATGGCTAAGCAAGAGGGTATCAAAAAGAAACGGGTTAATGATTGGCGGATTAGCTCAGTTCCTATTTTATCTGTTTGTTTTTTTCTTAGAGGAGAAATCAACTGAATATATTATTTCTTTAGGAATTCTATTTGGATTTGGCTCAGGATTTTATTGGATGGCAGTAAATGTTTTATCTGTTGATTATACACAATCTCATAATAGAGACTGGTTTAATAGCGTGAATGGAATGGTGAATACGATTTCTCAAATGCTTGGTCCATTGGTTTCAGGTTGGCTTATAGTCAGCTATTCTGGATTAAAAGGCTACTCTTATATTTTTGGAACGTCATTTATTCTTTTTTTCGTCACGTTTCTATTAGGATTTTATTTACCGAAAAGCTCTAGTGATAAAACATTTTATTGGAAAGAAATGATGCTCGTTCATCGTTCAAAAGCATGGAGATCGTTAACTTACGCATTTATGGCAAACGCTTTTCGGGGCGGAGTTATTTCCTTTGCCATCCTTGTCTGGGTTTATAGTGTAACTAGAAATGAATCCTCTCTGGGGATGTTTTCATTTATGACTACATCCTTGTCGTTGCTTTCGTACTATCTTATTGGAAGATATGGTAAGTCAAAGCATCGATTAAAATATATGCTTTATGGCAACATCCTTTTTAGTGCAGCCTTAATAGGTTTGGTGTTTGAAGTGAGCTGGGAATGGCTATTAATTTATGGTGTCATTTCAGGTATTTGCATTCCCTTGTTCGAATTGCCATTTCACACAATCGCCTTAAACAATATTGAAGACTTCGATCAAAATGGAAAACTGAGGATAGAATTGGTTGTGGTGAGAGAAGCGGCAATAAGTGTCGGTCGAATAGCAAGCGTCTTCCTATTATATCTTGTTTATTCTACCAATGAGGAACTATGGCTGCTGAAGATCTTACTTGTGTTAATAATTATCATTGGCCTTACTCCACACTATTTTTTAAAAAGTATAAGGTGAGAGGTTTTAAAATAGGTACTGGGAGGATCGAACATGGCTGAATTACGCCTTCAGGGAATACACAAAATTTATGACAAACAAGTCACAGCCGTTAAAGACTTTAACATTCACATCCAGGATAAGGAATTTATTGTATTTGTCGGGCCATCTGGGTGCGGTAAATCAACAACGCTCAGAATGATTGCCGGATTAGAAGAAATTTCACAAGGTGACTTTTTTATTGATGGTAAAAGGATGAATGATGTAGAACCAAAGGATAGAGATATCGCAATGGTGTTTCAAAACTATGCCTTATATCCTCACATGAATGTTTACGATAATATGGCATTTAGTTTAATGCTAAGAAAGTTTCCTAAGGATGAGATTCGCAGACGTATAACAGAAGCTGCAAGGATTCTTGGTCTTGAACAGTATTTACATCGGAAGCCAAAAGCTCTCTCTGGGGGGCAGCGTCAGCGTGTTGCTTTAGGACGTGCGATAGTACGGGATGCGAAGGTATTCTTATTGGACGAGCCTTTATCAAATTTGGACGCAAAACTCAGAGTCCAAATGAGGACAGAAATAAGTAAGCTCCATAACCGTTTGAATACAACGACCATCTACGTTACTCATGATCAAACAGAGGCTATGACAATGGCTTCACGTCTTGTAGTCATGAAGGATGGAGTTATTCAGCAAATTGGAAAGCCGAAGGAAGTTTATGAAAGCCCAGAAAACGTATTTGTCGGAAGTTTTATTGGTTCACCTGCGATGAACTTTATTAAAGGGAAGTTAGAAGGTGAAAAATTAACTGCAGGAGCTATGGCAATAGATGTTCCCGATGATAAATTGAGCGAGCTTCACAAGCAGGGCTATAACCATTCTGAGATCATTATGGGAATCCGTCCAGAGGATATACATGAGCGCGGTGCAATGCAAAAAGAGAATCATTCAACAATTAAGGCAGTTATAGAAGTGGCTGAGCTGTTAGGTGCAGAAAAAATGCTGTATTGTGATCTATCAGGTCAATCTATTACCGCTCGCGTTTCATCAGATCTGCCGGCAGGCCATGGCCAAGAGATTTTACTTTCACTAGATATGAATAAAGCACATTTCTTTGATGCATCCACAGAGAATCGTATTAGAAAAGAAAAATGACATTATACATGATAAAGCCTTCTCTTCATGAGAGGGCTTTTAGTTTGCTGCTTTAACAGATATGGGGCAATCTTTTTTATCCGTAATTAATTTGAAATGTGTTGTGTTATAATGTTTTTAGTTTATTGCATGGCATGTTTGAAGCACTGATATCACAAGGAGTTAATTCCTTTGAATAAGTACTATTGTTATCAAATGTGTAATGCAGCTTTTATAGGATTATAGAAAAAAGGTGGATTCATATGACAAGATTATTTTCTTCAAAAAAGCTAACCGCAACGCTATTTTTAATGGCATTTGCAATGGTGATGGCTGGATGCAGCAGCTCTTCTCAGGAAAAAGAAGAACCAACAGCCTGGGATACAATAAAAGAAGAAGGCAAACTAACGGTTGCTACTTCTGGCACGCTTTATCCGACTTCTTACCACGATTCGGAATTGAATGAACTGACTGGATATGAGGTAGAGGTTGTTCGTGAAATGGCAAAACGCATGGATTTAGAAGTGGAATTTTCAGAGATGGCATTTGACGGAATGCTAACTTCAATCCAAAGCGGTAAAGTTGATATCGCTGCCAACGATATTATGATCAATGAGGAGAGAAAAGAAAAGTTCGATTTCGCAGCTCCTTATAAATATTCATTCGGAACAGCGATGGTCCGGAAAGATGATCTTTCAGGCATTAAAACAATGGAAGATCTTAAAGGAAAGAAAGCAGCAGGCGAAGCAACGACAACATACATGGCCATTGCCCGTGAATACGGAGCAGAGGAAGTCATTTATGATAACGCAACAAACGATCAGTACTTAAGAGATGTTTCAACTGGAAGAACAGATGTCATTTTAAACGATTATTATTTGCAGCGTCTGGCGATTGCAGCTTTTCCTGATTTAAACATTGCGATTCATCCTGATATCAAGTTCAACCCGAACAATCAGGGAATTATTATGAAAAAAGGCAATACAGAATTGAAAAAGAATATTGATGCAACGTTAAAAGAAATGCATGAAGACGGAACGATTTCCGAGATTTCAAAAAAATTCTTTGATGGCGCAGATGTTTCCAAAAAACCTGACGTTGATTTTGAGTA
This sequence comes from Bacillus sp. UMB0893, assembly GCF_002858905.1. NCBI lineage: Bacteria > Bacillati > Bacillota > Bacilli > Caryophanales > Bacillaceae > Bacillus > Bacillus sp. UMB0893. The sequence goes on along the minus strand of NZ_PKLB01000009.1, from coordinate 132,530 downwards.
ATGACTGATTTAGAAGGAGAGCTCCGATGGGTGATATTCAGTGGGAATACGTATTTAACTATGAATTAGCTGCCCGGTCTTTTCCATATGTTATCCAAGGAATATGGAATACGCTGCTCATTTCCTTAGTCAGTATGGCGATTGGTTTAGTGCTTGGTTTTTTCCTAGCACTTGGCCGAACTTCTAAATATGCATTTCTCAGCTGGCCATCAAGAATCTATATTTCGTTTATGCGCGGAGTACCGATCCTTGTGATTCTGTTTATCTTATATTTTGGCTTTCCGATTATCGGAATTGAGTTTACAGCTATTACTGCCGCATTGATCGGATTTAGCCTAAATAGTGCTGCATATATGGCTGAAATCAATCGTTCTGCATTGGCTTCGGTTGATCGCGGACAGTGGGAGGCATCTAAGTCACTAGGCCTTTCTTATTGGCAAACGATGAGAGGCATTATTTTGCCTCAGGCATTCAGAATTGCATTGCCGCCGCTCTCAAATGTGCTGCTCGATTTAACAAAAGCATCCTCCTTAGCCGCCATGATCACAGTGCCCGAGCTATTTCAGCAGGCAAAAATTGTCGGCGGCAGAGAACTCGATTATATGACAATGTATATACTTGTGGCTCTTATTTATTGGGGGATTTGTTCACTTTTGACAGTTTTGCAGAATTACCTTGAAAAGCGTTATGAATTTTTATTATAGGAATATGAAAAGATAGGCCGGTTTTTCTAAGCAAAGAAAATCCGGCCTTTCTTATTTCAAATAGGATAAGCTTTTGTCATACATCAAAAGCAAGGGCTTAACATATTGGGAGAAACATTAGCTTAAGGGCTTAAGTCATGTTGAAGAGAACATTTTAACCTGGTACTTAATTATATTAGATATTCTTTAATTGAAAAAATTGGTATATTTTATAAAGGATGGAAACTCTATGAATTATAAACAGTGATTCTTTCTCAAATCGTTAAATAGGAGGAAAACCTGCTGTGAAGGAAAATATTCGCTTAAATAACGTGGATCGATTTACAGGTTTTGCGTCACTTTACGATAGGAATCGGCCCAGACCGCCGCTTGAAGTCATTAAAATTATAACTAAATACTTGGGAGATACGCCAAAAAAACTTATAGATGTAGGATGTGGAACAGGTCTATCTTCCTTTATATGGATGAATGAGGCAGCTCAAATTATTGGAGTGGAGCCAAATGATGACATGCGCGCAGCAGCAGTTGCCAATTGGGAAAAAATCAAAAAGCCTTCAAATCTTCAATTTATTAAAGGTTTTTCCAATCAATTGGGGTATGCATCAGAATCCGTTGATGTTGTGACATGTTCCCAATCCTTCCATTGGATGGAACCGGAAAGTACTCTAAAAGAGTTTGCCCGTGTTCTAAGGCCAGGGGGAGTTTTTGCTGCATATGATTGTGATTGGCCTCCTGCCTTCGACTGGACGATAGAGGACCAATATAAAAAATTAATCAGTCATGCCGATAAACTGATACAACAATTAGCGCCGATGGAAGAACACTCATACAAGTGGGATAAAAATAAACATTTGCAGAATATTGAAGAATCGGGCTTATTTCGTTTTTCAAGAGAAATCGTCTTTCATCATTGGGAATCGTGCGATGCAGATCGATATACAAATATTGCTTTAAGTCAAGGCGGTCTGCAAACTGCTCTAAAAAAAGGTGCGGATGAGCTGCTCACACAAGCAGAAATCTTCAGAAAAAATGTGACAGAGGCATTTGCCGGTACCTCTCAAGATATTTTATTCAGTTATCGAATGCGTTTAGGAGTGAAATAACAATTTTCATCATTTTTTACGGTCTGACAGTCGAAAATTGCCTTCATAAAAGAGAATATGATTTAAAATGTATGATTGACCGTATAATAGGAATCGTTCTTATTTAATAGAAAAAACTACAAAATTCTTTAATAAAACTATGTTCTAAATAATCAAATTTTAATTAGAGCTCAGACGTTAAAAGAGTAAAATGTTTGTTTGAGGGGCCTACTGTTTTAACAAAGTAGGGCTTTATTTAAAAAATTCCCTCGCAGACTATGAGCCTTTATCCAATTTAGCAATTATTAAAATGAATCAGGCAATAAACAATGATTTAATATCTGCAAATTGCTTGCCAGATCTTTTCTAAACTCACTATTTGCGTTTTAATAGGATCAGTGACATTTAAAGAAAAAAATTTCCTATAAGGGATTAGAGGTTTTTATGAATAAAAAACGTTTAATAATTGCTTCTATAGTGACCGCTTCATGTATCCTCCTATTATTCGGCTCATATAAACTAATGAATTCTAGAACATACCAATTATTTGGAGGGTTAACCAGCCAGGCAGAAACGAATAAAAAAGTTGTGGCACTGACATTTGATGATGGACCATCTGAAAATGTTACCAAAATATTGTCCCTTTTGGAAAAATATCAAGTAAAGGCAACCTTTTTCTTAATTGGAAATGAGCTTGAGAAAAATCCAATAGAAGGACAAAAAATAGCAGAAGCAGGACACCAGATTGGAAATCATACGTATTCCCATAACCGGATGATTTTTAAATCAACGTCCTTTATCAAACAAGAAATTGAAAAGACCAACAAACTTATTCGCAAAACAGGCTATGAGGGAGAAATCGATTTCCGTCCGCCAAATGGCAAGAAACTTGTTGGGTTACCCTATTATTTAAAGGAACATCACACGGATACGATTACATGGAATCTAGAACCAGACACTTACTATACCTCGGTTTTTGACAAAGTAAACTATGTAAATAAAAATGCAGAACCTGGATCTATCATATTGCTGCATCCAATGAATGATGAGACGGGTAACGAGTTAAAAGTGATAGAGGGAATAATAAATTCGTTATCTGAAGAAGGATACGAATTTGTAACGGTGAATGAATTACAGAAATTTGATATCAAAAAACCGTAATGGAGTTATTATAGAAATGTAAAATTAGCATTCAGATTTGCGGTTGTTGGGGTTAAATGATGGTGTCAGCAGGATCGGAAGAAATGACTGGCTGTAACTCTTAAAACTGTGCAATTTAGGTAGCGAATTATACTGTTATTTTTAGTATGAGAATGTAAGGTTTTCCCTTCCAAAACGAAACCGCTTAGAAAAATTTCTAAGCGGTTTTTCTAGTTTTTCACTTCATTCAATAGCTGGTATTGTTCAGAGACGATAACATCATCTTCAATTAGAACATAAGGATGTGTTTCCATTAAAATCTTTTTGAGGTAGTCTGGCATTCTCTCTGCTTCATACGCACAAATTAATGGAATGATAACAGATTTACTGCTTCGTCTATAACCTTCTCAAGATCCTCTATTATATGCAGCGGCTCTTTCATTGAGGCCCATTCGACATGTGCCCATGATCGAAAAGTGTTTTTATTTTCTATGTATGGCTGGATCGTTTTATTAAAGTAATCAACGATTGCAGGAGGATGATAACTGCCGCTTGAATAATAGAAATCAAAGTTGTTTACATGGTGAACGAATTTCAATTGCTCTTTTGTTAACCGCGTTTTCAGTTCGGTTTGAATATTATGGTAAACACGTTCATTTTCAATTAGAAGAATATAATCTCCCGCTAATATGCCAGCTTGGATATAATTTACAACCTGTTCAATGTAATCCTTCATTTCATTATAGGCATATAGCACATGAACATTTCTTTGGTCCTCAAACAACTGGTTCATTTTGCTTTTCATGAGATCACCCCACTTTTTCTTAATTTTCTCTATCATAATTGATTTCTGTGATATAAGCTAATGTTATATTATTACTCTATGTCTTTATTGGTGGGGATGTTGGTGCTAAAAGGCTTGATACGATCGAGTTGGAGGTCAACAACAGCGAAAAAATCATTAATTCGCTAAAGCAAATTGGATTTTTATGGCTAAAAGTTAAAAGACTTGGTAAAATTATTTTTGCAAAATATTAACTATTAGTAAAATTATTTGAAACTACTACTCATCAAGATCGTATTCTTATTAAGACTTTTTATGGAAGTCTTTGTAAATAGAGATAAAAAAGTAAAATCACAAGGAGGGAAAAGGTAAATGGAGAAAGAACAATATTTAGAATGGTTAAATACCTTACAAGTTGGAGATGAAGTAGGAGTCATCGAGGAGATTGAAGGAATTGGGAACACAATCAATTATTCCTCTGCCAAAATTTCTACTATTAAAGAAAATCGAGCTTTTGTTCTGTCGACTGGAACGAATTTTGACCAAATGGGAGAATACCGCTACCAGGAACAATCGTTGGGAAACATTTTTCAATATAAAATGATTCCCTTAACAGAAGACGTCAAGAAAAAGAGTCGATTTTATCACATTAATAAAATGATTGGCTTGCTTACTGGAGGAGGTCCTTTATAATTTAATACCCAATTCTAATATTTTCCAAATCACTCTAATATTCAAAAGGCATGATTGCTGTATAAGTTAGCCGCTCTTCAATACCTAAACAAAATACCAAATGGAAGGCGGAAAAATGTCATCGAATAAAAGAAAAATGATGGATATTGCCTTAAAGAAAGTTGTGATTCCTGTTTTAAGAAGACATGAATTTAAAGGCTCACCCACCCTGGATTTATGATTTTCGCGATTCGAGAGTCCCAAACAGCGTCAATGGTACCCTGGATTTGTGATTTTCGCGATTCGAGGGTCCCATACAGCGTCAATGGAATCCTGGATTTGAGATTTTCGCGATTCGAGGGTCCCATACAGAGTCAATGGTACCCTGGATTTGTGATCCCGCCGATTCGAGGTCCTCATACTGGGTGGAAGGAGAATATGATGGAGATAATTATTGGCATAATTATGGGGATAGTAGAAGGGTTAACGGAATTTGCACCGGTATCCTCTACTGGACATTTAATTTTAGTTGGCCATCTACTTGGTTTTGAAGGTACTGTTAGAGCTACTACGTTTGAGGTTGTCATTCAATTGGGTTCTATTCTCGCGGTTGTTGCTCTGTTTTGGAAAAGAATTTTAACTATTTTAGGGATACATAAAAATGAAAATAATGAAGGTACTGGAAGCCTAAGTATTATACATATCGCAATTGGAATACTGCCCTTTGGGTTGGGCGGAGTATTTTTTTATGATTATATTAAAAATGAATTATTTACTCCACAAACAGTTGTAATAACATTAGTTGCTGGCGGAATTCTTATGATTGTAGCTGAAAAATTCAAACCTGTTTCTGTTTCTGAGACACTTGATCAAGTTTCATATAAACAAGCTTTAACAGTTGGAATATTTCAGTGTTTAGCTTTAGTCCCTGGATTTTCAAGGTCAGGTGCTACATTATCAGGAGGTCTGTTAGCCGGAATGAATCATAGGACTGCTTCTGAATTTACATTTATTATGGCGGTTCCGATTATGTTTGCCGCTTCAGGAAAAGATTTATTGGAAAGCTTTAGCTATTTAACTGTTGGAGACATACCGCTTTTCGTTGCTGGCTTTGTCACAGCCTTTATAGTTGCGATTATCGCGATCAAATTTTTCTTGAATTTAATAAATAAGATAAAGTTAATTCCCTTTGCTATTTATCGATTTGTTCTAGCTATTGTGTTTTGGATATTTATACTTTAATTTGACACGGGTAAATATTAAAGGCGTGATCCTTATTTGCCTTTGATCATCCGTATATAAGACCTAAATAGAATTAATCCCTATAATAAATGCTCGGAGTACAAACTCTGAGCATTTTTTACGTCTATAACATTCATTCGCGATTTTCACCATTGCATTGCTTATTGTCATTTAGTACTTCAAGTCCGAACCATCAAGTGTGCTTGCCATTAATAAAAAATGGTTCATATACTATTCACTTTCTATTCTAATATTTCTAAAATCCAACTTTTTAAATCAACAATCCGCAGATGTTTAATGCCTTTATCGGTTCCTGTAATGATCAAAGGAATAAGTGAATCATCTTTATGCATAGAACCGTGAGCTCCTCCCCCAGCATGCTCTGGTGAACTTTCTCCTATAAATTCGTAGCCTGGTTTAGCATCAGCTATTAGAAAATCGCCTTTTTGCGAATGGATTGCCCCGTATAATCTTGATAATCCATCAGGATAATTTCTATAGCTAATTTGATAATGTTCATCTATATCAAGATCTAAGATGTCATGATTCCCATTTATTGACCATGTTTGATTATAAATATCTTTATAAGGCCCACCAGGTTTAAATTGTAAGATTCCTTTGTGTCCTTCTGAGATAACCTGAACCATTTCATTGTTTTTCCATGCGATCCAGGCAATCCGTGAATCTGCCTGCAATTTACTGGCTATTTTTTTAATTGAGATCTCCTCATTTATCTTATAAACATAGGACATTCGTTCATTTGCTGTAATGACGATTTCATTATTTTTATCAACAGTCTCTCCAAGTTTTAAAACATTGTAATTGGAAAGGGACTCTCTTAGGTCAATTAAAGCTTTCTTTTTGTTCTTTTTTACGGCAGATTGACTGCTGTCTCCCATAACGATCCATATCACATTATCAAGGGCGTCTTCCCAGCTTGGATAAACATTCAGTACTTCCTGAAGGTGTTTATCCAGCTTTTCAATTCCTTTCGTTGCCATAGGTCCCTTTCTATGAACGGTATGATCATTTTCCGGCATATACAAGATTGTAAATTCAGGAAGCAAATCGTTTATTAATAGATACTTTAGTTCTTGAGCTGCGAATGCATCATTAAGTCCTAATCGATTTATCACATGGTTGTTTTCAGGATCCAAACTGATAAAATCTCCTAGAGATAAAATTTCAGGTCCATTCGTTTTGTATTGAGCAGGCAAGGAAGTCGTTTTCGCTAAGATCTTAGGAATTTTAAGGATATGTTTATAATTTCCCCTGTAAATGACAGCATTTATAGATGCCGTTTGTTTTCCATTCTCGTCTAATTCTTCATGAATCGTTTTAACATTTTTATCAAGATCTGCATTATTATATTGGGATAGGCTGTTTTGTGCCATGTTAGTAACTCCATACTTCAGGGTTTCTAAAAAACCATTCCCGTAGCTGATAATCTGCTTTTCATCTTCCTTATACCAAACAAGACCGGGAATCTTATGCCGGTCAGGATTTGTTCCTGTAAGTAAAGTACTGTCTATTGTAACAGACATTGTAGGATAAGAGCTTACCAATTCATTACTGTATTGACCATGCTTTAGAAAAAATTCCAAGGCTGGAGCTTTATCATCTTGTATAGCTTTTTTTAATGGTTTGTCCATTAACGAGTCAACCACAAGAAGGATTACTTTTGGCGAAGGGGAATCACTTGTATGCATAACGATTGGAGAGGTTTCCTCTTTTTTATCATTCGTGCAGCTAATAATCAATATGATTGAAATGGATAAAAGAGCAATAAAACGATAATTCATTCGGGACACCACCTTCGTTTTATAAGTTATCCTTATTATCTACAATTGCTTCGCATTCATTATCGGAAGTCGAAAAAATAAAGGTTTATGATGGTTTAACAAAAAAGAATAAGGGAGTTTTATAAAGGGAAAAGTAAGTGAAAAACCTTTAACTGTTTAAACAGCTGGTTTTAAATGATTTTGGAGTGAGAATCTATAATGCCTTTAATCAAGTTAAATAGCCAGAAATACTTACATTTTGAAGAGTTTGGCCAAGGTATACCAATCATATTTATTCATCCGCCTGGCATGGGAAATAAGGTGTTCTATTATCAGCACGCTTTATCCAAGCATTTGAGAGTCATTTTACCTGACTTAAGCGGTCACGGAGAAAGTAATCCTTCAGAACAAGGAGTATCGATTCCGTATTATGCAAATGAAATTTTAGATTTTATGGATGCTTTAAATCTAAAAAAAGCCGTATTATGCGGTTACTCAGCAGGATGCTTAATTGCACAGCATCTTGCTATTTGTCACCCAAATAGAATAGAATTGCTCATTTTATCAGGAGCTTATCCTTTAGTGAAAGATTTCTCTGGCCAATTGCTGCATAACCTGGGAATATATATGGTGCAAAATCATCTGAATTTATTAATAAAAATCATTTCTAAAAGCCATACAAAAGATAAAAATGTTAGAAAGACTCTTGCGGTTCATATGAAAAAAGCAGACAAAAATGTATGGAGTCAGTATTATTTCCAATCATTGCAATATAGCTGTTTAGACCAGCTTCATCATTTAACAATGCCTACATTGTTTATGTATGGAGGAGAAGGTGACTGGACAAAACATTATTTAAACTATTATAAAAAAATATGCAAACATGCAGAATTCTTTTTGTTTACAAATGAAAACCACCAGCTCCCTACAAAGAAGTGGAACTCATTTAATGAAATTATTACAGGATTTGTACTAACTAAGTCAAATCTTTGACAGATTATCATTTTCATCATTAAGCCATTAAAAATGGTGTAAGAGACAATGCTTTAGGTGTGGACAACAGGATTATAGGGACTAGGAATCAAACTCAACTTATTCATTCTTCGATTAGATCCTTAGGAAAAAGAAATTTTTTCGTTAAACCTAGTTGACTTATCGGATTAATGTATATTAAAATACAGACAATTAAGAAAATGTTAATACTTAGAAAAAAGCTAATCGGAAAACCGAAGGCTCCAGATCTTACTGTCAAGTAGGAATTGGAGCCTTCTTTATTTTAAAGAAATGGTGAGTAAGATTGAGTTACATTGTTGCGATATCAGGAAGTCCCTCAAGTGAGTCTAGATCTTCGATTCTTGTAAGCTATTTAAAGAGCGAGATTGAAAAAGAAGGAATTCGTGTACAAGAGGTATCAGTTCTTGATTTTCAGCCAGAAGTTTTAATTCAAGGACAATATAATCATCCTTCGATCGCAGAGCTGTCAGAGGAAATTAAAGGAGCAAGCGGGGATTGTGATTGTATCTCCGGTATATAAAGCAGCATACTCTGGGGCTCTGAAAACATTGCTTGATATCCTGCCTCAGGATGCATTTAAAGATAAACCTGTTTATCCCTTAATGGTTGGAGGAAGTCCTGTGCATTTACTGACCATTGATTATTCTCTAAAACCGCTTTTGACTGCTTTAAGTGCACAGACCATTTTAAAGGGCGTTTATCTCATTGATAAATACGTTGATAAAGGCAACATTGAAAAACCTATTCAAGATGAAGAGGTTCAATCAAAAGTTTCCGCTCAATTAGAACAATTTCTGGGTATCACAAAAAAACTTAGCAGGATCACGGTTTGAGTAAATTTATTTGGAGGGCATGAAGATGGCAAACTTAAATGAAACGAAAGTCCAGCAAATTTTAACAGCTTTAAAGAAAATTAATTATGGCTCTGTCCTTATCACGATCCATGAGGGGGAAATTACGCAGCTGGATAGCACAGAAAAAAATCGGTTTACAAAACCAAAGACAGCCGCACTCAAATGAAATATCTAAGATTAAGCAGCTGACAGTCATTCGACCGGTCACCCGGAGAAGACACGATTTCTATTTAATAGAACGTGTCTTTTTTTTATAAAAAATAGCGAAGGGATGGATGATAGTGAGTCAAACTTATCAAAATGTAGAATTCGGCTGGTTTATTCCAACAACTGGTGATGGCAAATATATTGGTGTAGCACCAGAAAGAGAGTCAACTTCAGCATACATGATTCAAGTAGCAAAGGAGGCTGAGAAAGCTGGTTTTACCTTTGCCCTTATCCCTACAGGAGGATCTTGCCTGGATGCCTGGATTGTTGGGTCTGTTATTGCCTCACATACTAGTATTCTGAAACCGCTGGTGGCGATGCGGCCAGGTTTAATCGCATCGGTTTTAGCTGCAAGAATGGCAGCCACTCTTGATGTAATTTCTGAAGGCAGGGCTTTGATCAATGTTGTAACGGGCGGTTCGCCTGATGATTTAAAGGCAACGGGTGACCCGCTTGCGGAACATCATGATAAGCGCTATGACCGGACATTGGAGTTTTTAGAAATTGTTAAAAGCTTGTGGAACACCAATGCGAGTGTGAATGACAATGAGTTTTTAGGTGCCCGCAATAGCAGCGGAACCGAAAAAGGAATATTTTTCAAAGGTGAATATTACGCGATCGAAAACGGTGCGAGCCATCCTGCCCCGATTCAAAAACCGTATCCCCCGATCTATTTTGGCGGAAATTCGAGAGCAGGGAAGAGGACTGCTGCAGAATCAGCTGATGTTTACCTCATGTGGGCTGAACCTCTGGATTGGATAAAAGAACAGATAAATGAAGTCAATCAAATTGTAAAAGAGGTGAATGAGGAAAAGGGGTTGAATCGCAGCCTCAGATTTGGACTTAGAGCCCAAGTATTGGTCCGCGAGACAGAAGATAAGGCATATGAGGCTGCATGGGAAATCATCAGTAAAGTAGATAAACAAGCTATTAGTTTATCGAATCAGCGCTTCTCGAGAACAGATGCTACAAATCAAAAAAGACAGAATCAGCTCAGAAAACAATCTGAAAACCAGGATTACTTTGCTGGTCCGAATTTATGGGCCGGACTATCGACTGTAAGAGGAGGCGGTTCACTTTTACTCGTGGGTACACCTGACCAGGTTTCTGATCGAATATTAGAATATGCAGACCTTGGCATTTCTTCTTTTATCCTATCTAGATATCCCAATTTAGAAGAAGCTGAAAGAACAGGAAAGCTTCTTTTACCGCTTGTGAAAGAAAAACTTAAAGAAAAAGCAAATGTAATTCAAAATATTTAATGGAAAGGAGATATATATGGCTCTTTTAGAAATAAATGGCTTAAACAAAAGGTTTGATTCGGAAAAAGGACAGACTCATGCGTTAAAAGATATTGAACTGGCCGTTAGCAATGGAGAGTTTATCACCATTATCGGTCCGAGCGGGTGCGGGAAGAGCACGTTATTAAAAATTATTGCAGGATTAGATGTTGAGTTATCTGGAAGCGTCAGAATTGACGGTGAAGAAGTGGAAGGGCCGACCATTGATAAAGGATTTATTTTTCAAGAACCAAGACTTTTTCCATGGTATACCGTTGAGAGAAATATAGCAGCAAACTACTCTCTCCGTGACAAAGTGATTAGGGATAAAGTGGATGAATTGATTCAGCTTGTTAAGTTAGATGGATTTGCTAAAGCATATCCGAAAGAGCTATCAGGAGGGATGGCCCAACGAGTTGCGATAGCACGAGCCCTGCTGCGGAATCCTAAGGTCCTGCTGCTTGATGAACCGTTTGGCGCTCTTGATGCATTTACTAGATCCCACATGCAGGAAGTACTCCTTAATATCTGGCAGAAGAACCGGACAACGATGCTTTTTGTGACACATGATATCGATGAGGCCATATATCTTGGGGGACGAGTGGTAATCATGAATGCAAGACCTGGCTCGATTCGGAAAATCGTTAATATTGAATTACAGCATCCAAGAAAAAAATCAAATAAAACCTTTCAAGAGTATCGTCATCTCATTCTGAATGAGTTTGAAAAGACAGACGAATTAGAACTGGTTAATAGCGCAGGAATTTAGCGGAGGTGAAATCGTTGAGCAATAAAGCAGAATGGATTTATTCTCCATCACTTGATCATGAAAAAGACATAAAAAAACAAAAAATAAAACGAGTGAAACAAAATGATAAAGTAAGTGTTTTTATCAGAGGTATGATTTTCCCTCTTATCGTTTTAACAATCTGGGAATTAGCAGGATATTTCAGTTTGATTTCAGATACCCTGCTTCCAAGACCGAGCAGCATTTTCCTCACGTTTGTTGATTTGGTTACTGCAGGAAATTTGCTCTATCATTTTCAAGTCAGTTTTCTCCGTGCTTTAGGCGGATTTCTGATTGGGGGAACTCTTGGATTAATTGCAGGCCTGGCAGTTGGGTTTTCCAGTAAAGCAGAGCAAACGCTCGATCCAACTATGCAAATGCTTAGAACAATCCCGACTTTGGCGGTTATTCCGTTATTTATCTTATGGTTTGGCTTCGGTGAAGTATCAAAATTGCTGCTCATTGCAAAGGGAGCTTTCTTTCCTCTCTATGTCAACGCATTTCTTGGCATACGCAGCGTAGATACAAAAATGTTTGAAGTAGCTAAGGTGTTGGAATTCAGCAAATGGAAGCAAATAAAAAATTTAATTCTTCCATCAGCCCTTCCTAACATTTTGCTCGGTTTACGCCTTGCACTAGGAGCTGCTTGGCTGGCTTTGGTAGCAGCCGAGCTCATGGGTTCAAGTGAAGGAATCGGTTATTTGATTACAGACGCCAGACAATTCTCCCAGACTACTGTCGTGTTTGTGGGGATCATTATTTTTGCAGTATTCGGGAAAGCATCAGATTCGTTTGTTAGGTTCTTTGAGAGAAGATTGCTGAAATGGCGGGATAGCTATAAAGGCTAAATACGGAGGCTAAAGAGTATGGATCAAAAAAAACGGTTGCTGCACTTGAATTTATTTTTGACTAGCATGGGTCATCACGAGGCTGCATGGCGACATCCGTCATCAGATGTAGAAAGTGCGCTCGACTTTCGTTATTTTCAAGAAATTGTACAAAAAGCAGAAGCTGCTAAATTAGACTCTATTTTTCTCGCGGATCGATATTCGGTTTCAAAAAAAGCCGTTAGATATGGAGAACTTGGAGGAGGTGGATTAGAGCCTGTTACTCTCCTGTCTGCATTATCTGTCGTTACTAAGAAAATCGGTCTGATTGCAACATTATCTACGTCTTTTAATGAACCGTATAATGTCGCCAGAAGATTTTCATCTCTCGATCACTTAAGCAAAGGGAGAGCAGGGTGGAATGTCATCACTTCTGGAACAGATGAAGAAGCTCGCAACTTTAATCTCGAGCAAATTCCGGCACACGAAGACCGGTATAAACGTGCTAAAGAGTTTGTAGAAGTGACGAAAAAACTATGGGACAGCTGGGAAGAAGGTGCTCTTGTAAAAGATAAATCATCAGGAATTTATGCAGAAAACAATAAAGTGCATGAAATAAATCATAAAGGCAAGTATTACTCTGTCAAAGGACCGCTGAACAGTGCAAGATCTCCACAAGGTCATCCTGTTATTGTTCAGGCGGGCTCTTCAACAAATGGAATTGATTTTGCTGCTCAATTTGCGGAAGTGATTTTTACAGCTCAGCAGTCATTAGAAGATGCTCAAGTTTTTTATCAGACTTTGAAATCCAGGGCACTAAAATATGGTCGATCTGCAGAAGAAGTCATCATCCTGCCTGGAATTTGCCCAATCATAGGGGAAACGGAAGAGGAAGCTAAAGAAAAAGAGGCAAAACTTCATGAATTAACCAATCCTGAATACAGCCTTCTGCAGCTTTCTAATCGTATCGGCATTGATTTGACATCATATCCGCTGAATGGTCCGCTGCCAGAGCTGCCTGAAATGAAAGAAGTCAAAGGCCATCAAAGCAGAACGAAGCTCATCCGAGATCTTGCAAATAAGGAACAATTAACGATAAGGCAGCTTCTCATCCGTCTTGCAGGAGGCCGCGGCCATTTCACAATAGCGGGTACGCCAAACCAAATAGCGGATGAACTTGAATTGTGGTTTAAAAATGGTGCAGCAGATGGATTTAACATTATGCCTCAGCTTATGAGCGAAGGCTTTGATGATTTTATTCAATTGGTGATACCTGAACTCCAGCGCCGAGGACTGTTTCGAAATGAGTATACAAGTGATACACTTCGAGGAAATCTTGGTCTCTCGGTTCCCGGTGAAAAAACAAAAGTCCTTAACTAGGAAAAAAAGGGGGACCAATTATGATATCAGCTCGCAAATCAAAACCAATAGGAGTCATAAGCCTAGTGCTGCTCATTCAAGTCATGTTGTCAGGATGCGGAGCTCAAACAAGTTCTGCTGGAAAGGAAGCTGAATCTCCTAAAGGTAAAATAACAGTTCATATAGGTGTTCAGGGAAGCACTGGAGTCTTGCCATACGCACGAGAGAAAAAGTCGTTTGAAAAAGCATTTGAGAAGGCTGGTGCTGAAGTAAAGTGGCATGAGTTTGCTAGCGGGCCGCCCCATTTTGAAGCATTAGCGTCTGGCAGGCTTGATTTTGGAGCAACGGGTGGAACCCCTTTAATTGCAGGACAATCTGGCGGAGTCGATTTTAAGGCAATTGCTGTTACAACAGACGGTAAAAAAGGAAACTCGATTGTAGTTCCAAAAGGAAGCACTATAAAAGATTTAAAGGATTTAAAAGGAAAGAAATTAGCAGTAGCTAAAGGAAGCAGTGCGTATAATTTTCTGTATATGGCGCTTGAACGGGCAGGACTAACAGATGAAGATATTAAAATTGTTCAGCTGCAGCCAGATGAGGCAAGACCTGCTTTAGATAACGGATCAATCGATGCTTGGTCAACATGGGAGCCTTATGTCACAACTGCGGTCTTCCAAACTGGAGCAGAAGTCTTGGTCAGCGGGGAAGACGTGAATATTAATGCGCCAGGTTTTCTTATTGCACGAACGAAATTTACAGAAGAGAATCCGGAGCTGACTGTCCTTTTTTTAAAAACTTATGAAGAGGTTAGGAAGCACTTTGTTGAAAACATAGATGAAGTATCAAAAGAAATTGCTGATTCTGAACATGTAGAAGTGGATATTATTAAAACGGTCTTAACTAATACAACAGCAATTTTATCCCCAACAACAGACGAATTTAAAAAGGCTCACCAAGAACAAGCTGATTTTCTGTATGAAGCAGGTGGGATTACGAAAGAAATTGATACTTCTAAAGTGATAGAAAACCGGTTTGTTGAACAAGCTTTAAAAAAGGATAACAAATGAGAATTATTCTGGCAGATTAAAAGAAGATGCTTATTTCAGCATCCTCTCTTTTTTTGATTAGGACTACTTAAGGTGGGTTAATGAAAGATATCTTATGTATATTAATAGATTTCTGCATTTGTAATCTTTGGCAGAGTATATTTGGAGGAAGGCGGTATCATCACTCGAGTACTCTAAAATGAAACATTCTTTGAAAAAACCTCCTCTAAGTTGAAATAAGGAGGTTATTTCATATTAATTTTTACTCATATTCCTTCAAAACCTTCTCAATATATGAATTATCCACCACTTCAGTTACATCCAATTCCTTTTTAAGTCCGCCAAGGTCTAACAGAAGATTTGCTGTGTTTTGCTGTTCATTAACGATTTTCTTCTCAATTGGAGTATTTACTGGAACAGAGTTCTCTAATACTTTACGAATTACTTCCTTATCAGTCTTTTTAAGCTCTGAATAGATAGCAATCGCTTCATCTTTATTTTCATTTTGCCATCTTGTTGCTTTTTCAGTTACTTTTAAATAAAGCTCAACTAATTCAGGGTGTTCCTCAGCAAATTGAGTTCTGACGATTTGGAAGCCTGGACTGAAGGTTCCGATCGCTTCTCCATTTGAAATAATCTTTGCTTCATTGTTTACAACTTGAATGGATTGATAAGGCTCCCAAATCGCCCATGCATCCACTGACTTTGTCTCATAGGCAGCCTGTGCTTCATCTGGCTGAAGCTGAATAATTTCAACTTCTGCAGGCTTGATGTTTTCCTTTTCCAATAAGCGATACAAAAGACCGAAAGCACTGCTTCCTTTTGCAACAGCTATTTTCTTTCCTTTTAGATCTTTAGGAGATGTGATGGAACTATCCTTAGGAACAAGAATAGCATCTCCTTTTTCGCCAGTGCTTGCCGTTGCAATTTCAGTAAAAGAAATACCTGCACCTTGACCGGAAAGGACAGGGATATTTCCGACACGTCCAAAATCAAGCCGGTTCGATGCAATGGCCTCAAAATAGGAAGGGCCGCTTTGAAATTCAACCCAGTTGACTTTAGCACCTGCTTTTTCAAATTCTTCTTCAAACCACCCTTTTTGCTTAGCGATTAAAATTGGCCAAATGCTTTGCTGAATCCCAATGTTGACGGTTACCTCATCTTTCTTGTCAGCTGAATTCGCTGATTCGGATTGGCAGCCTGCAAGAATTGCAAAGATAAATATGAAGATAAATAGATTAAAAGTGTACTTATTAGAACTCATTTTCATTCCCCCATTTATGATGTGATAATCTGACAGCTAATTTGGTAGATCACTTCCTTTGCCGCAGAAACAGGAAAGGCCCTATCCATTAGCAAATGAAATTACTAAAAGACAGGGCCTTCGGTTGACTGATCGGCTCAATTATTTTATTTATTATAATCATCATAATATTTAGTATTCAGATTAGTCAAGTTGGAATTATTTTAAATCCACCTTGACTAATCTGAATAATCAGAATAAAATAATTATATTATATATACACGTCGACTAGATCACTAGAGGCTTTAATTTTGTTCAATCAATGAGCAGAGTTAGAGCCTCTTCGCATATCACAAAGGGAGGAAAATATCTTATGAGATCTTTGTTAATTGCCGGAGGAGATAATATTGAGAAAATCAGTATGCGGCTGGAGCAGCATGGAGTTAAAGTCGTAACTCACATTGACGGAAGAAAACCGAAACTTGTATTAAAGGAAATACCAAGTAAAGTGGACATCGTTTTAATCATCACTGATTATATTAATCATAATCTTTCCAGGGTGGTAAAAAAGAAAGCTCAGGAAAAATCAATTCCTATTTGTTTCTCCAATCGTTCGTGGAATTCGATTTCAACCGAGATTAAGAGGATGATTGATTCATAACAAATTCAATTTTGATAAGATGGATTCATGATTTTGCTGATCGGTCATCCGAAAGCTCATACCCTCAAAAGGTATGAGCTTTTTTATTCAAAAGGAGGTGTTAGCAGTTGGATAAGGACCAGAATGAAACGATTTATCAGGTACTTGAATTAATAAATAAAATAAAAGATGGATCATTAATCATCACGTTTTATAATGGGGAAATTACCCAATTAGATAGTACCGAGTATTTTTATTTAATGGATGACATTTAATACGAGTATATTTATAGGAATATTTTTCTGGATTACCAGTAAGATAGAATGGAGATCTATTTACAATTAAATTGAATTTCTTCTTATCAAGAGAGGCGGAGGGAATGGCCCGATGAAACCTCAGCAGCAGATTCTATCACTAGAAGACTGTGCTAAATCCATCAAGCATGATGCTTGGAAGATGAGAAGAGGTATGCTGGAAAGCTATGAAACCTCTTCTTAAAGACGGAAGGGGTTTTTTACTGATAAAAACCCTTCATTTGAAAACATGATAAAGGGGTGCGCGAAATGGGAACTATTATTCGGCAGGCTATTGAAAAAAGAAAGAGTCATTTAATCAGTAAGCTGTTAAGCAATGGCATTTACAAAAAAAATGATCTGCATTTATTTGAACTGACATTAACTGAGCTTGAAGAGGAATTCAAGAGGACTTTAAAAATGCAATGAAATTAAACAGTCATAAGTTTTTTTCTATCTATATGTCTAGATTGAACTTCATTTCGAATGAAGATAGGTTTGGATTTGGAGAGGGTGTTATATAGGAACCATGTTCCATTTTTAAAAAATAAATAGTAAAATAATAGAAAAAAGTAGAGAAGGATCGATGAATTATCATCTGATGTGAGGATAGAAGCCATGGTGAGAAAAATGAAAGATGATTTTGAAGATATTAAAAACATATTACAGCAGGTTACTGAAGAATCTACGAGTTTTCTTAAGGGGCTTGAATTTCGATCAGCAGCTGTCCAGCCGCCACTTTTTCAAAGGGATCGACTTCCTTCTGAAGGCCTTGGGGCTATATCTGCATTAGAAACCTTCAAGGAAATCTATGCTCCTTATCTTAGTGGAAGTGCTGGTTCCCGTTATTTGGGTTTTGTAACAGGCGGCTCAACACCAGCGGCCATAGCAGGAGATTGGCTTGTTAGTGTATATGATCAAAATGTTGTCGTTAAAGAAGACTCAGTTGCTGTCAACCTAGAGATGAAGACTATTGACATGTTGAAGGAATTATTTCATCTTCCTGATGAATATAGCGGAGCTTTTGTCAGCGGAGCCACAATGGCGAATTTTGTTGGTCTTGCTTTAGCAAGGCAATGGGTGGCGCATCAGCATGGGATTAATATCTCACAACAAGGCCTTTACAGTCTTCCGAGAATGAATGTGGTTGGCGGTTCTCTGCACTCCAGCATCTATAAAGCTCTATCAATGCTTGGTATGGGAAGAGAGTCTGTTCAAACGATTCCACTTTTGTCAGACAGAGAAGCTATTGATATATCAAAACTTCGGGAGTTTCTAAGAAAAAATCAAGGTGAGCCTTGTATCGTCGTAGCTAATGCAGGTACAGTCAATACAGTAGATTTTGATGATCTAAGAGAAGTAATTAAGCTAAAGGATAAATACTCTTTTTGGCTTCATGTCGATGCAGCCTTTGGCGGATTTGCCGCTTGCTCCCCAAAATACAAAGAATTGGTACAGGGTATGGATCAAGCTGACTCAATCACGATCGATGCACATAAATGGCTCAATGTTCCGTATGATTCTGCCATGCAGTTTACCCGTCATAAGCAATTACAAGTTGAGGTGTTTCAAAATAATGCCGCTTATCTGGGAAGTTCAATTCAAAATCCGGAATTTATTCATTTAACACCTGAAAATTCAAGACGTTTTCGTGCTTTGCCTGCATGGTTTACATTAAAAGCATATGGGAAGGAAGGATATAAGGAAGTCGTTGAACGAAACGCAGAAATGGCTCAATTACTTTCTAATCGATTGGAACAAAGTCCATTTTTACGATTGGTTGCTCCAACGAGACTTAATGTCGTTTGCTTTACTCTAGCATATGAAGGGGTAACGATGGAAGATATTAAGAAATATCTCCAATCATTAAAACAGGATGGGCGTGTATTTATGACACCAACCATCTATCAAGGAACCCCTGCTGTCCGTGCAGCATTCAGTAATTGGCGTACGGACGAGAACGATGTAGAAATCATTTGGGATGCTTTAGGTTATGCAATAAAAGAAATGAATAGGTAGGAATTTTTTAGTTTGAAATTGGATCGAGGGCTTCTGTAGGCTGCCTGATTTCTTTTTTATGTTACGAGGGGGATATACCATGGTCGAAGAATTTAGATTAACGGATGGCCCTAAGGCATCATTTATCTGACACTATTTATACATAGAAAAACGGCTAACAGCTCCCTATGTTGCACTTTTAGAATATATTGTTTTTAAAAAGTTAATAAGAGACTTCCTCATTTGGAATTCAGCATCTTCTTGTTATACACCCCTTGTACAACAAAATAATAGTTTGAAAGGGAGTCAACCAATATGCAGCATTTATCTTTACCTAAAGAATTAGAGAGATTCAAGAAAGACATTGAAGCAACTCTGCAGCCTACGATTAAAATCTCGGCAACAACGAATACGCCGACTTTGTTTCAAAGTAAATTTGCAGGCAACCCCTATTTGCCTAAAGCTTCTGAGCACCCAAGAGATGAAGTAGGAAAATATATGAAACTATTAGCACAGATCAATTGTGAAGAACTTCCTAATAAATTAATAGATATGCCATTAAAAGGGATGCTGCAATTTTTTCTTGCAGGAGACCATGATGTCATGGGTCTTGATTTTAACGAACAAACGAATCAACAAAATTTCAGGCTTGTATATTACGATGAAATCGTAAAGGAAGACGAAATTATAACTGATTTCTCATATATGAACAGTTTTGGCGAAGAATACTTTCCAATAGAAAAAGAGCTTAAGATTTCTTTTGCTTTAGAAAATGAGGCGGTATCAGTCACTGATTGTGCATTTGAAGATTCCTATGAGCAATTGGACTTTGAAGAGCATGCAGGAGTAGATGATGATGGACACGAGATCACTCTTTTTGATTTGTACGGAGAAAATCTATCAAATGAAGGCCATAAAATTGGGGGATATGCTTTCTTCACACAGGTTGATCCAAGGGGATATGCTGAAAACTATAAAGATTACAATGTGTTATTACTGCAAATTGACTCTGATGATGAGAATGGGATTATGTGGGGAGATTGTGGGGTAGGGAACTTCTTTATAAGGAGAGAGGATTTAAAGAAACTCGATTTCACGAACGTCTTATACAATTGGGACTGTCATTGAAAAAAATCCTTAGCTCTATAAGTATATTTGGTACGAGACAGGCGTCGTTCCTTTAAAAAGGAATGCTGCCTTTTTAATTGGAGAATTTGGAAGGTAATTCCCTTCTTAATAATCACTTGAACTTTTTTGTTTTTGATTGTTAAGTCAAAAAATTGCATGAATATTTTTCCGTCAATACGGAAATTTCCGGAAAATCGGAATAATTTGCAGATCTCTTCCTGAAATCCGGAATAACACAACTGCCATATTATTGAATATTCTGTCTAACAAAAATGTAATCCTTTGTCCTGTTTGGATTTCTGACTATTTTGCGAATTATTTAGTTTTTTTAAAGTATTGGCACGTTTCTTGCATGTATTATGATGAGCTGTTTCATTAGAAGGAAAACGTGAACAGGTCGGATTGCACATTTTGTAAGCGTTTACTTGTGTAAGACGGCTCAGGTTGCAAGTTTGATAGAGGTTAAAAAAGGGGGATGTTTGTGGAAATCATTATTATTTTATTGTCACTAAGTTTGTTGATGTTTGTTGCTTATCGGGGATTTTCTGTTATTTTGTTCGCTCCGATCTGTGCATTGTTCGCAGTATTGCTGACAGATCCGAGCTATGTACTGCCGTTTTTCTCCAACGTTTTTATGGAGAAAATGGTAGGGTTTATTAAACTTTATTTTCCAGTATTCTTGCTTGGTGCTATTTTCGGGAAGGTTGTTGAAATGTCTGGCCTTGCTGAATCAATTGCCAAAACGATTGTAAAGCTTGTTGGAGCAAAAAGAGCGATTCTTGCCATCGTACTGATGGGTGCTATCTTAACTTACAGCGGTGTTAGTTTGTTCGTTGTTGTGTTTGCTGTCTATCCATTTGCAAAAAATCTGTTCATCGAGGCAGATATTCCAAAACGTCTGATTCCTGGAACTATTGCGCTTGGTGCGTTTACGTTTACGATGGATGCACTTCCGGGAACACCGCAAATACAAAACGTTATTCCAACAACCTTCTTCAAAACAGACATTTATGCCGCTCCTGTTCTGGGGATCATAGGTGCGATTTTTGTTTTGTCACTTGGAATGTGGTATTTGGAATCACGACGGAAAAAAGCAGAGAAAGCTGGCGAAGGATATGCAGGCTTTCATTCAGAGACAGCAGCTGGACTAGATCCCGAGCTTGCTCGTGAAAAGGAAGAGGCAACGGTCTCAGCGGGAACTGAACCTAGTGTTGCCCGTCAGATTCTAGCTTTCGTACCTCTTGTTTTAGTTGGCGTCATGAACAAATTCTTCACTGTTTCTTTTCCGAAATGGTATCCGAACGGATTTGATTTCTCAGCGATCGGACTTGAAGCATTTGGGAAAATCGAGCTTCCATCTGTCGTTGCGATATGGTCTGTTGAACTTGCACTTTTAATTGGAATCATCGCGACATTTGCTTTTGACTGGAAAGCTGTAACCGCTAACATTAAAGAAGGCTTGAACGCAGGAATCGGCGGTGCACTTCTTGCAGCAATGAATACTGGAGCTGAGTATGGATTTGGTGGAGTCATTGCAGCGCTTCCTGGATTTAAAACAGTCAGCAGCGGAATTTCTTCTACATTTACAGATCCACTCGTAAATGGGGCTGTAACAACAACGACTCTTGCAGGGATCACTGGTTCCGCATCTGGAGGGATGGGAATTGCGCTGAGCGCGATGTCCGAAAAGTACTTGGAAGCCATTGAAAAGTTCAATATTCCCCCGGAAGTTATGCATAGGGTTATTTCGATGGCATCAGGCGGTATGGACACTCTTCCGCACAATGGAGCCGTTATTACGCTTCTTGCGGTTACAGGTCTCACTCATCGTCAATCGTACCGTGATATTTTTGCCATCACGATTATTAAGACAGTTGCTGTATTTGTCATTATCGCTATTTACAGCCTATTCGGCCTAGTTTAAACATTCATCACAGAAAGAGGGGAAGCACACATGGCAAATGGAAAAATCTTAGACTCATTTACACAAGCCATTGATAGGGTAGAAGATGGTGCAACATTGGTAGTCGGAGGCTTTGGCCTCTGCGGTATTCCGGAAAAAGCCATTCTTGCTTTAAGAGATAAAGGGGTAAAAGATCTGACAGTTGTAAGCAATAACTGCGGTGTTGACGATTGGGGCTTGGGATTGCTGCTCGCTAACAAGCAAATCAAAAAAATGATGTCTTCCTATGTAGGAGAAAACAAAATTTTCGAACGTCAGTATTTAAGCGGTGAACTTGAAGTGGAACTGATTCCTCAAGGAACACTTGCAGAAAGAATGCGTGCCGGCGGTGCTGGAATTCCTGGCTTTTATACTGCAACCGGAGTAGGAACGAAGGTGGCAGAAGGCAAGGAGCATAAAGAGTTCGACGGTCGTACGTATATTCTTGAAAGAGGAATTGTTGGAGATTTTGCGTTTGTGAAGGCATGGAAAGCGGACCCGCTTGGAAACTTGGTTTTCCGGAAAACGTCCCGAAATTTCAACCCGGTGGCTGCGATGGCTGGGAAAATCACAATCGCAGAAGTCGAAGAAATTGTAGAAGTCGGAGAACTGAATCCAGATGAAATTCATACACCGGGCATTTATGTACAGCACGTACTGCTTGGTGCGAACTATGAAAAACGAATCGAACGTCTTACGGTTCGTCAGGCATAAGAAGGAGGCATAAACATGAGTGACAGCAGACAAATAATGGTGAAGCGGGCAGTGAAAGAAATTAAAGATGGCATGAACGTAAATCTTGGAATCGGGATGCCAACCCTTGTAGCAAATGAAATTCCGGATGATTACAATGTGCTTTTGCAATCGGAAAATGGATTGCTTGGTATCGGTCCATATCCGATTGCAGGAACCGAAGATCCAGACCTGATCAATGCTGGAAAAGAAACGGTAACTAGTGTTCCAGGTGCCTCCTATTTTGACAGTGCAGAATCCTTTGCTATGATCCGCGGCGGCCACATTGATCTCGCCATTCTTGGAGGTATGGAAGTTTCCGAACAAGGAGACCTTGCGAACTGGATGATTCCAGGAAAAATGGTGAAGGGAATGGGCGGTGCCATGGATCTGGTTAATGGCGCTAAACGGATTATCGTTATTATGGAGCATGTCAATAAATATGGGGAATCCAAGGTTAAAAAAG
The DNA here is from genome assembly GCF_002858905.1 of Bacillus sp. UMB0893. Lineage (NCBI taxonomy): Bacteria > Bacillati > Bacillota > Bacilli > Caryophanales > Bacillaceae > Bacillus > Bacillus sp. UMB0893. The sequence goes on along the minus strand of NZ_PKLB01000009.1, from coordinate 109,309 downwards.
AATGCTCTCTTCCTTTGACAGGCAAACAGGTTGTTAACCGCCTAATTACAGAGCTTGCTGTATTTGATTTTGCAGATGGCTCAATGGAACTCGTGGAACTGCAGGACGGAGTGACCATTGAGGAAGTAAAAGAGAAAACGGAAGCATCATTTACAATAAGCCAATCTCTAATGACCACTCATTAAAGGGAAGGATCAGAAAGGACAATTGCGATGAATCGATTACTTAATGAAAAAGTGGCGCTTGTAACAGGTGCGGCGAGCGGTATCGGATTTGAAGTTGCCAAAGAATTTGCTAAAGAAGGAGCGGCTGTCGTCATTTCTGATGTCAACCTTGAAGCAGCCGAAGCAGCTGCAGCAAAGCTAAAAGAGGAGGGCTTTGAATCGATCGCTGCTGCTTGCGATGTAACGATAGAAGAACAAATCATACAAACGATTGAAACGGTTCAAAAAAAGTATGGCCGCTTGGACATTCTTGTTAATAATGCCGGTCTGCAGCACGTTTCTCCAATTGAGGAATTTCCGACGGACCGATTTGAATTCCTGATCAAAGTCATGCTGACAGCACCTTTTATAGCTACGAAACACGTATTTCCGATCATGAAAAAACAAAAATTCGGACGTATTATTAATATGGCATCGATCAATGGAGTCATCGGCTTTGCCGGAAAAGCAGCATATAATAGCGCAAAGCACGGTGTTATCGGACTGACTAAGGTTTCAGCGCTTGAAGGGGCGGAACATGGAATTACCGTTAACGCGCTTTGTCCGGGATACGTTGATACACCGCTTGTTCGCAACCAGTTAGCTGACCTTGCGAAAACGCGCAGCGTTGAACTTGAACGTGTTTTAGAACAAGTCATTTATCCGCTTGTACCGCAGAAGAGATTGCTCTCAGTACAGGAAATTGCCGACTACGCAGTCTTCTTGGCAAGCGACAAAGCAAAAGGAGTGACCGGTCAGGCTGTTGTGCTTGATGGCGGGTACACGGTTCAATAATCAGATTGAGAAGAGGGGTCAGCAGCGGCTGTCCCTTATTTTGTTTGCAAAAAAAGAAATATGTTAACGTCTTTTTATTGAGAATAAATAGGGGCGTAAATTAGTCATTTTCGTTCAATCGGGGTCCGGATTTCTGTAAGTGATAAAAAAGCCTTCAAGGAGTTTTAGCGAAAAAGTGGCGGGTAGTTCACCAAATCTACCAACCTATTGATTTCTTCAATCCCATCTGTGTAATATGAGTATAAGAATGAAAACGCTTTTATGTAGGACTGCAAGAAAGGGGTGGAGAAATGTGAAAGGACTCATGGATAAACTGCCATATGATTGGATTGAGGAAGTAGTCAATCTTGCAGCGGAATGCATGGTTGTGGTGGATCATGAAGGAATCGTTGTTTATCTTAACACAGCGTATTGTGAATTCCTGAAAGTAACCCCAGAAGAATCGATTGGAAAACCCGTTCAGGATGTTATTGAAAATTCTAGAATGCAGATTGTTGCCAAAAACGGACAGGCGGAAGTGGCGTCTATTCATCCGATAAACGGAAGTGAAATGATCGCAAATCGGTATCCGCTTTACGTGAAAGGACAGCTAGTGGGTGCAGTTGGTACAGTAATGTTCCGCAATCCACAGGAATGGATGGACTATTCCAAGAAGATCCAGCCGATCATGGAGGAGCTGAACTACTATAAAACCAAATTTGAAAAAGAGCTATTCAGCAAATATCATTTTGGCGATCTTGTTGGAAGCAGCCCAAAGTTCTTAGAAGCAAAGAAGCTGGCAGAGCGAGTTTCAGATAGCCAGTCGGCCGTCCTTCTGCTGGGGGCATCTGGAACTGGAAAAGAGCTTTTTGCCCATGCGATTCATCAAACAAGCGGAAGACGTTTTGCCCCGTTCATGAGGATCAATTGCGCATCGATCCCTGAACATCTATTCGAATCGGAAATTTTTGGCTATGAAGAAGGTTCCTTTACGGGTGCAAAAAAAGGCGGCAAAAAGGGAAAGTTTGAGCTTGCACATGGAGGGACGATTTTTCTGGATGAGATTGGCGACCTCCCATTGCAAATGCAAAGTAAACTGCTCCGTGTGCTGCAGGAAAAAGAAATTGAGCGAATCGGCGGACGTGCACCAATGCAAATCGATGTAAGAGTAATCGCTGCTACCCATCGCAACCTGGAAAAAATGGTCTTCGACGGGGAGTTCAGAGAGGATCTCTATTATCGATTAAATGTTATTAAAATTGAGATTCCGTCTTTAAAGGATCGCAAGGAAGACATTGTTCCAATCTCAAGAATTCTTTTAAAAAAACTGGAGACTAAATTTCATAGGTATGGTCTTGATCTGTCAGAAGAAGTAATGATCGACCTTGAACGACATTCGTGGCCCGGGAACATTCGCGAACTCGAGAACGTACTCGAACGTGCCGTTAACGTGATTGATGGCCAAATCATCTACCCTGATCATTTGCCGCTGTATCTTCAGCAGGAAGGGAAGAGTCATAGCCAAGCTTACTCCAGTCATCTCCTGCATACTCCTTTGCACCGGAATAAACATCAGGGACCAGTCAAACCGCTTAAAGACATCGTGGCTGAAGCAGAGAAAGAGGCGATTCTCCAAGCACTTACGGAAGCAGAAGGGAATAAGGTCAATGCTGCCAAACTGCTTGGAATAGGGAAGACGAGTTTTTATGACAAGTGTAAGGGTTATAATATTACGTAACAGGCTGACAATGAACTGTCAGGCTGTTTTCATTAAAAGAAAGGCGGTATTACAATAATTTTGTAATACCGTTTTTTTATATTCATTTCGCTGATAAACTCAATAATAACTAGGAAATTGTATAGGTATCAGGATAAACTAAACGTATGGAGGGAGCGATTAAGAGGGGAAGACCAGAACTAAAAATAGAAAAAGAAAATGTTTATAAGACAAAGCAGAATCCAAACGGTATGTTTATTGCAAGAGTTAATCAGATACCGCGAGAAGAAATGCTGGATTTTGCATTGGTTATTCCAAATCGCAAAAACAAACAGATTATGTATAATGAAGTTTTGGTAACAACAGACAATGATTATTATTCCTTCCGTCTCGCACGAGGCAATATGAAGTGGGTCTCTTTGAATACAGCAGCGGTATGGGATTGGCTTGGCCATAAATTAGTGGAAGTTTCCGCTTTAACAGGGAAAGAAAATGAGCGCATTTCAGATGAACATTGTTCAGCTTATCGAGAAAAATAACAAATCCTAAAGCTTTTCCAGCGTAAATACAGAAAGACACAGGTGGCAATACAATGAATTACGAAAAAGGTCAATTAAAGCAAATCAATAAAGCAGTGGAATATATTGAAGAAAATATAAATGAAGATCTTTCGCTGGAACGATTAGCTAAAGTATCTACCTATTCTCCCTTTCATTTTCAGAGATTATTTAAAGAAATGATTGGTGAAACTCCTTCGGGATATGTAAAACGATTGCGATTAGAAAATGCAGCACACCTGTTAATCTATGAACAGGAACTAACCATTACACGAATTGCCTTCATGTGCGGTTTTTCATCTTTGTCATACTTCACATATTCTTTTCAGGCTTATTTTAAGACGAGTCCTAAAAGATGGAGAGAGGGAGCTTATTTGGAGCGGTTTCCACGTGAATATATGAATAGCAAGAAATCTAAACAATTGAGCACGAATACGAAAGCAGATGATGAACATAGCACGTATAATGAATTTAGATGGCTGGACTTATCTAAAGTTAAAATTGTTCACTTTCCTGAATGCAAAATGATTAACAGGTATAACATTGGATCATACATAAGCGGTATTCCGGATGTTTGGGAAGATATCTATCGATGGGCAAATGCAAGGGGACTTATCGATCAAGATACATTGATGATCGGTGTCCCAAGAAACAATCCATATATCACACCACCAGAAAAAAGCCGTTACGATTGCCGAATCGCCATTCGCAATGTGGAGGAATTGAAAAAGGATGACGAAGAAACCTATGCGTTTAACGGAGGAAAATACGTTTTGTATGAGTTTGAAGAACCTGTAAGGTATAGCGAAAGAAGCAAACTGATTGAATGTTATTCGGAGCTGTACAGCTTTTGGCTGCCTCGAAGCGGGTATAGGTATTTGGGAAATCCAATTGAATTTGTCCGAATCGAGCAGGTGAGCGGAACACTTAATCTTACTTGCAAAATCAGTGCGATAGCTTTAGCCATTGAACCTAATTAGATGGAGGAAATGTATGTTAGATTTTAATGAACTGAATTTAATTGCAATTATTGGCGGAGCACTTTTGTATATGATTTATGGAACAATTTATTATTCAATATTACTAGGGAAGAAAAAAGAAAGTGGAAATCAAAGTGAAGGGCCTTTAAAATATATCGTTTCTATTATTGTTGCATTTATAAGTTCAGTTTTAGTTGCCATACTAGTTCAAGCTACGGCTTCTGTAGGCTTGTTTGAAGGAGCTGCAGTTGGAATCATAATTGGTATGCTTATTTCAATTGTTTATTTAAAAAATTCATTATTTGGTCTCATGTCCAGAAATTCTTTTCTCATTGCAATTGGTGACCATTTGATCATATTCACATTGCTGGGTGCTTTGCACGGCCTTTTCGTATAAAAAAATAGTGAGAAGAATACTAGTTTAGCTATTAGTTAAAGTGTTCACATGTAACAGGTTCTGTTGAAAGGTGCAAAACGTTAATTAACACAATAAATACATATTAATCAGCATACCAATTCGCACAGCAATTGGTATGCTTGTTTGTTGATTTTTAAGAGTTTATAAGGTTTAGTTCATTTTTCCATTGAACGTAATCATTTGCTACTTCAGGAATAAAATATTAAAAAAATGCACTGTCATCCTCTAATTTGTCTTCTCTTTTAAAATAAAACTTCAGTAGCCTTTTCCAAAATCCTTATTTGAATTCTTACATTCTTCTATCCTAATGCCAACAATACCAAAAGTTATTGAACTGCATAAGCTCGTTAATGTTGTGCAAAATAATGGGAAATATTAATTAGGGTGAAAAATAATGAATAACCTGGGTAAGGAAAATTCATATACCATAGAAAACATATCAAACAATTTAGATAAAAATCTTTCTCTTATAAAGGAAACAATGTGCCAAACTGAAGACTTAATGGTAAAAGACCTAATTTTCATGGATCAAAAATGCATTTTAATTTATTTAGATTCAATGATAGATGAACAAACAATAAACTCTATAATCATTGAACACATGTTACAACAAAATGCAGGAACATTTGAGCAATTAGCAAAAGCTTCAAAATTTCAATTGTCTGCTGATTTAACCTAAATCACCAGCAGTCTACTGCTAGGGTATTGTATTATTTTGGAGGAAAATCAATCATTTGTTTATATGGCTTCTGTGCCAAAATCTCAAGGACGTTCCATAGAGGAACCTTTGAATGAAAAAACCACTAAAGGTAACCCGGAGTATTTCCCGCCATTGAAAAATGCTAAGCCAGCAATTATTGATACCGGTACTCTTTTTTAATCATATTCAGCAATCAAATTCTTCAATCATAAAAAGGATTCGCTAATAGTGACGTAATTCACACCATTTACCTGAAAAGAAAAACGCATGAAATAGCTTATCTGCTATCAGATAGGTTTTCTTTGCGTTTATGGACAAATACTAACTTTTAATCAGTCGTCCGTGAAGTCAATTTAGTTCTAATTATTACCTGGTTGTGCTTTTTTGAATAACATGTTACTATAAGGTCACATAATATGTGTGACTCTTTAATCACATATGTTACATCGTGCTCCTATAAATACGAAAGGATCAAATTTATGGAAGATAATCTTTCCACATTGTTTAAAGCGTTAGGTCACCCGATAAGAAGAAGAATTCTCGATATTCTCAAGCAGTCACCAAAAACAACGGGTGAGCTAAACGATTTTTTTCCCGAAGTAACAAGATATGCGATCATGAAACATTTGACTGCCTTGGAAGAAGGGAATTTAGTCGTTGTACGACGGGAAGGAAAATACAGACTGAATTATTTAAACGCCGTTCCCCTGCAGGAAATGAATAACCGGTGGATTGGTAAATACATGCAAACAACAGCCGAATCTTTACTGAATTTGAGATCGGCAGTTGAACAAAAAGGAGAAGATATTGAAATGAAATCAGCAGAACAAGCCCAAGTATTCCGAATTGAACAAGAAGTATTTATCGAATCATCACGCGAAAATGTATTCAAAGCACTGACTGAAAAGGCTGAAGATTGGTGGGAGTTTCGTTTAGCTCCTAAAGGGGTGCAATCGAAATTTACGTTTGATCCGGTTCCAGGAGGACAGTTTGTTGAAAGATGGGGAGAAACAGAAGGAGCTGTGTGGGGGAATGTTTATTATGTAAATGCTCCAGAAGAAATCCGTCTGCATGGTCATTTAGGAATGCAGGGAGCAGTGAATAGTTCGTATACGTATCGTCTGCTTGAGAAGGATGGAGGTACACTTCTTCAGCTTTCTCATACAGCGTCAGGAATGATAGAAGAGGAATGGGAACAAAATCACTCTGAAGGATGGAAACATCTTCTTGGCAAATTGTTAAAAGAATATGTGGAGCAAAGTAAATAAAACTTACAAAAGGATTCTTCCAGCAACGGAGGGTAAAAATGGTAGATGTTTTGACAGAAATAAAAATTCTCTGCTCAGCTGACAAAGTTTCAGAGTATGCAGCAAATCCTGACAATGCACCGGATTGGTATGTGAACATTCATTCAGCAGAATGGCAAACTCAAAAACCGTTAGCCATTGGATCACGAATTGCTTTTAAAGCACAATTTCTAGGACGACACCTAGCATATGTATACGAAATTGCAGAATTTAGACAAGGTCAAAAAATGCTAATGAGAACGGCAGACGGACCGTTTCCTATGGAGACAACATACACTTGGGAAGCGATTGATGACAATATGACTCATATGACATTACGGAACAAGGGTAATCCGAAAGGTTTCTCAAAGGCGTTTGCACCATTTATGTCCATGATGATGAAGAGAGCAAACATGAAGGACTTGAGAAAATTGAAAAGTATATTCGAAAAAAACGTTTAGGAATAATCCTAAGCGATTTTTTTCTTTTTAAATCCTAATCCTATAATTGTATGTGTGCCATCATTTCCTGATAAAATAGAAGCAGCAATCAATTGAGGTGAAATAATGGATACATATACATATTCAAAATACGATGGGGTAGGACTGTCGGAATTGGTGAAAAAGAAAGACGTATCTCCAAAGGAATTAACGGATGCGGCATTTAAACAAATTGAAAACGTAAATCCGCTTCTGAATGGAGTCGTTCGTACAAGGCAAGAAAAAGTTTTAAAAGAAATAGGTCAGCTGGATCTGGATAACCAGCCATTTGCCGGGGTGCCTATTTTACTCAAAGATATTTCGCAAGCGGTTGAAGGCGAGGCTTTAACTTCTGGTTCAAAGCTTCTCAAAAATAATATCTCAAGCAGAGACTCAAATTTTGTCGCACGCTTAAGACAAGCTGGCTTTTTATTTTTAGGCCATACAAATACACCTGAATTCGGCTTAAAAAACATAACTGAGCCTGAAGTACATGGACAAACGAGAAACCCTTGGAATATAAAGCATTCCGCTGGCGGATCAAGCGGCGGATCGGCAGCAAGTGTTTCATCAGGCATTGTTCCGATTGCCGGTGCAAGTGATGGGGGAGGTTCCATCCGTATTCCAGCTTCATTTACAAGTCTTTTCGGCCTAAAACCGACAAGAGGAAGAACACCTGTCGGACCGAGTGTCGGACGGCAATGGCAGGGCGCTTCGATTGATTTTGTTCTCACAAAAACAGTCCGCGATAGTGCGGCGATGCTTGATCTGCTGCAAATTATTCAGCCTGAGGCAGCTTTTCATACACCTTTATTTGAAGGCAAATACATGGATGTTTTAGAAAAAGAAATCAAACGTCCATTGCGGATCGCGTTCCAAACGCAATCTCCAGTTGGTACACCTGTCAGTGACGAAGCGGTACAGGCTGTTCACCGTATGGCCAAATGGCTTGAAGAGCAGGGACATGAGGTAGAAGAGCGCGGAAATGGAATCGACGGCATTCGTCTCATGGAAAATTACTATATCATGAACAATGGAGAAATGGCGGCCACAATTCTTGGCTTAGAAAAAATGCTCGGAAGACCAATTGCTGCGAATGATGTAGAGATCGTAACTTGGGTGCTAAGCGTTGCAGGACACTCTGTTTCAGCTGCAGAATTTACACAAAGTCTGGCAGAATGGGACTCTGCTGCAGCGAAGATGGCGGCTTTTCATGAAACGTTCGATATGTATTTAACGCCAGCTACTGCTTTCCCGGCTCCAAAAATTGGCGAACTGACTCATAACCAAGAGGAAATCGAAGCATTGCTGAAGGTCAGTGAGCTGAAAAAAGAAGAACATCTGCCATTTGTTTATGATATGTTTTTAAAAAGCTTAACGGTTACTCCATTTACTCAGCTAGCTAATCTTACGGGGCAGCCGGCAATGAGTGTGCCGACTCACATCACCTTGAAAGGATTGCCTTTGGGTGTACAGTTTATTGCACCTAAGGGAAAAGAAGATTGGCTCCTTGCACTTGCAGGTCAGCTGGAGCAATCTGAAATGTGGATTGGAATGGAAGGAAATTCTTTTTTCTAGGCACTCTTTTAAGAAGAAATTGGTGCTTTTCACTTGTTTTTTGTTTAATCAATCGTTAAAGATAAGCTTCGATATCTTATTAGAAAAGGGCACGAAGTCCGGATGATATACTTGAATATGTCTACCAATGTGAAACATCCATCTAATCAAACAGTCAAGAAAGACAGTTTTGCCAAATAGAGTGAAACTGTCTTTTTATATGCCGTTTGACCTAATGTTTTAGATGGCATTTTTAAACATCTTAGAAAAATGACCGATATAGGTAATAAAGGATTCAATGGGAGGCTGTTTTTATGGAAGAAATGAAAAATTGCCCAAAGTGCAAAGGGATTCAGAAGCATATCGACAGTAAGTGTGAAGTATGCGGCCATACGATCATGGACTCCATCCTGGCTTTATATCCATCTGGGACACAAAGAAAAGGAAAGAAGAAAAAGGTATAGAATACTCTCTCTAACTTAAAACTTTCAAAGAAACCATTAATGCTTGCATTGGTGGTTTTTTTGCGCAACTGCCTCAAAAAGATGTTTTATTTGATTTATATATATCTTACAAGTAAGATATATATATCGCGTTACTTTTTGATATAAATATGAGGAAAAAAGAATCATTCTTTAAAGGAGAGGAAATCATTTATGGCAATCACTTTGTTTACATCTTGCAGCTGTACATCATGCAGAAAATCAAAATTGTGGTTAGATCAGCATGAAATTCCATATACTGAAAGAAATATTCTGACTGACCCTTTAAAAATGAAAGAGCTTAAAGAAATTCTTCGAATGACTGAAGAAGGAACGGATGAAATTCTTTCAACACGTTCAAAACAATTCCAGGAACTTGACGTAAATTTAGAGGAATTGCATCTTCATGAATTGTTAGAACTCATTCAAGATAAACCTGGTTTGCTTCGTTGTCCCATTATTATGGATGAGAAGAGATTCCAAGTAGGATTTAATGAAGATGAGATCCGTAAATTCCTTCCCCGCAGCATTCGTGCTTATCTCTTAAAGCTGCTCGAAGCGAAAACCATGCTCCCTAATTAATAGATACAAACGGTTTGATTTGATAAAAGGAGAATTAGCATTGGAAGAAATATCAATACCTAACTTGAATTATGATCAGCTTAAGAATATTAAAAAAGAACTGACACGATTTATGATGTCTTATAAATTCGCTTTAGAAGAAATGAATACAAAAATTAACATTTTAGAACAAGAATTCCAATATATCCATGATTACAATCCCATTGAACATATAAGTTCACGCCTGAAGACACCTGAGAGTATCGTAAATAAAATTTATCGGAAAAATTATGATTTATCATTGTCTGGCATAAAGGAGAACATAAAAGATATTGCAGGTATTCGCATCACCTGTTCGTTCCTGTCTGATATCTATCAGATAAGCGAGATGATACAAAACCAAAAAGATATTCATGTTGTTGAGTGCAAAGATTATATAAAGGAACCTAAGTCAAATGGCTATCAGAGTCTGCATTTGATTGTTAAAATTCCTGTTTTTATGTCTGATCGGCAGGAAGATATTCTAGTTGAAATTCAAATAAGAACGATTGCGATGGATTTTTGGGCAAGTTTAGAACACAAAATCTATTATAAATATAAAAAAGAAATTCCTGAGCAGTTAACAAAAGAATTAAAAGAAGCTGCCATTTCTGCAGCTGAATTAGATCGAAAAATGGAAAAACTTCATAATGAAATAACAGATTTAAAAGAAATAGAAGGCACCGGGGAAGAATTGACACAGCTTTTGATCAATAAGGATCAATTTAAACTTCCGATTGATTTATTAAAAGCATTTAAATAGGCTGACTGTTTTATGGAGATGAACATAATGAATGAAAAAAGAAGTGAAAATATCGTCTCCTTATTTGAAATCTTTGTTTCTCTTGAGCGAAAATGGATGAACGATTGGAATCACTTGAACCAAGTTGGTCTTTCCAAAACACACATCTTAATCCTTAAAATATTGGAGACGGAAGGGTTAAAACGTCCATCCATTCTTGCAGAGCAATTACAAATCACAACAGGCGGCGTAACTGTACTGACGAATAAGCTAATTAAAGAGGGATTTATTCAAAAATGCCAAAACGAACGTGACAGAAGAGTCTACAATCTTGAAATCACTGATCATGGTAAAGAGTTTTTGGATACAGCCCATAGGCAAATTAATAATCAAATTGAGAAGATGTTCGGGATGCTGTCCGACTCCGAGATCCAGAGCTTACGGGATATCTTCCATAAATGCTTAATAGGTCAATAAACCATAAAAAGCCAGGATTACCTGGCTTTTTTATGGTTTAGTAAAGTTGACTCAAGTACCAGCGCAATCGGTTTCATAAGTTAGTCTACACTTTTTCATTTATGCACGTATCACATAACCATAAATTCTCTTCTTCTGAAAAAATCAATTTTTTATGAAATGAGCATTCATCGCATAAATCTTCTTTTTCTTGTTTCTCCGACATCGTGCAGACCCTCCCTTATGCAGCAGGCTAAAGTACAGATAATTTTACAATAGAAGTTACATGCTATTATCCTTTTAGTTATTTTTATGATTATGATTCTAATTATACCCTGTAAAAAAAGAAAGAAACATTTTATTTCTGATTATTTTGAATAAAAACGATTTGCGATAATTCCAAACTACCTATGAATCTTTTTACACATGAGTTTAATAGATTTGGTAAATAAGCTATTCCTTTTAAGGAGAAATGAACCAATTATTAAGAGGGAATATGACGGTGAAAGGTGAAATGAATTTCCCTTTGGTAGCTGCAAATGCATTTGATTCTGCTTTTTCTGATTTAGATCTGGAACTAGACCCTTTAACAGGAGAAATCGTAAAGAAAGAAGCAGAAGTCGTCACAGTTTACTAAAGGGATTTTACTCCTGATATGGAAGTTTCAGCGATTATGAAAAAGTACGAAGATTTAGTAGCTCAAAATAAAGCGGAAGTTGTAGGTCAATCTGTTGCAACTTTACCTAAAGGAAATCCCTCACATACTTCGGGAATCTGTGATTTTGCACTTAACATACTTGCAGATGGAATGAAAGCTGCAATGAATACAGATTTCGCATTAATGAATAGATAAAACAAAAGAGTATACCGTCGTAGTAAATAACTATATGTATGGCAACTTGAAGTATGGGATCGGAGCACTTTAAAACAGATCTCGAAGTAGGTCCAGAGGATTTACTGGCAACGGAACACTTTGTAAAAACATTGAGTAATTCGTTTGAATACAAAGTGGAGGGCCGGATTCAAAAGGCAACTGCACAATAAATGATATAACATACAAAAGAGAAACAGCTTATCAAAAGGAAACATCTTTTGATAAGCTGCTTTTTTTATTCCTATTCGTATTGATCTTAAGCTTCAAAACCAGTGGGCGAAGATAGAATACTACAACCCATAAGCCAGCTGAAAGAACCACAGAAGCGACGACATCGTAAATGACATGCTGTTTTACGAATAATGTAGAAAGGATGATCAGTATGCCGGTCATTTGCGTAATATAGCTCTGGAACTTACCTGTTTCTTTGATATGTGTAGAGGCGAGCATAATGATCATAGTAGTCAGAACATGTATGCTGGGAAAGCAATTAAATGGTTCATCTGTATTGTAAATAACAGATACGAGCTGCAATAGAATAGTGTCTCCCGTAATCTGAGGCCGCGGGACTGTGGTCTGAAAGAAAAAGTAGATAATGAAACATACCAGTTCGCCAATTGTAATTGCAATAATTGTCTTCCAGTAAACAGCCGGACTTTTCCACCAAAAATAAATCAAAAATCCGAACATATATAGGTACCAGATCATATATGGAAGGATGAAGACAGGTGTAAATGGTATGATCGAATCAAACGCTGTTGAAATATTCACAGCTTCTTGCTGATACTCGTTCAGGTATTCATACAGTAATCCTAGAATGGGGAATATCAGTAATCCTAGTAAATCTCTCATTTTATATAACGCATTCTTTGACATGTGAATCTCCTCTTGATGTCTTTCATTTATCATGAAAGCATGATTTCTGTTTTAAATACCCTGTTTGCACTCTCTTAATCTATCGTATAAATGAAAAGAAATATTAAATGATAAAAAATACATTTATTATTAAAATTGGTATAATTAACATAAATAAATACATATCTGCTTGGCAAGGAAAGGAGTCTATATGAACCATACAAAAAAGCACTATGAATCTCCAAGTGCGGAAGAATACATAAAACTCAGAATGGCTGCAGGCTTAAGCAAAAAGAATGAAGCTGCTGCAGAAATTGGCCTCAGAAATTCTATTTTTACTGTCTGCCTTCGTCAATCCGACAGGCTGATAGGAATGGGGAGAATCATTGGAGATGGCGGCTGTTTTTATCAAATCGTTGATATCGCTGTTGATCCTGAGTTTCAAGGTAAGGGACTTGGAAAAATTGTAATGACTGAGCTGACAGACTATTTAGAAGAAAACGCACCTGAGCATTCCTATGTTAGTTTATTGGCAGATGTGCCTGCTGATGGGTTGTATAAGAAGTTTGGATTTGAGTATACTTCTCCAAAATCACTTGGCATGTATAGGAAATATTAATCGAGAGGGGTTTTTCTAATGATTGACGCAAAGAAAAAAGAAGTGTTTGAAGCTTTTGAAAAAAAGGATTTAGCAAAATTTACAGAATTATTAAAAGAGGATGGTCTAGCAGATTCAGAGAATGAAAATGGTTTAACACTTCTCGGATTAGCCTGTCATTACGGTGAAGCTGAATATGTTAACGAATTACTGAAAAAGGGTGCAAATCTTAACGCGCTCTCTCATTCCAAACTTTCATTCATTCCGTCAAATACAGCTCTTCATGCAGCTATTGCAGGCAAGCAATCTGCAGAGATTGTTGAGCTTCTCATTGCGCATGGGGCAGACGTCAATGCAGTTGACAGTGATGGCCATACACCACTTCAAACGGCAGCCTTTGAAGGGAATACGGAGATTGCTGGCCTCTTAATCAAAAGCGGCGCAAACATATCTGCACGTGGAGGGCAAGGCAGAGCACTCACTATTGCGAAAGTGAAAAATCATCCTGCTTTTATTGATTTGCTGAATAAAAATTAGAGTAAAATGAGTGTGATTCAAAATGAGACTTGAACCATTTGAAGCCGCAAAGAAAATCATTGAAAAACGATTCCCAAAATGCCAAGCAGCGGTTTTATCTGGAAGTGTAGTCCGCGGTGAAGCGACGCCTGCGTCTGATCTTGATATCGTCATTTTTGATGAGACGCTGAAAGCTTCTTACCGGGAATCTTTTGTTGAATTTGGCTGGCCTGTTGAAGCTTTCGTTCATAATTTTGATTCTTATCGTCATTTTTTCGAAAGTGATTGTAAAAGCGGCACTCCTTCTATGCCCCGCATGGTGTATGAAGGCATTGTTTTAAGAGGAAAACTTCTTCTGGAACCAATCAAAGAAGAAGCAGAACGATTGTTAGAAAAAGGACCGGATCCTTGGTCGAAAGAAGAGATTGACCTTAAACGGTATTTCATTACAGATGCCCTCGATGATTTTATTGGGAGCAGAAGCCGTTCAGAAATGCTGTTTATCACAAATTCGCTAGCCGAGCTGCTGCATGAATTTGTGCTGCGGACAAATGGAAGATACATTGGAAAATCAAAATGGATACCGAGAGCGCTAATGCAGTTCGATCCAAAGTTTGCTGAAGAATTCACCTCGGTTTTTGACGAGTTTTATCGGACTGGAAAGAAAGAAAATATCATTATTTTGACGGATTCTGTATTAAAGCCATTTGGCGGAAGATTTTTTGAAGGTTTTTCTATAGGAAAAAACGAATAAGTAAAGGAGATGATGGTTTGTCACTTATCATCCGGCATCCAAATGAAAATGATTTAGAAGGTTTGACCGCTCTAATGTATGAATACATCGTGGATTTTTATAAATGCCCAAAACCGCCTCTGCAAAAAATTCATCACTTGATTCATACCCTCCAAAAAGAAGAAAAAGGGATTCAATTTGTGGCAGAGGATAACGGAAAACTGGCGGGATTTGCTACTCTTTATTTTACATTCAGTACAACAAGAGCTGAACCAATCACGGTAATGAACGACCTTTATGTCGCGCTTGAATACCGCGGAACTGGAGCCGCGGAAAAACTTTTTAGAAGCTGCCAAACGTATAGCCTGCTAAATCAATATGCCGTCATGAATTGGGAGACGGCACATGATAATGCAAGAGCGCAGCGTTTTTACGAAAAAATGGGCGGCTCTAAGGAAGATTGGCTGACCTATTCAATATAGAAATCGCTTGGTGTCCCAAAGCAGTTATTTAAAGAAATTCCTGAAAATCACACGATAGACAATAGCGAGAAAAACAGCTGTCGAGATCACGAAAAATGCAGTTACGATTCGTTCTCCGGCAGCTCCATCTGCTAAAAAGACAGGACCAATTCCAAAAAATGCAAGCAGCATAAATAAGAAAAGAAAGACCCCATGGACAATCCACTTCAAAGTAATCACCTTCATCTTTTTTAAAAGTTACAGGAAAGTATAAAAGTTTGCATATAGCAATCTAGCCCAGCGCTTAACACGCAGCAAAAAAAACAATTTCTCAGAATAAGACAATAAGCGTCTTACATATGAAATTCCTATCTTCATTGACCAAAGCGCTTGCGCTTTTCTTAATCATCATATGTTCCATTTATAAGCAATGTTTCCATTCCGTTCAATAAAATTGATAGCGCTTACAATTTAATTTGCAACTAATTGTAAACATCCTTCATCAATAGAAATAACCTGATTCTTCTTTACATAGAATGTAAAAAGCTGAATAACTCATAGGATTGCAGTGGGGTGATTTTCGCGTGGATAGAGAGTATTTAATCAAACCGTTGCTTGATGAAAGCTATAAAAAAGTCAGCCATGGACAAGGTGTTTATTTATACGACACAGGCGGCAAGAAATATCTGGATG
Organism: Bacillus sp. UMB0893; assembly: GCF_002858905.1. Lineage (NCBI taxonomy): Bacteria > Bacillati > Bacillota > Bacilli > Caryophanales > Bacillaceae > Bacillus > Bacillus sp. UMB0893. The sequence continues at coordinate 93,628 of NZ_PKLB01000009.1, read as the reverse complement.
GATCCTCAGGAGCGGTGACATGTTCAATCGGACATGGTGTCAGTGAAATAGTGGAGGCGATGATGGAACAGGCAAAGGAAGTTTCATTCGTCTACCGTTCACAATTTTCCAGCCATGCAGCAGAGGGCCTGGCAAAGAAATTGGCTGGGATGACACTTGGAGATTTGAACTGGACGTTTCTGGTCAATAGCGGATCTGAAGCAATTGAAACCGCGATGAAAGTAGCCATTCAGTATTTTCAGGAAAAAAAAATGCCTAAAAAAACGAAGATTATTTCAAGATGGATGAGCTACCATGGCATTACAATTGGTGCGCTATCTCTATCTGGCTATCCTGAGCGCCGCTTTCGTTTTCAACAGCTGCTTGAAGCGAATCCAGTTGTATCTCCTGCCTATTGCTATCGTTGTCCTTACGGTTTGAAGCCGTCTTCATGCAGGCTGAAATGCACAAGCGAGTTAGAGACTGCGATAAGAAGAGTGGGAGCAGACCATGTGGCAGCCTTTGTAGCAGAGCCGATTGTTGGCGCTGCTGGTGCAGCAATTACACCACCGGAAGGATACTATGAAAAAATCCGCGACATTTGTGACCGCTATGATGTTCTTTTTATTGCAGATGAAGTAATGACTGGTATAGGGAGGACAGGAAAAACGCTGGCAATGGAGCATTGGGGAGCCATTCCTGACATCGTAGCACTTGGAAAAGGATTAAGTGCCGGGTATGCGCCAGTTGCTGCAACCTTAATCAGCGACAGGGTGATGAGACCCATTCAGCATGGGTCCAAATTAATCATGAGCGGACATACATATAGTGCAAATCCCCAATCTGCCGCTGTAAGTCTGGCAGTCTTGCATTATATCGAAAAAAATCATTTGAATAAAGCCGCCGAAGAAAAAGGGAAATCCTTAATGGATCAATTGCAGAAACTCCTGAAAAAAACAGAGATCATCGGAGATATCAGAGGAAAAGGACTTTTAATTGGCGTTGAGTTTGTCTCGAACCAGACCTCTAAACAGCCTTTTCCGAAATCTTATAATCTTACGAGCCGCATCCTCAAAAAAGCACATCAAAACGGCCTGCTTGTTTACCCTTCTGCAGCTGGCATTGAAGGAGGAGACGGTGATGCGATCCTAATCGCACCGCCGCTAACGATTAACGAAGATGAGATAAACGAACTGGTACAATTATTTGCAAAGACAATTTCAGAAATTGAAACTGAAGTGCTGCCCATGTCTTAAAAAGGAGAAATCAGATGATCGCTAATTCTTTTCAGAAAATCAGAGAAATCGATGAGATACTAAGGAAAATTAATGACGGCAGCAAGATGATGGTAGGCGGTTTTGGAGGAGTTGGTTCTCCTCCATCTCTAATTGATGCAATTTTAGAAAAAGAAGTCCGTGACCTTGAAATCATCTGCAATGACACTGGTTTTCCTCATATTGGAATCGGAAAACTGATTTCAGCTGGGCGTGTCCGTAAAGTCATTGCTTCACATATTGGATCCAACCCAATAGCCGGAAGCCTGATGTCTGAAGGAAAGCTGGAAGTGGAATTTTCACCCCAGGGAACGCTTGGGGAAAGAATTCGTGCAGGAGGCATGGGTCTTGGAGGGATCCTTTCAGATGTAGGCATGGGAAGCGAGATTGCTGAAAAGGGAAAAGAGCTTGTGAAGGTGGAAGGACGAGACTTTTTTATTGAAACAGCACTCACTGCGGATGTTGCCATCATTTACGGAAAAATTGCCGATGAATTCGGCAACATGATTTACGATAAAAGTGCAAGAAACATGAACCCTCTTATGGCTATGGCTGGAGATTATACGATTGCTGAAGTAGATGAGATTGTCAGTTTAGGAGAGCTTGATCCTGAAACAATCATCACACCAGGTGTATTTGTTCAGGCCATCGTCCAAAGTGAAGGGGTGAATTGGAAATGGGTATGGGAGCCGAAGTAAGAGAAAAGATTGCGAAAAGGGCTGCTGAAGAAATCGAAAATGGCATGATTGTCAATCTTGGAATAGGGATTCCTTCGCTCGTGCCTAACTATTTAAAGAATAAACCTCAAGTCATGATACAAGCAGAAAATGGAATACTCGGCATCGGACCAACCCCAGAGTCAGGTTATGAAGATGGTGCATTATGCAATGCCGCAGGCTACCCTGTTACTCTAGAACGGGGAGCTTCTTATTTTGACACGACCACTGCATTTGGCATGATTCGCAGGGGCTGTATTGATTTGACCATTCTTGGTTCACTTCAAGTCAGTGAAAAAGGGGATCTCGCGAATTGGATCGTTCCTGGAAAGCGGGTTCCTGGAATGGGCGGCGCAATGGAACTAGCCAGTAAAGCAAAAAGAGTCATTGTTGTCATGAATCATGTGAATAAAAATGGAGATCCGAAAATTCTTTCAACCTGCACATTGCCGCTTACATCAAAACAGTGTGTTGATTTGATTATTACAGACATGGCTGTCATTGAAGTGAACGAATCTGGACTTTTTCTAAAAGAAATCATGGCTCCTTTCACGGTAGAAGATGTCATCAGATGCACAGGAGCTTCGCTCAATACTTGAAGGGGTGATTCAATGAATAACCTGAAAGAGCAAGTTTGCATATGGATAGATGAAAATCGAAACAGGGCGATTAAACTTCTGAAAAAAATGGTGGAACAGCGAAGTGTACAGGGGAATGAGGCTTCAGCACAAGCTGTCGTGCTGGAAAAATGCCGTCAGCTGAGGCTTGATATCGACCTTTGGGAACCAGGGGGCAAACTGCTGAAACAGCATCCGCATTTTGTTGCGACTAGAACTTCATTTAAAGACAGCCCAAATATTGTCGGCGTTTTAAAAGGAACAGGAGAAGGGAAATCTGTCATTTTAAACGGTCATATCGACGTAGTTCCTGAGGGGGATTTAAAGCAGTGGGATGTGGATCCATATCTGGCGGAGGTAAAAGATAATCGTCTGTATGGACGCGGATCGACGGATATGAAAGGAGGAAACGTCTCGCTCTTGATGGCAATCGAGGCCATAAAAGCATCAGGCATTGCCTTAAAAGGAGATGTCATTTTTCAGAGTGTCATCGAAGAAGAGAGCGGAGGAGCCGGAACACTGGCAGCGATCTTAAGAGGATATAAAGCAGACGCTGCCATCATTCCGGAGCCTACAAAACTTAAAATTTTCCAAAAGCAGCAGGGCTCAATGTGGTTCAGGCTGAAAGTAAAGGGACGCTCTGCGCACGGGGGAACGAGGTATGAGGGCGTTAGCGCGATCGAAAAAAGTACACTTGTTGTCCAGCACATTCTTGAGCTTGAAGCAAAACGCAATGAAAAAATAACAGATCCGCTGTATAAAGGAATACCGATTCCAGTACCGATTAATATAGGGAAAATTGAAGGCGGGAGCTGGCCATCTTCTGTAGCAGATCTAGTAACTCTGGAAGGCAGATGCGGCATCGCTCCAAATGAAACAATTGAGGAAGTGCAGGCTGAATTTCAAGGCTTTCTTGAAGAGCTTTCCTCCAAGGATGAATGGTTTAAGGAGCATCCTGTTGAACTTGAATGGTTTGGAGCGAGGTGGCTTCCGAATGAAATTGACAGCCATCATCCTCTTCTGTCCACATTGAAGGATTCCTATAAACAAATCCTTCATGAAGAACCTGTCATCGAGGCATCACCTTGGGGAACGGATGCAGGTCTTATCTCACATGCTGGTGATATTCCATCAATCGTTTTCGGGCCAGGGGTTACTGAGGTTGCACATTTTCCGAATGAATACATTGAAATTGATAAGATGATAGACTGCACAAAGATTCTGGCTGTTTTTCTATTAGAATGGTGCGGCGTTTCTGAACAGAGGTTTTTACAGGATGACCGAAAGGGTAAATAATAGAGTGAGAATGTACTATATAATTGAGGTGTAATTAAATGAAACAGCATTTATGGATTAATGGACAGCACATTGAAGCAGAAAACTATCAGGATTTACAATCACCTTACTCTAAGGAACTGCTGGCAGAAGTGGCTATTGCCGGTCAAGATCAAGTAAAAGCAGCGGTAGACGCAGCAAGTGAAGCGATTGGGAAAATGAATGATCTTCCTGCGCATAAGCGTGCAGAAATATTACTGAGGACTGCGAATTTGCTTTCAGAACGAAAAGAGGAAGCTGCGGCCATTATTGCGAAAGAAGCAGCTAAACCAATTAAAACGGCAAGAGCAGAAGTGGATCGGACGGTCATGACGTACACGTTTGCAGCAGAGGAAGCGAGACGATTAAATGGCGAAACGATTTCAATGGATGCCGCGCCTGGAGGCGAAAATCGCACTGCTTACACTGTCCGGGAGCCAATTGGAGTCATCGGTGCCATTACGCCTTTTAACTTTCCGATGAATCTGGTGGCCCATAAGCTCGGACCAGCGTTTGCGGCAGGAAATACGGTTGTGTTAAAACCAGCGACGCAAACTCCTTTAAGCTCTTACTTCATCGGACAGCTTTTCCATGAAGCGGGATTGCCGGAAGGTGCGCTGAACATTGTAACAGGAAAGGGAAGCGAAATCGGCAAGTACTTTACGTCTGATGAGCGTATCAAAGCCCTGACGTTTACAGGCAGCCCAGACGTTGGCAAAACGCTGAAAAAACAGGCAGGCATGAGAAAAACATTGCTTGAATTAGGATCGAATTCTGCAGTTATTGTCGGGGATGATGTCGATGTTTCAAAGGTCGCTCCAAGGTGTGTGACAGGTGCGTTCGCTTATGCAGGGCAGGTGTGCATATCCGTTCAGCGTATATATGTTCACGAAAACGTATTTGATGAATTCGTTCAAAAAGCCGTTGAAGAAACGAAAAAACTCAAATTCGGCAATCCGCTGGATGAAGAGACAGATGTGTCCTCCTTAATCTCAGGCGATGATGTAGATCGGGCGATTTCTTGGATTAAAGAAGCGGCAGAAACAGGTGCAGCTATAGCATGCGGCGGGAAATCAGAGGACAATCAAATCGTTTTGCCGACCATTTTATTAAATGTCTCTTCAGACGTAAACCTTTCCTGTCAGGAAGCATTTGCTCCCATTGTCATCATCAATTCCTTTAAAGACTTTGATGAGGCAATTGAAGAAGTAAATAACTCAAGATACGGACTGCAGGCAGGAGTATTTACGAATCAAGTAGACCTTGCATTTCAAGCAGCAAAAGCATTGCACGTTGGAGGAGTCATGATAAATGATATCCCAACATTCCGTGTTGATCACATGCCATACGGCGGTGTGAAGGACAGCGGCTTTGGCAGAGAAGGCATTAAATACGCAATTGAAGAACTGACAGAATTGAAGTTAATTTCGTTTAACCATACGAAGCTCTGAAGCCTGAAAAAAATAGAGTGTGGTTCGCTGCACTCTATTTTTTTGAGTTGAAATTTAGGATTTTTTTCCAATGGGGGTATGACCTTGAAAAAAAAATATTCCGAACAGAAAACATTAACTGCAATTAGCTACCGAGCTGAAGCCGTTCTTGATTATTTTAACGAACGTGTGAGAATCGATGATTATCGGGGAAATGCAGAAAACATGGTGAATGATGTCACGGAAATCGCCGCAAATAATAAATTCACAAAAATCATTGTAAAAACAAGAGCTGCTGATATTTTCACCTTGTTAAGTCATCAATATCAGTTTGAAGCTATCATTACCAATTACTTTCATGGAGATGACGCTTATTTTTTCACAAAGTATTTGAGTGAAGAACGAAGAAAGACTAACGATTGGATCGAGCAAGACAGCATCATCTCTTCCATTTATAAAAAAGAGAAATCAGATCACATTCAGTCGTCAGAGTTTGAATTCAGGATCGCAGCTGAACACGATGCCAAGCCGCTGGCTGCATTATACAGTCAAGTATTCGAAGTCTATCCGACACCCCTTCACTCAAGCGAGTACATAAAAAAGACGATGACAGAAGGTACGATTTATTTCCTTGTCAAACAAGGAGAAAGAATCGTTAGTGCAGCATCAGCGGAAATCAATCAAACGTATCACAATGCTGAAATAACGGATTGTGCGACCTTGCCGGAAGTCAGGAAACATAAATTAATGAGAAGCCTCATTCTAGCTATAGAGGAAAAACTGCGTGAGAAAGGCATTTTTTGTGCTTATTCCATTGCACGGGCAGCCTCTTTCGGAATGAACGCTGTTTTGCACCAGCTAGGCTATGAATATACAGGCAGACTTACAAATAATTGTGTGATCAGCACGGATATTGAAAACATGAATGTGTGGTGCAAAGATCTATCTGCCGAAAATTGAGCAGATGGTGCCGAAAATTAAGCACTTGTTGACAAGGGGGGTACAGTCATTGACGGATCCAAATCGGGAGAGAATGATTCATCATATTTTAGAAACGATTGACGAGGGCATCCATGCAGTAGATGAAAATGGAATGACTGTTTTTTATAATGAAATTGCGGCCTATCATGATGGATTAAAAGTTGATGAAGTGGTTGGCAAGCATTTGTTTGATGTTTTTCCGTCTCTCTCTGAGGAAACGAGTACCCTGTTGAAAGTCATTAAAACGAAAAAGCCCATATACCATCATTCTCAGACTTACATTAATGTAAAAGGCGAAAAAATTGAGACCGTTAATACAAGCTTGCCGATACTATCGGAAAACAAAGTCATTGGAGCGGTTGAAATCGCGAAGGATTACTCTGCAATAAAGCGATTGACAGAAAGACTTGCCGATCTTCAAAAGCAGCTGTATTCACCTGAAAAAATGGAAGGATCAAACGGAACAAGATATGTGCTCGATGACATCATCACAACAAGCAAAAACGTAATAATCATAAAAAGCTTAGTAAAAAAAGTCGCGAAAACTTCCTCAAATGTTCTCGTCTATGGTGAAACAGGAACTGGAAAAGAATTAATCGTACAAGCCATCCACAACGAATCAAAGCGCCGAGATGCCCCCTTTATTGCTCAAAACTGTGCAGCCTTGCCTGAAGCATTGCTTGAAAGTCTTTTATTCGGCACAGCTAAAGGAAGCTATACAGGAGCTGTTGACCGAGCAGGCTTGTTTGAACTGTCTCACGGCGGCACGCTTTTTCTGGATGAACTGCAGTCCATGCCTTTAAATCTCCAGGCAAAACTGCTGCGGGTGATTGACGATGGAACGATCAGAAGAATAGGCAGCAGCCATGCGGTTACCGTTGATGTAAGAGTGATTGCTGCAATGAATGTTACCCCTGAGCAATGCTTGACTGAGAATAAAATAAGGGAAGATCTCTATTTTCGCTTAAACGTCTTTGGCATCAGCCTTCCACCACTAAGAGAACGAAAACTTGATCTTCCTTTATTGATTACTTCATTTATAAAAATGTACAATCATGAATTTCAAAAACGGGTTGCGTCTATAACAGAAGAAGCCCAAAACTTACTATCCCTGCATCATTGGCCCGGGAATGTGAGGGAATTAAAGCATTGCATTGAGTATGCGATGAATATGTGCGATGATGATGCCCTTTTGCTAGAACATCTTCCTCCATATTTAGTGAAAAATAATCATAGACCAGAGAAGGCAGCCTCCCTTCACGACAAAATGTTCATGATGGAAAAGGAAATCATTCAAGAAGCCCTTACACATTGTGACGGGAACATTTTGAAGGCGGCAAAACTCCTTCAAATTCCGAGACAAACGCTGCAATACAAGCTCAAAAAATACTCTCCTGACCAATTTTCGGCATCTAAAGCGAAAACATAATCTATGTATGTTAATTTCCCGCGGTTCAGTCACATTGGCATGGTTTTTGCATGTAATAATGGTAAAGACCGAAATGGGGGAACTTCCATGAAATACGATCTATACAAGCCAAAGCGAGACTGGAAAGACATCGAGCTTTGGAAAAATGTAACAGATGAGCAGTGGAATGACTGGCTATGGCAGCTGACAAATACAATCCGTACGTTAGATGACTTAAAAAAGGTTATCAATTTAACTCCAGATGAAGAAGAAGGGGTTAAAATTTCAACGAAAACGATCCCCTTAAATATTACTCCATACTATGCCTGGCTCATGAACGAAGATGATCCAAGATGTCCGATTCGCATGCAGTCTGTTCCGATTTCACAAGAACTATACAAAACAAAATATGACCTGGAAGATCCGCTACATGAGGATGAAGATTCACCTGTGCCAGGCCTGACACACCGCTATCCAGATCGTGTGCTTTTTCTTGTGACGAATCAATGCTCCATGTATTGCAGGTATTGCACGAGAAGACGTTTCTCAGGCCAGATTGGGATGGGTGTGCCGAAGAAACAGCTTGATGACGCAATCAATTATATTGCACAAACGCCAGAAGTACGTGATGTGCTGATTTCAGGCGGTGACGGGCTGTTAATCAATGACACAATCCTTGAATATATTTTGAAAAATCTTCGCGCAATCGATCACGTTGAAATTATTAGGATCGGGACACGTGCGCCGGTGGTATTTCCGCAGAGAATCACAGAAAATCTCTGCAATATCCTGAAAAAGTATCATCCAGTCTGGCTGAATACGCATTTTAACACATCAATAGAAATCACCGAAGAATCCAAAAAGGCATGTGAGATGCTTGTGAACTCAGGCGTGCCTGTCGGCAATCAGGCCGTTATTCTGGCAGGAATTAATGATAGTGTTCAAATTATGAAAAAGCTGATGCATGATCTCGTTAAAATCCGTGTCAGACCTTATTATATTTATCAATGTGATTTGTCAGAAGGTATTGGTCATTTCCGTGCACCTGTTTCGAAAGGACTTGAAATTATTGAAGGGCTGCGCGGACATACAAGTGGATATTCGGTGCCGACTTTTGTCGTTGACGCACCTGGCGGCGGCGGTAAAATTGCTCTGCAGCCAAACTATTTAATCTCTCAAAGTCCTGATAAAGTTGTGCTTCGTAATTTTGAAGGCGTCATCACAACCTATCCGGAACCGGAAAATTATACACCAGGTCTTGCTGATGATTATTTTAATGAGATTTATCCTGATTCTGCATCTAAGAAATCATTGGCTGGAATTGCAGGTCTATACGAGGATGCCCAATTTAATCTCGTTCCTGATGGATTAGGGCGCATCAATCGAAGAAAAACGTTTGAAACCAATCCCGAACATACGACATTAAAGGATAAACGGGGCAAAAGGGATGAATTAAAGGACAAAAAGTTCAGGGCACAGCTTTTAAAATCAGAAGAAAAGAAGGCTGCAGAAAATGAGTAAGCGCTGCGACTGGTGTGAATCCCAAAATGCCAAGCAATCAAGCAACCTTGTTCACTGGGAGCTCCCCGATGGTTCTCGTGCGATTGAGATTTCAAATACACCATGCATTGCCTGCCCAGATTGCGGCATCAGCTATCAAAGTGAACAAACGATTGACGAAATTGAAAATCAGCTTTTGCTCATTGCTGTTAAAGAGCTGCCAAACACCGTTGAATTTGAAGAATTAATGAAGTGGAAACGTCACTTGAAACGCAACTATTTTGATTTCAGCTAAGCGGGAGAGTTTTCTTCTTGACCAATACACGTTATAATGGTGTCACTTTCGAAACGTTATTGCGACAGGGGGATTTTTCGTGAAATCTTTTTACCACTATTTAATGAAATACCGTCATCCTAAACCAGCAGATGACATTAGCAGATTTGCAAACGATGCCTATGATGATCACAGCTTTCCAAAATCCTCAGATGATTACCATGAGATCAGTTCGTATTTAGAATTAAATGGGTCCTATCTTCAAAGTCTTGTCATTTTTGATGAAGCATGGGAATTGTATGAGACAGAAATTTTGAAAAAAACCACGATCTAAAAAAACAACTCACTCAGTGGGTAACGGATTCTGTTCAGGGGTTGCAAGTAATTCGAAATGTAATTCGCACACCATTTAGCTGTTAAAATGGTGTGCTTTTTCATTTATATGTTTGAGGTGGGATATTGGACAATTAAATGATTGTAGCTGTGATTTTTAATTCCAATGCCAGGAATGGAACGGATAATTGTATACTCTTCAAACTCCTGTGCCAGCCGGTCTATTTCTTCTTCTAAGATTAATAGATATCCTTTTTGATGAAGAAGCATGTTCATATACATATTCAAACTAAACAAATGGCTCTTATATAAGGTTTCTTTGATAGGATTCCGCCTTGCTTATCAATTTATTTTTGTTAGTAATTGTACCATTTATCTTTTAAACAATCGTCTTAACAGCTTGTTATGTAGTTTTGATAAAGTAAGCAGTACTATGATAGAGCCTGCTAAAGTTAATGACATATCCCATTGTGCATCCCAAAAATCACCTTGTGTTCCCAAAAAGTCTTTTGAAGCTTTTCCACCTTTTGAAATAATAGAAGCTAACCATTCTATAATTTCATATAAGGCTCCAATTGCAAGTGCAAAACTTAAAGTGACAGCAAATAACCAAGGACCTTTTGTTAGAGGGGTTTTACGTATTAATATTTCTCTAATAACAATAGTCAATAGACCTTTTAGAAAATGTCCAAACCGATCATAGTGGTTCCGCTTTAAATCAAAATAATCTTGAATCCAATTAAATAGGGGAACTTTTGAATAGGTATAGTGAGCACCGATGAACATAGTAATCGAAAGAACAGCAATAATGAAATATGATAATGTGGTGAAACGAAACTTATTGTACGATGCAATTAAAATAACCAGTACCACAACGGATGGAAGTACTTCCATAGTCCATATCAAGTATCCTTCTGGCTTAATAACTGACCAAATAAAGACTGAAGTAACTAGCGATAGTAATAATATATGAATCGTTATGCTTTTATCTTTTCCCATTTTTTTCTCCATAGATTTATCATATTTTTCCTCAGTAATTACCGCAAACAAATTCCATATTTTTCAATGTATTGTTTCATTCGATCGTGTAATCCACTTTATAGAAATTTCTATTTTCAACTTGTGCATAGAAATTATCTTTAACTTATTCATTTCATTTAAATTATTAACTGCTATTTTAGGAAGCTGAAGCTTTTGCTTGATCAATGAATTTTAATTTCATATATGGAAATTTTTCATGCAATAACTTGGTTTATATTCTTTACCATAGACAATAAAATACTCTTCGGGCTTCTCTAAACTTCTTTATGATCCACTTTTATATATTTTGAAATATATTTCACCTCGATAATCTGAAATCATATTCAGACATTCTCTATTCAAAATGGTTAATATGCATTGCTATACTAAACCCCCTAAATCCAGGTGCTTTATCTTAATGACAAGCGATTAATTTAGAGTTATGTGGGTTGAAGAGGGTATGCATAAAGTAAAATTCCCATTTAGAAGAGTGATTGTGCAATTTTCATCTGTTCTTTTTCTTATCATATATCTCTAAAAAATTTTTATATCATTTATTTCCTTTAAAACATTTTTTTATTACTAATTGTATTGGTAACAAACACCTTAAATTATTAAGTTATTTTTAGCCAAGATATTAAGGTTCAGGAAATGAACAAAAATATGAAAAAAGGTGATATGGATGAAGACAAATATGGATAAAATTTTACCGGTTGTCGCTTCAGTTGGTGTAGGTATTGCAGCTTATCAAATGATGAATGGAAATGGCGGGAAAATGAAAAATATGATGCCACTTGCCTCAAACATGATGGGAATGGGGACTGGGATGCAAGGACAGAATCAACAACAGTCCGGAAATCAATAAGGCTATATATTAAAGCAATCCTTTATGGATTAATAGTATTTTATTAATTTCAAGGCGTTCTTTGGGACATTCTTTATACACATTTGTGTTATGAATTTCTCTGAAGAACGACTTTTTTACGTTTATTAAATTTCTCTTGAAAAGATCTTTAGTTTAGTCAGGCCAGAAATTTAATTAGATCCATTAATAGTTAAACATTTGAGATTCTTACTAGACCCCATTCCCTTATTCCGAAGAATTCATTTTCCCGATTTTTACATATTTCTTGCTAAGGAGGGAATTTTATTTGTATCTATATAGTGAGGAGATAATTTTATGAACTACAAGGTATTTAAGTCAATCAATCAGATTACCGGACGTTGTTCTCCAATTGATTTGCTGATGATATTGGTATCAAAAAAGATTCGTTATGTGTTTATTTATGTTTTGATTTTCATGGGGTTTAGAAATGATTCATACAAAAGAGTGTCTTGCAATGCTGTGATATCTGTGGGAGTAACTTTGTTTATTAACACTTTGATTAAATTGTTTTATTTTAAACCACGTCCATTTGTGAAACGTCGCGTCGGCATACTCATTCCTTCAAAAATGGATTCTTCATTTCCAAGTAAACATACTCTGCTTGTATTTGCTATATCTACTACTATCTTTCTTTATGACCGTGTTCTTGGTTCAATCATGTGGGTATTATCTGTGGTGACGGGCTTCTCACGTATTTGGGTTGGACATCATTATCCGTCTGATATTATCGGAAGTGCCTTTATTGCCACCATGACCAGCATCATATTAGATAAAATTGCCCGCTGCGGAATTTATTTTGGCCGTCAATAGCAGCTATATTTAGCCGAAATCATGTGTGATTATTATTTGTTTTTATACAGTAACAGTCCTTTACCAAGAGAAAAATTTTTTCGGATTTTACTGTTTCCAATTTTAAGATAACTTACGTGGGTACGATATTACTGAAGTTAATAAGGGAGGTATACCGTTCAAAAGTACCTTTACAATAGATAATACGGACGTGTATCCCAAACTTGGTATTACAATTCCAGAAATGCTGGAATGATACTTTGTCTTGTAAAAAAACCCAATTTGAAACAGTAAACACTCGCATAATATACCTGTCGGGAGCAGAGTTATGACTAAAAGATCTCAAACTTCAATTAGTAGAAGAGATTTCATTAAAATATCAAGTGTTTTTTCAGATATAGCCTTGCTTCAAGCATGTCAAATTAAATTCTCAAATGTATTTGAAGGTACTTCTATTAACAATCCAAAGAAAAATGTCGTGATTATTGGAGCAGGAATTAGTGGTTTAGCTGCAGCTGCACATCTTTCCAAAGAAGGAATAAACGTAACTGTACTAGAGGGGAGAAATAGAATAGGTGGAAGAATATGGACGGATCGCTCCATAGATAACATTCCATTAGATATGGGAGCTTCTTGGGTTCATGGAATTAAAGGTAATCCAATTTATGACTTAGCTAAGAAAAACAAAATCGATACATCTATAACTAATTATGATTCGCATTGGATTTTCAACTTTAATGGTGATGAATTAAGCGAATCGGAAGAAATAAACTTAAAGAAACAATCAGAAAAATTTGTTGAATTTATCGAAGAACAACGTTCCAATTTGCATCAAGATAGGTCTCTTGCCAGTTTAATAAACCACTTTATTACAGAAGAAGATTTATCTGAAAAAGAGCAACTGTTATTGAATTATTATGTTAATACTGCAATAGAACACGAATATTCTGGAAGTAGCTATAATCTTTCTGCCTTAAACTTTGATAGTAGTGAAGAATTTCTGGGAGAAGATGTAATATTTCCAAACGGATATGACCAAATAATTCAGTTGTTAATTAAGGATATTAAAATAAATTTAAATGAACGTATCTATAAAATTAACTATGAAAAAGATTTTGTGAAAGTTTATTCAGAAAAAAGTATATTTTCAGCAGATTATGTAATTGTAACCGTTCCTCTTGGTGTTTTGCAGAAGAATGATATTTTGTTTATTCCTGAATTGCCTGAGCAAAAGAGAAAAGCAATAAATAAACTAGGAATGGGGATTTTGAATAAGATTTTTGTTAAGTTTCCAAATGCATTCTGGAGTAAGAAACCTCACTTATTGGGATATGTTTCTGAAGATAAAGGGCAGTGGGGAGAATTTTTGAATATCTATCATTACCTTAATGAACCTATTTTACTTGCTTTGAACGCAGGAGATTTCGGTAATGCATTGGAAAATAGGATTGATAAAGAAATTATTTCAGAGCTGATGATTATTTTAAGGAAAATATTTGGTCCTTCTATTCCAAATCCTATCTCTTGGAAAATTACACGGTGGGGGAATGATCATTTCTCCTATGGATCATATTCCTTTATTAAAGTAGGAGCGTCAGCCGAAGATTATAAAATACTCTCAGAATCAGTTAACAATAAATTATTTTTTGCTGGAGAAGCTACTGTAACTGATTATCCAACCACTGTTCATGGGGCGTATCTTTCAGGAATTAGAGAAGCTAATAAAATCCTCGAAGAAATTTCCAAATAACAGTTAAGCAGAATTAACTGGTGTTGAAAATTCAAAGGTAGAGATATTTGATAATACATTAGGAGAATTTGTAGAGAATAACCAAAAAGCAGGGGAAGAACATTACAAAAAATTAATTGAACATGCATTTGTTACCATGGTTTGTGGGGAGGCGATACTTATTGTACTTTGCAATTATGATGATTAGTCCTGTAACGGCTGGAATTACCTTTGATGCCCATGACAAATATCCTGCAGGCTTGATAACAGACCATATAAAAACTACCGTATAAAAATAGATGAATCGTTGTACTTCTAAATTTATTCACTTTTTTCACTCCTAAAGAAAGGTTATATACTTGAGTATTTGAAATACAGCAGTTGTCATACAGACCAAGTGAAATCATCCATAACTTCCAAATGGATATTGTTTAATCATAAGCTAAATTGCAAATCCTAAAAAGAAATTAAGTAAGGGAATGCATTGTGAGAAAAAAAGTGCTATTACTATCGGAAGCCATTGGTACTGGCCATTGTTGACCTCCATTTTCGATCAAATGAATATAGGTGCTGTCTAACATGAAATGCCCTTCTCAAATAGAAGGGGCTATAATTTCTCTTTAGCTCTTTCTTAAAGGGATGTTGAAATTAAAATCATAGGGTGTGAAGATTTTGGAGTTTACTGTCATGACCTTTAATATTCACCATGGCAGGGGAATGGATAAGCAATTAGATCTTTTCCGAATTGCTGAAGTAATCGAAAAAAGCGATGCCGATATCATTGGTCTGAACGAAGTTGATAAGTATTTTTCAAAAAGAAGTGATTATGAAGACCAGATTAGTTGGCTTGCAAAACAATTAAACATGAATCAGACTTTCGGCCCTTCTTTGTCCCTAACGTCTAAAAACTCAACGAATGTAAGGCAGTATGGAAATGCCTTACTGTCTCGCTATCCAATCGTGAACGAAAAGAGGCATCTTTTTAATTTCATACCAGGACTCATCGAAGGAAGATCATTGCTCGACTCCACGATTGAGATTAACAAAAAATTATTTCAAATCAATGTAATCCATTTAAGCCTTAATCCCATTCTGCATCGGAAGCAAACCGACTTTATTGTCAACCAACATCTTAAGACGCCTCATCCAATGATTATTATGGGTGATTGGAATATGAAACCAGAGTCAAAAGGATGGAGAAAAATAACCCGTGAATTTCAAGACGCATGGCATCTTGCCGGCAAAGGGGCAGGCTTTACTTATCCATCGCTTCGACCAAGATCAAGATTGGACTACCTATTCGTCAGTCATCATTTTCGGGTTATTGAAGCAGAAATTATTATGAACTTCCCAAATGCATCTGACCATTTACCTGTAAAAGCAACATTATCATTCAGTTGAAGGAGCCCAAAAACAAAGAAAAAGCTATTTTCTTATATAAACTTTAATAATTGTTTAAAAACATTTCATAATAATTACATGGAAGCAACGTTTTGTGAGGAAAGGAGAGTAAAGAATGGCACCAGACCAATCTCAAAAAAAAAGAATCATCATGCTTATGATTGATACATTAATGGATCAATCTATACAGGCTGCAATTAAAGATGGAAAAGCTCCAGCCTTACAATTTTTTATGAAAAATGGCCGTTACATATCAAATCTTGTTAGTCCATTTCCAACTATGTCAGTCAATGTTGATAGTACTTTATTAACAGGTGTATACAGTGATAAACACAAAATCCCAGGCTTACTTTGGTATAACGAAAAGGAAAAAAGAATTATCGATTATGGTGGTCATGTTAGTGAACTTTTTAAACTGGGACTAAAGCAATCCATGGTAGACATATTTTATAATTTAAATCATGAGCATTTAAGCAAACAGCATAAAACCATTCATGAAATTTTAAAAGATAAAGGAATTCAAAGCGCATCCATAAATGCTCTATTATATAGGGGAAGTTACGCCACCCAATTAAAAATTCCCTTTCTCTTATCATTGTTTACAGGCTTAAAAAGGGAGTTGAATTCTTACGCACCGAACTTGTACTCATATGGAGCGATGCACAAGCTAAATCCTTTAAAAAAGAACTCTTTCTTTTGGCAAAAGTATGGATTCAACGATAAATTTTCTTCAAATGAACTGGCCTATCTTATAAACCGAAATGAACTACCGGCTTTCACGATTGTCTATTATCCAGATTTAGATCAAAGTGTACATAAAAATGGGAGAACGGATATAAAGGGAATTGAAAAAGTTGATCAACAGTTACAAAAAATATTAAATCAATTTCAATCGTGGGAGGATGCTCTTGCAAATACCGTTTGGATTATTCTTGGTGATAATGGCCAAGCATGGATCAATCAAAATCGCAAGGAAGCTTTAATTGATCTTAGAAAGCTTTTAAGTTCGTATCGAATAGTAAAGTTGAGAAAGGGAGTTACTTTGGAAGACGAAATTGTTCTTGCTGTTAACGAGAGAATGTCTTTTATATATTCTCTTGATACCCAAAAGGCACCTTTAGAGGAAATAGCGAAGATACTGCAAAAAGATAGTCGAATTGATGTGATTGCATTTAAAAAACAAAAAACGGTAACTGTCACATCTGGGTTGCATAACGGGCATCTTCAATTTCATCCTGATGGGGATTATTCCGATGAGTATGAGCAATCTTGGTTTATAGAGGGAGAAAAGAAGATCTTAGACCTCAGCATTACAGATAAAAGAATCGAATATGGCGATTACCCTGATGCTTTAGCAAGATTATATTCTTCCTTTTTCTCACATGAGGGTGAATATATCATTGTAAGCGCAAAACCTGGTTCTGAATTCAAAGGGGAGAGTTCTCCGACACATATTGGCGGTGCAAGTCATGGAGGCTTGCACAAACAAGATTCTTTAGTGTCCATGTTCGTTAGTGGTACCGATTCAACTCCAAGGCATATGCGCATTTTAGATATTAAGGATTGGCTTTTGACATTAATCTCATAAAAATGCCTTATAGCATTCCTTTTAATTCGAAAAAGATCGTCAATTTACCAATTATATTTTTCTTCTCTTATCACACAATAAAATGTCTACAAATTTATTGTGTGACAAGGAGGATAATGGATGAACAATTTTCAAATGCTTTCTTCACTCTTTAGAGGTGGAAGAAGAAATAAAAACTTACTCGGTATGTTTAAAAGAAAGCGAAATAATGGTACTATGCTTATGCTTCCTCTGTTAGGAGCAGCCATACTGGGGATTATAGGAAGTCGGAATACACAAGTTAGACAACAAGCTCGAAATGGATATAGGAAGGTTCAAAATACTGTGGGAAATATGCAAAATCCTTTACAAAATAGAAACCCGCTTCAAAGTAACAACTTCAATTTAGCCAATGCAGAATTCAGTAAAGAATTAACACCAGATATTACAAAAACATATAATCCAAAAGATTAAATTAATGATCCGATTTTGAAATAATTGGTATTAAGCATCGGGAGGTTAGTTGAGGAAGCGGCAGTTATCCGCGTACTATTTTGGATCATGCTGAATTTGATTCATAATGGCACGATGCGTTTTAGCGAACTACATCGTGCCATTCCGGGTGTTGCCCGGAAAGTATTGCCTTCTCATCCAGAGAACTTGAATAGGAAAACATTGTGAACCCGAGTTGTTAATGCACAAGTACCCCCAAAAGTAGATTCAGGGTGACGGAATATGGCATGTCATTGAAACCCAATTTGGATGTTCTACCTGAACAAGCAAGCTACCAAAAAGTAGCTTGCTTGTTTTACTCGTTAATTAAAATCATGCCAATAAGAATGCTAATTGAAATGCGAATTCCAATGTTATTTCCAGTGTTATTTGATGTGTTTGCACCCTTCAGCCGAACCCGTCACTCAGTGGGCTGTTTTTTTTACTCGTAGAAAAAACTCGATTGCAATTGAGTATTGAGGCCATTCCATTTAATAATCCCCCCTTAATGTGAGGTTTCCTGTTAATTTTAGGGGCTCACTTATCATGTACTATCTAAAGTGAGACATTGCTGTCTGAAATGTCCATTTTTCTAGCCCAAATCCTTAAAATACAATCTGAATTGTGCAAAATTCTATCTTTTATCATATTCATTGACAAGAAGAACAGATAGGCATATAGTTAATAAAGTTAATAGTTAAGTAAGTTAAATATTAATTTCATTAACTGTATAGGAGGGGAAAATGAAATCAAGATGGGATTTAACTTATGAATTTCTCTCTAATTACCGGAAGTTAAACAAGATGGCACGTACTAACTTGAATGTGCTGCTGGAAACGTATGTGCCATTTAATGAATTCATGGTGCTAAGAATACTGCTTGATCATAGACAGCAAAATGTCAGTCAAATAGCTGAAAAATTAAGTGTTTCAAGCAGCCACATAACAGCTGTAAGTGAAAAGCTCATTCATAAAGGCTATCTTTCACGTGTCAGAGCAGAAGATGATAGGAGAATGGTTTTCTTAACCCTGACTGAATCAGGGGAAAGGGTTGCGATAGCGGTGGAGAAGACCATTACAGAATACTTTCATCGAAAACTGGAAAACGTAACCGATGAAGAAATGATTGTGTTTAATCGATTATTAACGAAACTACTAGATGAACAATAGAGGTGGAACAATGGAGCATTTGAGTCAAAAAGAAAAAATCACGATCATGATTGCCATTATAGCTGCAATGTTTTTTGCGGCTGTCAATCAAACGATTGTTGGAAATGCCTTGCCGAAAATCATTTCTGATCTTGGCGGATTAGATTATTATAGCTGGGTGTTTACAATATATATGCTTACGAGTGCGATTACAACAATTCTTGTCGGAAAGCTGTCAGATATTTATGGAAGAAAACCGTTTATAATTATCGGAATCATTATTTTTTCCATTGGTGCCTTCTTAGCAGGAACATCAATGGATATTGTTCAGCTGATTATATATCGAGGTATTCAAGGCTTTGGTGCAGGTATGATCATGTCAACTGCTTTCACGGCTGTAGGAGATCTTTTCGCACCTCGAGAACGCGGTAAATGGCAGGGAGCTATGAGTGCCGTATTCGGTATATCAAGTGTGTTTGGTCCAACACTTGGAGGATATATCGTGGATAACCTTGAGTGGAAATGGGTATTCTGGGTGTTCTTGCCGCTTGGAATAGTTGCGCTTATCCTTATTTGGAAACTATTCCCTTCAGCAGAGAAAAAAGCTGGCGAAAAAGTGGATTATTTTGGATCAGTCTTTTTATCTGCAACAATCGTCTTCGCTTTGCTGGGCTTTTCTTGGGCTGGGACAAAATACGACTGGGGATCGGTTCAAATTTTATCTCTGTTTGGAGCCACGGCCCTTTCACTGTTGATCTTTGTTTTGATTGAGAGAAAAGCAGTCAGTCCGATCTTGCCGTTAAACTTATTTAAAAACAGTATTTTTACGATCTCAAATATTATCGGATTTGTCATCGGAGTATCGATGTTCGGCGGAGTGATGTACGTTCCTTATTTCATACAAGGTGTACTTGGCTATTCAGCAACACACTCTAGCTTCCTGACAATGTCGATGACGCTTGGTCTCGTGTTTGCGAGTGCACTTGGCGGTCAGATTATTTCTAAAACGGGAAAATACAAAATGCAGGCTATTATCGGTCTATGTATATCTGCTGTAGGACTGTATTTGCTGTCGACTATGAACGTTGATACATCACAATATGCATTAGTATTCTACTTAACATTAGTTGGATTTGGAATCGGTATTGGAATGACGGTCTTCACCTTAACGGTTCAAAATGCGGTTGATCAAAAACTGCTTGGTGTTGCTACAGCCTCGTCACAGCTTTTCCGATCTGTAGGCGGAACAGTAGGGGTTGCCATTATGGGAACGTTACTCAATTCTCGTATGGAGGAAAAAATGTCAACTTTGAGTCAGAATGGTGACACCAATCAAATGGCAGCCTCACCAGAACTTGCAGGCACAATGGAGTCGCTGCAAAATCCGCAGCTTCTATTGGATCATGAAAAACTAGATGGTTTGAAGAATACATTGCCTAAAGAAGCTATACCTTTCTTTGAAAACGTGATACATCAGCTCCAGGATTCACTGAGCTATGCATTATCAGGTGTTTTCATTTTTGTTACCATTACAATGGCTCTTGCCATTCTTCTGACATTCTTTATTAAAGAAATTCCGCTAAGAAGCGCAAAAGATCAACCGGCCGCGAAAAAAGAAAAACCGATTGGAACAGGAAAATTGCAAAGCAATGAAAATTAATCATTAAACCAAGGTGCACAGGTGCCTTGGTTTTTTATTTGCCGATTTTATAGCTGAAATAATGATCCTTCTGTAATTATGCTGCAGAGACAGAGAAAGCACCGGCCATTATAATCAATCGTGAGAAATTTTAGAATTTTTTTCCATAATGTTAGTTATGGATATATAATAGAGAGGAGCATCATTTTTCTGTGAAAGGATGAGTATCATGTCAAAAACAATCCAGCTGTACGATTTTCATAAGTGGTCAAATGCAAGAGTGTTTAATCGGTTAAAAGAATTGCCTCATGACATGTACACGAATGAAATTGAGAGTGTGTTTCCATCCATTTCCCATGTCATGGTCCACATTTATCTGACGGATGCATTGTGGCTGAAAGTGATCAAACAGGACCCTTTTGAAAGCATCATGACCTATCTTGCGCAAGTTCAGCAAGAATCACTGAATAGAAGTATTGAAGAACTGGAAAGCATGTACTCGAACCTTGCAAATGAATATGAATCTTTTTTGAATGTTGATTTGGACACAGAAAAAGTATTCACGATCGAGCATCCGGTGTTTGGTAAATTAGAAACGAATGTGTTTGAATTAATTCAGCATGTGGCCAACCATGGAACCTACCATCGCGGAAATATCACGGCTATGCTAAGACAGCAGGGAGTACCAGGTGTTTCATTGGATTATGTTTTTTATCTTTATGAAAAGAAAAAAGGGTGAATTAATTGAACAAGTACGGACATTGGATTCTGGTTATTTTAGTAGGCATCAGCTTTATTCCTGGCATTGCCTTTTTCGAATTCAGCTTATCATACGTGATGGCTATGATTTTTGGGATTATTGGCTTTAGTGCTGTGCTTTATATGGCGATCGTTACGCAAAAAAAGCAATCAAAAGAATAAATCCATCTTGTGGACATACATTTAGAAATGAACATTCTATGACGTCTTCTCAGCTGCTATAGTTTTTCCGCCAGCCTTAACCTATAATGAAAGAAAAAAGTGAACTGGAGGTTTATATATGCTTCAAACACCGATTGGCCGCTTTCGGCTCATGGGATTCATTGAAGGAGCGTCGCTGCTCATTCTGCTTTTTATCGCCATGCCTCTAAAATACTTAGCTGATATTCCGATGGCAGTTACCATCGTAGGATCTCTTCACGGATTTTTCTTTATCACATACCTGCTGATTATTGCTTATACAACGTTTAAAATCAGATGGTCGTTCGCATGGGTATTCAGTGCTGTTGCAGTAGCTTTTATCCCGTTTGGCAATATGATTCTTGATACGAAATTAAAAAAAGCGAAGATCGCATAAAAATAACCTTTGTCGAAAGGTTATTTTTTTTGCTTGAACTTTTCTATCTTTTGCACCATGTCTATCATTTTCTAAAAGAGTAAACTAGAATTGTCTTATTTGCTGAAAATTCTAATAAAGGAAGTGTTTATTTGAAAGGAAAAATGATAGCGTTTACTTTAACTGCGGCATTGCTGGCAAATGTGAATCCAGTACAGTACCCATCTGTAAAAACGGAAGCAGCTCATTTTCAAGAATTGATTCCCGGTGCAACAAGCGCTGTTGAAACATATTTTGACGGTGTGAATGGAAATTATTTAACGACAAAAAATCCAGCTCAATTAGCAAAAGCAACCGTATTTGGGAATGCCGGACTCGCTCCTGTCAATTGGGGCAATGCAGCTGATCGGACAGGCTGGCATCAAATGAATCAGCCTGCAGCTATTAGCGGGACTCAAGTAAACGGTGCTTTTGAAGATGCTCAATTTGTAATTCGTGTTCCGGATGAATGGAATGGGAAGCTGGTAGTCGCAGGAATTCCAGCAACGAGAAATGAAACGTCGACAGATCTTCTCTTCAGTGATTTTATCCTTGAAAAAGGCTATGCCTTTGCAGCTATCGACAAAGGCACACAGGGAGAAAGTGATCCAGCTGATCCCTTCGCAAAAGCAAAGAATGCATTGGTGAACGAAGATGACAGTGTTGCTGAGTGGAATGTGCGTTTCAGACAGATTACACAGGCTGCACAATCCTATTTAGAAGACAACTTTCATGAACAGCTGATCAAATCAAACGATCAAACGAATCCAGCTCATCATTTGGTGAGAAAAAACCACAGAGTTCCTACATATGCGATGGGTATCTCAAATGGCGGCTATGTCGTACGTTATGCCCTCGAACAGGACGGGCGTCAGAAGAAAGAAAACCGTCTATTTGACGGCGGAGTTGATTGGGAAGGGGTTCTTTGGACTGAAAAGCAGCCAAACTTAATCAGTTCACTGACAACTGTCGTCAATCATGCTGAAGATGCCATCTATGGAACTGGAAAAGAGAAGCAGAAAGCAATGAAAGAAATGTACAAAGCCGGGCTTCCAAAAGGTTCAGAAAAACTTTGGACATATCATGATCAAGTATACTGGTTTATTACTGCAAATATTTACCGTGACCATTTTGATCCTGGAGCCCCAGACAGCATCCATTGGAGAAACTATTTGAATTTCACTGCAGGCGGTATTAGAGACAGAAGCTATGACTCCATATTCGAAAACTACAACTATCCATCCCGTCCGAAAAGCGTGAAGGAAAACATAAAAGAAATTGCCAATACTGGAGACATAGAAGTTCCGCTAATCAGTTTTACCGGAACATTGGATGCTCTGATTTTCCCGGACATCCATGCAAAAGGCTATGAAAAACTTGTGAAAAAAGCAGGAAAAGAAAAGCTGCACCGCATGTATTCAATTGAAAATGGGAACCATGTAGACAGCTTAGTCTGGAATGCCCAGACAGATGCGGATAAAAAGCTGCAGCCGCTTCTCCCTTATGCACATCAATCATTTGATTTGCTGGTCGATTGGGTGGAAAACGGAAAGAAGGCACCTAAAAGCAAGACAATTCCGGTTCCTGATGATACAACGAAGGTCATTGATCTTAAAACAGGGGAAGAGGTTGAGCCGAGGTAGGGGAATACTTTTAAATTACAGCTGCTGAATTATTCATTATTCTCAGCACTTTCAGAGACATCTGTACTTCGTATATAAAATATATAAAAAGCATTAACAAAAAACGGATTTAATAGATGGAACTTTGTACAGAATCTAAAGGGTGGCATTACTTTCACATGTAATGCCGCCTTTTTTTATAATATCCAGGCTCGTGCCATTGGAATTTAAGATTCATTTTAACGTGTGATGCCTTGTATGCATGAGAATTGGTTATACAGTAACAAGCCAATATAAGAATGATCCCTCAGCCATAACCTTTTATTCTTTTGCAATATGCTTGCACTATTTACCATAATTTATAAAGTACCTGAAATAGTGTAGCTGTTTGTAGTGAAACAACTTATAATAATTATTTTAATTAAGTATTATAAGTTTTTTATAGCTTTTTGAATATCAATCAATATATAATTGTGTCAGAAGATTTATAAAGGAGCTCCAGAATATGTATCAAGAACAAAGACTGACATCGATAAAAACGTATTTGTCTTCTCATAAAAACATTTCATTAGAAGAAATATGTGAAATATTTAGTGTTTCAAAGGATACAGCCAGAAGAGATCTTGTAAAACTTGAAGAACGAGGGGAAATCATAAGGATTAAAGGAGGTGCCACACTACCATCGGCCAATCGGAATTTAATCGATTATAAAAAAAGAATAGCAACCGAAGGGAAAGAACGAATTGCAAAAAGTGCCTCTTTGTTGATACATGAGAATCATGATGTGCTGATGGATACATCTTCAACCGTTGCTCTAATAGCTAAGTTCATAGGAAACAAATATGTTAATGTAATTACAAACTCCATCGATATAGTTGATCATTTAGGAGAGTATCCAAATATTCAAAACTTTTTACTCCCTGGTAAATTCAATTCGAAAAACAGAAATGTAACGGGACCTAGAACAATCAAAACACTGGATGATTTTAAAGTTGACCAATTATTTCTGGGAGCATGCGGATTCAGTGTTGAAGGAGTTACCTCTCCCGATGAGGATGAAGCTTTTTTAAAGAAAAAAATGATAAGTTGTGCACGACAAGTCGTTCTGCTGGCTGATCATTCGAAGTTCGAAAAGGAATTTTTACATCGGGTTTGTGATATGAAAGACATTGATGTGATTATCACAGATAAGTATCCCGATAAAGAATTGAAAGACATAATAACAGAGAACAATATTCTTTTAGTTGTTGCAGAAGATGAAGAAAGCGGGTGGGCAAACGATGAGAAAAATTAAAGTGGGTATAGTTGGATACGGACTATCAGGAGCTACATTTCACGCACCTTTGCTAAGTGTGTTAGAGGAATTTGAAATCGCAAAAGTCGTTAGTTCCAATAAGGAAAAAGTGCAGCAGGATTTGAAAGATGCGGTGGTAGTAAGCAGCTTAGAAGAGGTTCTTGAAGATACAGCAATTGATTTAGTAGTGATTACAACACCGAGCGGTTTGCATTACGAGATGGCGAAACAAAGTTTAATGGCTGGAAAACATGTGATCTTGGAAAAGCCCATGGTGATAGAAACATGGGAAGCAGAGGAGCTTATTAGCATTGCCGAGGAAAAGAAGCTGTTATTGAGTGTTTATCATAACAGAAGATGGGATAATGATTATTTGACTGTCAGTAAGCTTATAAATGATGGGGTGCTTGGAGAAATCAATACATATCAAGTCCATTTTGATCGCTTCAGACCAGCTGTAAGAGATAGATGGAGAGAAAAGCAAGGGCCTGGATCCGGTATGCTTTATGATTTAGGTTCACATCTAATTGACCAAGCTTTACATTTATTTGGCAGGCCACAATTCGTAATGGCAGATGTTTTTGCTCAAAGAGAGAATGCAGAAACGGATGATTATTTCCATATTATTTTAGGCTATGAAAAGCTGCGGGTCATTTTGCATTCCGGTTCAATTGTACCGATTAACGGACCGCGGTTTCAGGTGCACGGAAGTAAAGGAAGCTTTATCAAATACGGGCTCGATGGACAAGAGGCTGCACTCAAAGAGGGCAAAAAGCCTTTAGATAACTCTTGGGGAGCAGATGATCCGCAATTTTACGGTCAGCTTGTTACGATTGAAGGAGAAATAGAGGAACATAAAACTATTGAAACTTTACATGGATCTTATGTATCCTACTATAAAAAAATTGCTAAAAGCATAATTGAGGGGGAAACTGCTCCAGTCACAGCAAATGAGGGGCTATCCGTTATTAAAATCATTGATGCTGCCTTTAAAAGCAGTAAAGAAAAGAAAGCTGTATATTTCGATTAAAGCCTATATTTTTTAATAATCGTAAAGAGGGATCAATATGGAAAATGGAACTGTTCAAGCAATGCTTGAGGAAGTTAAAAAGCAAGAAGAAAAACTTATTTTTAAAAGTTTTTCTAATGAAGATGCATTGCACATGGGATTGTTTATCATTGAATCTGCCAAAAAAATAAATAAATCTGTTGCAGTAAATATTGTTAAAAATGGACAAACAGTATTTCATCATGGAATGGATGGGACATCTCCGGATCAAGATGAATGGATTAAGAAAAAATCGAATGTAGTCCTCCGTCATCATCACAGTTCTTATTATATGATGCTTTATAATAAGTTGAAAAACAGATCGTATTTTGAATTCTATTCAGCCAGTCCGTTTGAATATGCAGTACATGGAGGAGCGTTTCCTATAATAATTGAAGGATCAGGAGTAATTGGAGTCATCACTGTTTCCGGCTTGACCCAGGAAGAAGATCATGACCTTGCAGTAAAGGCTCTAACAGTAATTCTTAATAAGACTGCCAAACTATAATAGGAAAAATAGAAGAACTATTTTTATCAAGATTATCTTAGTTATAAGTGGTTATTTACCAACAGATAACCTATGTGTCCACATGCATAATAGCGTGTGGATTTTTTTTATTTCTTAATAATTTTGTAAATTAAAATAATTATTTTAACTGATAAACACTGGAGGTTACTTATCTTGATTAAAGTGAGCAGGACCGAAAAGCAAAATCAAAATGAGAATAGAAAAGTTATTTCGTTAAAATCCGCATTAAAACATCTGCACTTGGCAAACCATATCCCTCATTACCTGGATCTTGCATAATTAGACTGCTGATGATGTGAAAATACCAGTAAAGCAGCTCACGGGGATCTCCTTCAGAGAATTCACCAGCTTCTTGCCCTTTTACGAAGATTGGAATTAACATGTTGATCAATCCGTTGGAGGAATGTTGCTCAAGCTCCATTGCTACCTTCTCCGGAACCTTCTCTGACTTCCGTGCATGTTCAATTAGCATGAAGGCGTGTTTGTGTTTTTCGTCAAGCATATTTTCAGTCAAGGTTCTGATTTGTTCAAAGGGCGTTCCAGGCAGAAGGTGAATAAATTCGATTTCCTTCCTCGCTTCATCCATTAATTCTTGAACGAGAGTGGTAAACAATTCTTCTTTGGATTTGAAGTAGCGGTAGAATAGACCTTGACTGACGCCAGCTTCCTCGGCGATCATGCTCATTTTAGTTCCTTCTATTCCCCGGCGTGCAAATACGCTGATCGCTGCTTGCTTAATTTGTTCTCTGCGTTCCTCGCGGATTTGATCCAGCTGCTGTTTGTTTAATGGGGACAATAGACTTCAATCTCCGTTCTTTGAGTAATTGTGTCCTAATCTTACCATAACCGATGAAAATGTTACTACTGCCGGCTGCTGATCGCCAGCGGACGTACCCGCTTTAGCAGCTCCTCTAGAAACTGATCAGGCCTTGCAAAACACGCAAGGTGGCCGGCACTCTCGATTAAAACAAATTCCTTGCAGGGAGCTTCAATTTGATCGAAGTATGCTTTAGCTGTTACGGCTGGAGTTATGATGTCGGTATCTCCCTGAAAGATGAAGAATGGAAGCTCATACTTTATATCAAGTTTGTTAAAGTCAAAGTTTAATAGTTCCTCGAACAAGTGACCAAGAGAGAAATCCATGCCTTTAAAGATAGAGATGATGTCAGGTATATTGTGGTTTGGGGACGATAGCATAGATGGCAAGAATAGGTCCAATATCATATTTGGAACATGCTTAATGGACTTGACAATATATTGATTCATTTTGTCAAATTCGATGCGGCTCCAATTTGATGGGTCTGGTCCCATTTTCTTAACTGCCCTAAGAGCCTTTGCATTACCTGCAGCTTCAAGTGCATCAATTGTTAATTTGTACGAAAGGTAATGAGGATCTGGGGCATTCTGATCGGTGCCGACATAAGCATGAAAAAGGCCGGGGTGTGTCTGTGCCATCAAAGCTCCGATCAGGCTGCCCACCGAACTGCCGACCAGAATCAATTTTTGATGTTCAAGTTCTGCGCACAGGTATTGTGAAAGCTCAATTCCGTCTTGGACCAGACGCTCAAAAGTGATCGTACCGCAGCCGTCCTCACCATTCTTGCGAAAAGTCTTGCCTGCGCCACGCTGATCCCACTGAACGAGGGTAAAGTGCTTTTCCCATGAACGCAGCAGCGGGCTGAATATGGAATAGGGGGATGCAGGTCCGCCATGGATAAAGAATAGAACAGGGTTGCTGCGATCCTCACCGCGTATAGTGACCCACTGGTCGATGCCGCCAATTTTGACGAATCCGTTTTGATCGATGCTGCTGGGTGTATGGAGCTTGAGTATCCGTGCGTTTTTATGCTGATTGTACTTCCGCAGGATCAAATCGGGTATGATATTATTTTTACTCATGTTATACATCTCCTTGTATTTAAGTTATTATCATTAAACAATTAATAATGATGAATGAACAATTCATTCATTTTTAGTTTATGTAGATTCATTATAAATGTCAACGGAAGAAATATATTATTTTCGAATAGACTTTCTTTAGATTACTTGACTAGAGCTTATTCAATCTTGATTTGGGAATAACAAGAAAATCTTTAGGGGAATCTAGTTTATTCATTCGCATTCATTATTTTTCTATTAAACGATTATTTATTTAATGTAGAATGAAAGAGACGTTTTATGGAATCTATGCTTTTTACAGTGTTTATGATACATACAAGAAATTGATCTGTTTGAATTCCGTCAAAGTGGTTGGATACCACCTTAAACTTTTTCTGTAAAATGGGACTAATAATTAATCATGAGGTGAAAGAATGGTAGAAGCGATCATTCACGGTTTAGTCTTGGCATTTGGCTTGATTCTGCCTTTAGGGGTACAAAATGTGTTTGTGTTCAATCAAGGAGCAGCTCAGCCCAAATTTCTTAGGGCATTGCCGGTAATTATTACTGCATCTATTTGTGATACTTTGCTGATTTCATTAGCCGTCTTAGGGGTATCAGTTGTTGTTCTTGGCTCATATTGGATTAAAATGATTCTTTTTGCAGGTGGTATTTTCTTTTTAGTCTATATGGGATTTGTTACATGGAGGAGCAAACCGCCAGCTGTGAAACAAGAACAAGGGGCAGTATTTTCTCCGAAAAAACAAATTGCGTTTGCAATGTCTGTGTCGCTGCTGAACCCGCATGCGATTCTGGATACTGTTGGTGTGATTGGAACTAGTTCCTTAAAATACACTGGGGCAGAAAAAATAGCATTTGCTTTTGTATGTATATTAATATCATGGCTGTGGTTTGCTGGATTAGGAATTGCAGGACGATTAACAGGCAGAATGGATAAATCAGGCCGTATTTTACTTATTTTGAATAAAATATCAGCAATTGTTATGTGGGGGACAGCTGTTTATATTGCTTCTTCATTTATCGTATAGTTACCAAAAGAAGAGGAGAGGAAGTAAAATCCCTCTCCAGTTTAGACCTGTCAAATCCATTTTTATTTTACAAAAATAGAAACACGGCTGAAATAAACACTCCTGTAATTAACATGATAACCAGACCATAGCCCATGATGTCTTTTGCTTTTAAGCCTGCGATTGCCAGGGCAGGCAGGGCATAGAAAGGCTGAATCATATTCGTCCATGCATCTCCCCATGCTACAGCCATTGCCGTTTTCGGTAAAGAAACATCCAAATTCTGAGCGGCTTCTAGCATGACTGGAGCTTGAACAGCCCATTGTCCGCCGCCTGATGGTACGAAGAAGTTAACTAATCCTGCACTCCATAACGTGAATAAGTGGAAAGTGTGTTCATTTGAAATCGATATGAACGCATTAGATAATACTCCCGCTAACCCTGATGCAGAAACAATGCCCATTAACCCAGCGTAAAATGGAAATTGAATAATAATGCCGCTTGCACTTTTTACTGAGTCTGTTACCGCTTTCAAAAATTGTCTAGGTGTTTTATGCAAGATGATGCCGATGAAGAGGAATAAAAAATTTACGATATCAAGGTTAAGAGCAAAACCATTTTTTACAAAGTAATAGACCAAAAAGGCGATACCAAGCAATCCAATAAGTAATGATAGTATTTGGCTATTTTCTAAGCGATCTGCCGGCGTCAAGACAGCTTGTTCTTTACTTGCTGCCTCGAAAAAGTCTTTGTCTTCCAACAAAGCTCGATCAATGATAAACGCTTTATCTTTTGGCGGAACCATCAATCTGTTAATAATAGGTACTAAAATAAATAGTCCAGCGAGAATCGCTAAATTAAAGGCAGAAAAAATCGTCTCGCTTGTAGGTACAACTCCAATAAGATGTTCAGTAAAATGATCAGGAGTTGCAATGGTCAGTGCTACAGATCCGGAAAGCCCGCCGCTCCAAATGATAAAACCGCTATAAGCACTTGCTATTAATAAACGATAATCAACGCCCTCTACTTTAGCAGCTATTTCTTTGGCAAACAAAGCTCCGATGATTAAGCCAAATCCCCAATTTATCCAGCATGCTATAAGTGCTACAACTGTAACAAGGATAATGGCTTGTCCAGGAGTCTTCGGCAAATTGGCTAACGTTCCTAATTGCTTCTTGAAAAATGGACTGCTTGCCATCACATGTCCTGTTACGATGATTAACACCATTTGCATCGAAAAAGCTAATAAACTCCAAAACCCGCCACCCCAATATTCAAGAATTTGAACAGGAGTACTATTCGTAAAGATTAGTGCAAGACCACAAACAAAAAAGGTAAGCAAAATAACTAATAAAAATGGATCAGGCATATACCTTTGCATCAATCTGTTAGAAAAAGAGATCAAGAATTTCATTTTATTACCCCCTTGTGATAAATGAACTGTGAATTCTATAGCCTCCTCTTTATAAGAATATTCCTATTTTTCTTATATTTCGATTAAATACTACATTATCCTTCATTTTCAAGTTAATTAATTAGCCATACAAGGTTGTGAATGATTATTAAGATAACTTCGAATTGCTGAAAAGAAATTTCTATGTGTTTTGCAGATCATATTCTTCAATAAAATCAACAAATGCTCTGACCATATTTAATTCTAAAGAATCTTCATGGAAAAACATCCATGTTTTACGAAGTAATGGTTCGCCTTGCTTGTTTTGAATCTCAATCTTATGAATATCATGTAAATCGGATAAAATCATACTTGGCAAAATGGCATATCCTAAACCATTTGCAACCATTTTTTTGCATGTATCTGCCTTGTCGACTTCTATGCTGACTAATGGAGGCTTAGAGTAATTTTCTGCCCACCAATTTTCTAATGAAGTCTTTAACAGCGGGTCTGTACGGTAAACAATTCTAGGGAGCTCAGGAAGGTGATGAATATCCACTTTTTCTTTAGAAGCAATACAGATGGTTTCTTCAAACAACAACCGTTTTTGATCTTTCCAGCTGTAGTCTCCTCTCACAAAACCTATATGGATATCACGGTTATAGATTAAATGCGTAATCTCCTTGCTAAAGCCTGTAGTTACTTTAAACTCGATGTGCGGATACTTGTCTTTAAATGATTTTAATAGTCCCGGAAGCTTGTAATCGGTAAAGAAATTAGAAACTCCAAGCCGCAATGTACCTGCCATTTTTTGCTCCATATTCAGTACATTCTCTTTGATTTTTTGGATGTTTAATAGCATTTCACTTGCGCATTTTGCTAAATATTCCCCTTGTGGCGTAAATTGGACTCCGCGTCTTCCTCTATTTACGATTTGAACGCCAAATTCTTTTTCCATTTGCTTTAATCTGGTTGTCAGTGCAGGCTGTGAAATATACAGGCTTTTCGCTGCATTTGTAATATTCTTTTCACTGTATAAAATTTGTAAGACCATCCAATCGCGTTCGTCCATTCGAAACACCTCTTTTTAGGTATAATCTATTTTTATGATTAAACATATAAAAATGATATTATATTTATTTCTGTATGTAGATTACATTTATATAGATAGCTGAAAAATCAAAAAAATTTTTAAGAAAGAAGGAGAAGAACATTCAAAAATCAAACGTTCTTTTTCATAGAATATCATTTATTATATTAAGCAGCATCGGAGGTTTGCTGCTTTCATTAACTGGCTTATCCATTGGATGGATGATTGGTACATTACTAACAGCTGCTCTTTTGTCTTTTCTTCGTCCAAGGTTTCTTCAGCTGCATGATAAAGGAGCGGGACTGCCGAAATACTGGTTATTTATAGGACAGTGCATCTTAGGTATGGAACTGGGACAAAAAATAAATGTGTCTGCTGTATCTATTTTTAAAGAACATGGGGCAACCATTTTAGCCATTCTGCTGCTATCTATTCTTTTTACTTTGCTCTCAGGTTTTGTATTATGGAAATTTAGTCATTTGGATATCCTTACTAGCTTTTTCGGAACAGCACCAGGGGGACTGTCCGCCATGCCTGGTATTGCGGAAGAGGTCGGTGCTAACACTGCAGTTGTCAGCCTCATACAAACTATGCGCATCTTTTTAGTCGTGCTGACGGTTCCAATCGTTGTTTCTTTGTGGATTGACTCAACAGCTTACTCAGCTGTCAGCAGCCATTTCACTGTTGAGCCGCCAAACTTTAAAATTGGTCAGCTTGTCTGGACGCTGGTACTGGCATTTACAGCTTGGGGAGGGTATTATCTAGGAAAGATTTTAAAATTTCCTGCTCCTTGGCTGCTTGGCAGCATGGTAAGTGTCTCACTTGTCCAATTAGGGAGTTCGTCTTTTATTGGTTACGAATTGACAGCATGGTGGCCAGAGAGTCTCATCATTTTTTCGCAAATTCTCATCGCCGCAAGCATCGGCTCTCGTTTTCAGAAAGAAATGCTGATTGGATTAAAGAAAACTCTGCTGATTTCATTGTTAAGTACAATTGGATTAATTAGTGCCATGTTTTTATGCGCGATCTTTGTTTCCAATTTAACAGGTATATCCTTAGTAACCGCCGTTCTTGCCTTTGCTCCTGGAGGGATTGCTGAAATGACCACGACATCTGTCGTCCTTCATGCAGACTCTACATTTGTCTTATCCGTGCAAGTCCTGCGTGTGGTCATTGTGTGCCTGGTTCTGCCTCCATTTTTCAGATTGCTGCATGTTCGGGATGCAAGAAAAAAGATGCGATCACATGCTCACATTTAAGAGACTATGGCGGTATCATAAGTTATACAGTTTCTTTAAGATAGAAATCAAGCAATGAGGAGGCAGGGAATGTGCTCTTTTTTAATGTGAAAGAGAGAGAAAACAATAAACCAGCCCCGAAAAAAGAAGAAATAGAAACACTATCCCTTAAATTAAAAGAAATGATTCTAAATTCTTCATACGAAAGTGAAGATATTATTTTTCTATGCATTGGTTCGGATCGC
This sequence comes from Bacillus sp. UMB0893, assembly GCF_002858905.1. NCBI lineage: Bacteria > Bacillati > Bacillota > Bacilli > Caryophanales > Bacillaceae > Bacillus > Bacillus sp. UMB0893. The sequence continues at coordinate 60,412 of NZ_PKLB01000009.1, read as the reverse complement.
TGCGTCGGAGATTCATTAGGTCCTTTAGCAGGAACCATGCTCAAAGAACAACAAGTCCCTTACAGGGTATATGGAACACTGGAAGAGCCGCTTCATGCTTTTAATTTAAAAGGTGTATTAAAAGATATTAAAAAACTAGAAAACCATCCCCTGATTTTTAGTATAAATGCCAGTCTAGGAGAGAAAGATCAGGTAGGGTCCATTGTTTTAAAGAATGGTCCGATTATCCCTGGAAAAGCTCTTGAGAAGGTTTTGCCTGAAGCAGGAGCTTACCATATTAATGGAATTGTAAACTATATAGATCCCCTGCTATCCGCTCAATTTCAGAATGATACCCGGTTATATACCGTTATGAACCTGGCAAAAACAATTGTGAAAATGATCACTGAGACAGTTGAATCATAAACAAAAACTAAGAAACTTATAGTTTACAAACCTTAATGGAGCTGCTAAATGCAGCTCTTTTTTTATATATGTTTGCACCCTTTTGACATTTATGTTGAATTAAATTGAAAAGGCCGAGAATTATTTCGAATTAGGTGATATTGCCACATTTTATAATGGGCGGTTAAGTGCCAGGATTCTCTAGAAGGAGATTATTATAATTTGTTGAATACTACCATATTCAAAGTGGGTATGTGATAAACAAAGATGGAGTGAAGGTTATGGATCTATTTTTAGAAAAAGCTACAGAATCTGATGCAGAATCTATTTTTGATATACAAGTAAAGGCATTTACCCCTTTATTGAAAAAATATAAAGACTATGATACTAGTCCTGCAAATGAAACCGTTGATAAAGTAATCACAAGAATAAATAACCCTTTAGGTGGATTTTATAAAATTGTACTTGATCAAATACTAGCAGGAGCTATACGTATTCACTGGAATGAAGAGACTACACAATTTTGGATCAGTCCGATGTTTATTCTGCCGGATTTTCAAGGTAAGGGATTCGCTCAGAAAGTACTCATTTTGGCTGAGGAAATGTTCCCTAAAGCTGCTAGCTGGGAACTGGCAACAATATTGGAGGAAGAACGCAATTGTTATCTTTACGAAAAAATGGGCTACTGCAAGACTGGAATAACCAAAAAATTGAATGAAGATGCAACACTTGTTTTTTATAAGAAAAATGGAAGGTTTTCATCTTTTAAGGAAGAGGACTTAGAGTTTTAAAAATAAAGAAATAAGGCAGTGTGATCATGAGGAAGTACTATATAGCCTCCAGTTTCATTAATAGTGAGACTTTTTAGCAGAATCACGTTGCTTTAAAATACTGCTATTCATCTAGAGGGAAGGATTGTTGATTAATAATTTGAAATTACAGCAGACAAAAAAGATCACTCAAGAGTATTGTTTAAAGTTTTAAATGATGACTCCCAATAAATAATTGAAATTTACTTTAAACTAAATTTCAAACTGATTTTTAAAGAACATTTTACTCATTATAAACAATTCATTACAGAAATATCGTATTCTAGAGGCAGAAATAATGGATCTCTATTTTAGGTTGAATATCAGAGATAGATAGGTGTTGAATAGTTTATGAAATACCAACAAAGAGATTTTACTCCAGTGTTACTGGAAAAGATTAAAAATACTGAAGTGATATTGAAAGAGTATATTGAAGGGTTAATGCGTGAGAATAAATCAATATTTGCTCATAAAAAATTAGTTTTTGATGCTATGTTTAACAATGAAGGTAACGACCCTTTTTTACCAGGATACAGTTCCTCAGTTTCGATTGGTATTGCACAAGAGAACGAGGAACTATTAGATTTACATATCATAAAAATATGGGAGTGCGACCGATATTTCTTGGGAATGCCCATTTCAAAAAAAATTCCTGGCTGCAAAATTATCGGTGAATTACTTGATGAAACTTTTGAAGAAGTCAAAGAAGAATTGAAGCAATATATTGACGGCTTTTTAGAAGAGTAACTTATGATTTGCTTCGGCAATTGAAGCAAATAGTGATCGCATCTTTTAGCTGTGAATTTGGCAGTTTAATATTTTCACCTTACTTTTTTTAAAAAGAAGAAAGAATTAACCTCCTCTTTAGGAGGACTATATGAGGAATACTGAATTGGCTCAAGAATTGGGCAAAGAGCACTATGTAGGAATGAATGGTTTCAAATTGTTTGCTAATGAAACTAATTCTCGACAATCATACTTCCAGTTTGAACCTTGCAATTTTACTTAATATTTTGAGCAGCAATGGTAAGTTATTTAATACCTTCTGGATAGGCCCAGCATACGTATTTCCTGAAAAAATTAGTAGAACCACTAGGGCAGTCAAAATTACTAATGAGAATAAACGGGAATCGCACCTTAAAGTCTGCAGATAAAGGAAATCTGAGGCTTTTTTTATGTAAATAAAAAGTAATTAGTGAAATTTTTTATAGAGATGATAGGAAAGTGAAAAAACATTCGTATTAAAGAGTGTAATTGCTTTTAGGAAGGAGGAAACAAAGTGGAAGATGATAAAATCGTCAACTACATAATTTACAAGAAAGATGAAGGATTAGAATTGTTGATCGATATGTATGCGGGATTGATCACGTCTATTGTCAGAAAACATCTTGGAAGTTTAAGAGAATATGAAGAAGAGTGTGTAAACGATGTACTGTTAGCGATTTGGACAAATATTGGCCATTTCGATAAAAACAAAAACACATTGAAAAACTGGATTGCCGCAATATCCAAATATAAAGCGATTGATTATAAAAGAAAATATTTAAAGAGTAAGAAGAACATCATTTTTACCGAACTTGGAAGTCCGTTACATACTAATAACCTCAATCTTCAAAATGAGATTAAAGCAGAAGTAGATGAATTGCTTAGTCATTTAAATGAAGGTGATCGGGATTTATTTGAAAAGTACTATTTAGAAGATGTTCTCCTAGAATCAATCGCCATAAAACGAAATACAACAATCAATAACTTATATAACAGGCTTTCAAGAGGGAGAAGGAAATTAAAAGGGTTACTAAAATAATCAAAAAGGGAGGTCTAATTGATGAAGAATGAATATGAGCTTTTAAATTCTGCGGTTGCCAATGCAGAAGAGTATGAAGAAATTGTGCTGAGTGATAGTGATAAGAAGAAATTAAAAAAAACATTCAAGAGAAAAACAAAGCCTGCTATAAAGAAAATCGGTAGACCGTTATTCGCAGCAGTTATTGCAATAGCTGCAATAAGCCCTGTTCTTCTCAGTAATGAAATGGTGTGGGCATCTGTATTGAAATTAGGGCAGCGAATTGAAACGTTTATGAATATACCAGATGATCGTTTTACCGGTTACAAAAAAAGCGTTAATCAAACGGTTGAAAACCAAAATATAAAAGTAACATTGAATGAAATCATGCTCGATGATGGCCAGCTTTTACTTAGTTTGAATGTAAATGCAAATCATTTAGACAAAACAGCATTAGGAATTGAGAAAGAGTCGATCATTAGTCCTGGAGAAATAAAGATAAAGATAGGAGAAATCGAATTTTCCGATTCATCACAATCCATTCAAAGGGAAGAAAATAGAAATGAAGATGGAAGCTGGAATTATTTATATACCTCCAATCTGGATCGGGCAGATACAGATAGTGACGGCAAAATTGATTCAGAACACTATACCATTTTGGACAAAATAGACCACAAGAATGATTTTGATATAGATGTTATTTTCAGCAGCATGGAATTTGAGAAAGGGAAAGCTGGAAACTCTATTTCGGGAGGCAAATATTCTGATTCCTTTGGTGATATAAAAGGAAATTGGGCATTTCATACAGATGTGAATGGTTCAAAAATAATATCCGACACTCAAGTATATAGGTTGGATAAAACCATTCCCATAAAAGATAAATTGGCAGAGGGAATTCTTACAATAAAAGAGGTGAGGGTATCTCCTGTATCAATTAAAATGTACTATTCAATTGAATACACAAAAGACAATGATCAAAATAGAAATATTGAGATTGGAGTAGACGTGGAAGATGATAACGGAAACCATATTCCTGGAGTATATACCGGTTCTGGTACAGATAAAGATGTGGAAATGCATGCAGAATTTCCAATTGATAAAGGCATACAAAAGATAAAAATAATTCCGCATGTCACTGATAGAGAGAATGAATCTTCACAAATATTGAAGAATAAAGCGTTTGAGGTTGAATTCACTGGGATCATGGGTGAATTGTCAAGATACAATTTTTATAAACTTCCTCAACATAAATGAAAAGTTATCCTTTATAGTTTAGCGTTTCTTCATCATAAGGAACGCTTTTACTCATCTGCGAAGAAGAATCAAAATTAATTGATAGCAAGGTCTTTAATATGAATATTCCTTTTAGATAAATAATGCTCCTTAATAGAAAATAATACCTACTATAAATTGTTTTCAGTTTGAATTTATTTATTCGAGTATTTTTTGTATTAACTTTATCTTTGATCATGCCATTAATGATAGACGCTAAAGGAATTAAGTATAATCACAACAGCATTACTGTTTCTGAAATAAAGGAAATGGTAAATTATGAAGTTTTAGCCCCTGAAAAAGTGCCCAAAGATTGGACATTAGAAATCAAAACCTATCCATGGAGAGAAAAGGGGAACTATACGCATTTCAGATTGCATTATATGGACAGAAAGATACACAGCTTCTAGTTGGTATTGAGCAAAGAAAGGACCCGCCAAATATAGAATGGTTAAATTCAGATGCCAAACAAGTTAAGGTAAACGGGAAAAAGGGCTATTTTGAAGAATGGGGAAATAGCGGTGAACTGGATAAGAAAGGGGAGCCATTTCTTATTTAGATGAGCATGAAGATGCGAATCGGACAAAGAACAGAATTGAAGAACTCGGGAGGAAGTGTTTATTGCTTCCGGGCGATTTAAGAGAGAAACAGCAGTGCATCAGCATTGTAGAAAAAACCATTGAAGAATTTGGAGAAATCCAAGTTTTATGCAACCATGTAGGTATACAGTTTCAGCAGTTAAGTCTGCTTGATATTACGGATGAGCAATTCGATCATACGTTTAAAGGCAATATTTATTCACATTTTTACACAACCCGTGCGGCTCTGCCATACTTAAAAGCAGGAAGTTCCATCATAAATACATCTTCAGTAGTGACGTTTGCTGGCAATAAACAATTGATTGATTACACAGCAACAAAAGGAGCTAACATTGGATTTACACGTGCGCTTGCTAATAACCTGATTGATAAAGGCATTCGGGTTAATACTGTTGCTCCAGGGCGGGTATGGACTCCCCTGATACCATCAAGCTTTTCAGCAGATCAGGTGCCACTTGTAGATAATCCAATGGAGCGGCAAGCTCAGCCATTTGAACTTGCACCGACTTTTGTCTACCTCGCATCAGATGATTCTCGTTTTGTAACTGGACAAACGCTTCATGTGAATGGCGGCGAGTGGACTTCATCGTGATACGCAAAATTCCATCTTTTTTTATCAAACTTTAATATAGATTAATAGCAGCTTTTTCAAATAAGCATTCTTGAATAGCAGATGTAAAACCGTAAGAAAACAATACCTCCGATGAGGGGTCTTGCTTTTTTACGGTTTTTTAGGTTACTCGATAAAAAATCTCCACTAAATCCCACTATTATTTTATCAGTATGAAGGAGTATGATTAAATTTATATTTTTTAAGTTTGCAGAAGGAAGATGAAGAAAGTGAAAAAAAGATATAGCAGCTTTATTGTTTTAATTCTACTATTAAATCTGCTGCCCATTAATGGAGCGGCAGAATCAAATAATTTGCGAATTGGCACAGTGAAAGCGAATAATGCCAATGTATATACTGCACCAAACCTAAGTTCACCTGTGTTAGAGGTACTGGAAAAAGGGGATGAATACCTGATTATTCAAACATCTGCAGGAGATTCTGCCGCATTAATTACACATACGGTAAGCAGCGGAAATACTTTAGGGAAAATTGCAAGTCAATATGGGACAACAGTCAGCGAACTGAAAACTATCAATAAATTAAAAAATGATAGTATTTCAAGAGGGCAAAAGCTTAAAATCCCACAAAAATATTATGTTCATACTGTTATTTCTGGTGATACGTTATGGAAGATTTCCCGCAAATATGAAGTTGGATTAAATGATATTTCTATCCTTAATTCTTTGAATTCAGCACAGCTTAAAGTTGGCCAGAAATTAAATATCCCAGTTTATTATGATCAAGTTCAATTGCTGGGCGGAAAAAAAGGGTGGATAAAAAAGTCTCTGGTTCAAGTAAAAGCTAAAGATCGGATTGTGATGGGCTGGAGTTTTAATGGAACAGCAAAAACGTACATTCAGCAATTGAAAAATAAATCGAATTTAAATGTTGTATCTCCGCGGTGGTTTTCATTAAATCTGTCGGAAAATGGAGCTGCTGTCAATACAGATCCAAAATATGCCGAGGCAGCACATGCTTCAGGCAAGCAGGTATGGCCGCTCCTCGGAAACAATTTTGATCCTGTCTTAACACACTCAATCTTAAGCAATCCAGAAAAACGCAAAAAACTTGTTTTTACTCTCAGGGATGCCTTAATCCAAAGCAAGAGTGATGGAATTAATATTGATTTTGAAAACATCGATATTAAAAACAAACAGGATTATGTACAGTTCATCCGAGAACTGAAGAATGCTCTAGAGCCTCACGGAATGATCGTTTCGGTAGATGTTACAAGAACGAGCGATGATCCTTTCTGGTCAGGAAGTTTAGACCGAAGAGAAATTGGAAAAATAGCTGATTATGTAATAATGATGGGGTACGATGAACATTGGGGCGGCAGTCCTAAAGCAGGTTCAATTGCTTCCTTGCCTTGGGTGCAGGAAGGCATTCAGCTTTTAATGAATGATGTGCCATCTCATAAAATCATACTCGCTGTTCCATTCTACACTCGAGAATGGGTGACAGACTTATCAGTAAACAAAGTGAGAAGCATTGACCGTTCCATGGCAGAAGTGAATAAAATCATAGCATCAAAGGGCCTAAAGCGAGTATGGGATAAAACAGCATCACAGTACTATGTGGAATACACTGAAAAAGGTGAAAAACATCAAATATGGATAGAAGATAAAAAATCAATGGAACTCCGATTGAATATGATAAAACGAAATTATTTAGGCGGAGCAGCTGCTTGGTATATTGGTTCTGAAACTCCTGATATATGGGGTGTTTATCATTTTAATTCATTATGATTTCTATCATTTCTATCGATAAAAGAGTTCTTATAGGTTAAATGAGAGTGTGAAATTATGCTAGGTAATATATAAAAAAGTTTTATCTAAAATCCTGTGTTGATGCACAGGATTTTTTCTTGTTCAGCAATCGGGCCACGAATCTTTATCACTTTGAGCCAAATGATGATTTGATAATTGAATTCAAAAATTTTTAGTTATCTGACTTACGGGGGATTCATTTTTAGGGAATGAAGAATAGGTTCAGTTATGCTGCTTTGGCTGTTAAAGGTTGTACTTTTTCTGGACAATATAACGTATTGATAAAATGTGTACTTTTGTTTAGAAGCAAAAAAATAGTTAGATTAGTAGGGAATTTTTCATCTGCTTATTATCATAGGGTATTGCTCGATGGATTTTTAATCATAGTTCCACCTCTAATCAATGGTTAATATATTGTATTGTATCTAAAAAGCGTTTTGAATGAGGTGGACCGGTGTATTTTTTTAAATCAATTTCAGATGATGTTCGATTTGCCCAATTAGAATTTCGTAAACATACAAAAGCGAAGAGGCTTGTTTTAGGATCTTTTCTCGCCTGTATGGCTGCTGTACTTCAAGCAGCAGGTGGCTTTTTACCAGGGATCGGATATTTTATCAGTCCATTTGCCACTTTACCCATTCTGATTGGTGCGATGTTTTCCCTTCAGATGGGAGTGATGTCTTATTTTCTTACCATCCTGTTGCTATTCATTCTGTTTCCAAGTGAACTAGTCGTTTTTCCTTTTACAACAGGGCTGTTAGGGATTGGTATAGGGGCAGCTTTTTCCTTTTTCAAGAAGAGCTTAAGCATTATTTCTATTGGTGCCATTCTCTTAACGATAGGAATTATGAGTCTACTATATATTTTCTACTTTCCCATACTTGGTCCAGGCGTTCCCGATTCCTTTTCTTTCCTTACAGCAGGAAGTATTTTTTTATTTTCTTTCCTCTATACCGCGTTATGGGTTGAGATGGCTTTATTCTTTTTTAAAAAATTTAAGACCATTATAACTTAGTGACTCTCCAAATCACCCCAGTAAATGGAACGGCATAGATTATTGTACTGGGTGGCTTAAAGATTCCGAAGTCGGTAATAAACATTTCCTTTTGTTTGTCAAGGGTAACATCAATGGGTCTTTACAAGCCGCCTTTACCGGGGTAAATGTAACAACCGGTCTAGGCGGTTGCATAGGATGCTGGGCAAGTAAAAACGATGGCTGGTTTTCCTTCCGGTTTAAAGCGTGGATTTGTGACTGGGAGACCGCCCGTATAATCCGTCCAGCCATACCACATTTCTTGTCTACTCCATTGAAACTCATCAGGAGAATTCTCGACAGGCCAGCTGCCGCTGACATAAATATGTTAAGAATCATGGAACAATTTCAAAAACAGTACCTTGGTTAAAATCAGTAACTTTCATAGAGCCATAAACCCCTAAATATAGTCTGGTTTGATCCAGATTCGTTCCCAAATTAACATAAAAAGCTGATTGAGACCCAAAATCATAATCGGTTTTAATTACACTAAAATCATTTAGTTTACCATCTTGTCTTACGCTGGTATATGCTAAAGCCCCTCTAAGCTGAGGTTGAGATTCTTTCCGGGCAAGATCAATAAACACAACGCTTCCTGTTAAATCGGGGATTCCATTCCCCATATATGGCTGGACTCCTGTTAGTGCAGTTCCTCCAAACTTATCGGGTCTGGGATCATTATGAAAATAACTAGTTAAAGGCTGAAGGCGCCTCACTGAGGTCTTTATTGCTTCATTGTAATAAGCAATTGTTTTCTCATCCAAAGTCGGACTTGCAGAGCAGTCCCTTATTACCGAAGTAGGAAAAGCACCTTCCCAACCTCGCCAGCCAAAGTTAATAAATCCTTCTCGGTCAGGTGAAGAATTCAATGATGAAGCTTGAATAAGCTGAGTGACCGGTATTGGTTTATAATGAATAAATGAAAAAATCGACTCTACTAAATCCTGTCCGACATTTCCCACATATTTAATATACTGATTATAATACTTTTGAAAAGAAATACCTGGTATATTGCGAACCCCTTTGGCCATTACCGTAAGCGTTTCCTGAATAGATACGGGAAGTTCATTAAAACGTGTGACTGCGGGTGGATTATCCATAAATGTATTCTTTCCTACATCAATTTCAATTATTTTACCAGCGATTTCCATATTCTCCTGGCTTAAATTAAATGGATCATAGCCAGATCCACCATCTCCGGTTGTTAAAACAAGTTTCCCTGTTTCAGGTGAAAAGTTTAAGCTATTGAAACCATTATGATTTGAAAATGGTCTTCTTAAGTTAAGTAATATCCGTCGTTTTTGAGGTTGACCATTCGATTGTAAAATCCATTCTTCAACTGTATCAATATGATCATATTGAGTTTCTCTATTTATCCACCTTAGGTTTAAAGTTCCAGGATCACAGGGGTCAGGCTTAAAAGATTCAGTAAGAGTACCTGGACCTTGTGTTCCAGCTACTGAATAATGAAGATAAAACAGACCGTTATAATAAAATTCGGGATGAAACGCTAGTCCCAGCAATCCCCGTTCATCATAACCACCAGAACCACCTAGCTTTATGACTCGCGGGCGAATATCTAAAAAAGTCCTTATAACTCCGTTTCCTATGTAGAAGATTTCTCCTACCTGGGTAGCAATAAATAATCTTTCAATTGAGTCACCCGGAAGTATAGCTGTTTTCAAAACAGTGGGTAAATTTATCTTACTTACAATTGGCCGTAAACTAACATTAACTTCTAACAACTAACTTTACACTCCTTCTATTGTTTCCTTTTAAAACAATATGAAAAGAACGGTTCAATTAGTACCAATTAGGTCAGTATAGGAAAGCATTGCAGATAGGAGCAAATGGATGGAGCCTTATTAAGAGAAACATCTTTCATATGTAGTGTTGAATTAGCTAAAAAGCAGGTTAGCAGGTTAGTTGCATATTGAAAGATGAGTACTTAGAGCCTATATCTCACTTAAAGAATTTATTAGAGCTTAAACTATCGAATCAATTTCTAACCGAAGAGTTTGCGAGACTTTCAGTTATGCTCCCTAAAACTAATTGTGAATACTTTCAGCCATTCGTTAAAATGGACGACCCGATAGATGGCAAGGATATTATGGTACTACCCCAATAATAGGAACATTTATCAAATAAACCTGTAGAAAATAAAAGTGAAAGAGTTTGGTTTCTAAGGCGTTCCTTGCTGTTTAACGGAAATATGAAGAGAAGAGGAAAATCTTCCAAACGATGATTAAAAATAACATATATCCAAAAAAGGAATAAGCATGATTCCATTCAGTATGATGTATAAACCATCCTAGTTGTTCAGTAAATTGTTCTATGAAAAATATAACAACGCTAATAATAAGCATCATCATTAAACGTGCAAATGGCTGAAGCCGTTTGGCAACAAACAAAAAGAGCACCGTGAAGAGTGGAAGGATAAATAAAGTAAACACAATATTAATTGTAAATATTTCAGGGAAAAGCCTACCAGGAAAGTGATACATTCCTTTCCCAACAAAAATTAAATCTAAATAAGTCCCAACAAATGAAGAGAATAAAGCTAATGTTATATATGCATAAAGATCTTTACTCCCTTCTGAGAAAGATCGCCTTTTTTGCAATGATGGCAAGCTCAATTTTCTCAATCGTTTTACAGTAAACATCATAAATTTCACCACCTGCGTATTTTTCTTCTTCCATTAAATAATCGATAATTCTCCAATCATCAAACCAGTCACCTTTTTCAGCTTCTGAATGATCAACATTTTTCCAAGCAAATTGCAATGGAGGACTATATATACGCAGCGCTCCTTTTTTAAGTTGGCACTGTTTTGTTCTTCTCCGATAAATGGAACCTGGCAGCGATTCGCTAACATGATGAAACAGATGATCCCAATAATCTTTTCTAGAACCTGTATGAGGATGTTTGTTAGCCCAAAGCAAAACACCTTGTAAGACAGATTCTTGATGAAAAAGTAAGGAATATAATCGCTTTCCTAACATGATTCGCTCATGAAGCGAATCAAAATGTTGCAAAGTTTCTCCAAGTAAGTTTGGTTTTTCTGCCTTTTCTTTCTTATAATATGGAAAAATTATATGATTAAAATGCAGAAAATCATACAGCCTAAATCCAATTGTATTTAATACCGTTTTTTTGAAATGATGATTTTGAATAACCTTTTTTTCTAAATAACTTTGTTCGTTTATAACCGTCGCGATGGCTAACAGATAGCAGTCGCCATGTTCCCAAAAATAATTCCATATTGTTTCCATAAATACTGAAACATCCACGTAAGGAAGAAGATAAAAAAGATTTTTATTGATTTTTAAACTTTGCTTATACAGCAAAAATTGCGGATAAACGTCTTGAAATATTAACCAATTTCCGCGTTCTAAAAATAAAAAGAAATTTTGTTGTTCTTTTTCAGACAACAGCCTTTGGAGGAGATCACCTTTTAAATCTGTCATGTGCCAGCCGCCATTTCGTGATACCATATGGCCTAATAGAGCCCAGTGGATTTCAGGGTGCTGTAGAAAAAAATCCAAATAAGCCTGTGTTCTGATGACATTATTCACATTCAACTTATTCGTCATTTCTTTAATATAGTTAATTAGTTTTCTTTCCTCTTTTGACAGTTTTAGTTCTGAAAAAGTGCTTGGTTTATTTTTTCTCTTTCTCTTCAATTCTTCTTTTATTTCAAGGTAAGATTTTATCGTTATCTTCTTTCTTTTGAAACGACCGATAGCCATCATTTCACTCCGTCCTAGGAATTTTCGTGAGTAGAAAGGAATATGTATATGAAAAACTGCTTTTAACAAAGAGAGGGTTAACAATGGTATGAAACAAATGGTTGAAGCTGAAATAAACCGGTTGGTTAACATTCTTATAGAAGAACAGAACCCCGGCGGATCATGGTCCTATCCGTTTGAAACGAGTATTTCAACGGATTGTTATATGATCATCTTATTACGCACATTAGAAATAAATGATGAAGATTTAATTTACTCGTTGGTGCGTCGTTCTTAAAAACCCTGTCTATCGTCAAGCTTGGGATCGAGCGATTCAATGGGTCAATCCATGCAAAACGATGATGGAGGATGGGCTGCGTTTGAGAAAAATATTGATAAATCTTTTCTTGCTTGGCTGCCTGTTGAAGAAGGAGGAACATTGATGCTAGACCCTTCAACCGCAGATTTAACAGGGAGAACATTGGAATTTTTAGGAAATTTCACTCATTTAAATCAATACCAATACTTACTTTAAGTCATTATAAGGAAAAATTTTGTTAAATAGGGGAGCAACATCATACCAGCTGAAAATAAAAACACTCCAAAACGAAAAAAATGCTACTCTTTCCGTAGAATCTTAGAAAGGAGTTTTTTTCGTTTATAGGGATACAAATTTCCTTAGCTTGGTGGCGATGAGGTAGCGTCAGGAAAATGCGGATATACAATGTTAAGTAAATCCCAATATAAAAAACCAAATTTCTCAGTATTAAAATTGAGAAATTGGGCTTTTTTCATTACTCCATAAACGCACCCTCTAGTTCAATAAAAAAAGATAGTTATTCACTCTTTTCCAGGGGATTTCCAAAGTTTCATTCATGTAAACACTAAAAAGACCAGGAACCAGTCCTGATCCACCCAAGAAGGATTATTTTTCTATATGAACTTGTCGGTCATTAGCAGTAGCCGCCGCCATAACCACCGTAACTGCCGCCAACGAATGTTGCTCCAACAATGATTAAAAGAATGAAAAGAACAACAATTAATGCAAAACCATTATTGTCTTTTCTTCCACAGTCATCACTCATAACATAATACCCTCCTTTTGTAGGACTAGGATACTATATGAGGAAGCGGTGAGTTTAGCGTTGACAAAATGAGCACATTTAATGATCATTTTACCTACAAACAAAAAGCCCAGCAATCGAATTCTAAGGTTAACCAGAAACATTTGGTTGACCTTAGAATTCGAAAGGGGGGCTTTTCTGGAATATCCTTGCATGGTGGATGTTCCAGGACGATGTTCAACATCGGGAGTCTAATTGAGTTATTATTCTATTAATAATGAACTAATCTTATAAATGATCAACAACAGGTGAATTTGTCCTTTTATCTTTTGACTTTTTCGATGAAAGATAAACCCCGGTAAAAATAATAAGCAGTCCGATAATTATATTTGGAGTAATCGTTTCTTCCAGAAATAAATAACCCCAGACCATAGCAGAGACAGGAATCAGGTAAGTGACAGTTGCTGCTAACTCTGGACCGCCGTTTTTATTAATATAGAAATAGATCAGTTGCCCAAGCCCTGAACCGAAACAGCCGAGACCAATGATCGCCAAAAACGGAAGAGGGTTAAGCAACAAATCCGGTTTGAACGGCTCAGTAAGCAGCATCCCAATTAAACCAACGAGAGCACCCGTCAGCAAGGTGAAAGTTGAAATAACCAGCACTCCTATCTCCGACAAGAATCGTTTTGTTAACTGGCCGGCAAGTCCGTAGCAGATGGCGGCAGCTAGCATTGTTCCAATTCCAACAAATTTCTTTCCGAAAAGCTGGCCGAATTGGAAATCCATCAGCATAAGTATCCCGAAGAACCCAATCAAAATGCCAATCCACTGACGGCTGGTAAGTCGATAAGAAAAAAGAATAAATCCAATAAGACCTGTCCAGATCGGAGTAGTAGCGTTCAGAATCGAAGCGGTCGTACTGTCTATCACAGTTTCGCTTAAAGGAATCAAGCCCCATGCCAAACCACAGTTAAATATGCCAACAACAATCAATGCTTTCCAAGGCAGTCTCCCTTTGATTTCTTTTCGTCTCCACAATAAAACCGGAAGCAGGATGATTGCACCTGCCAGACAGCGGAGAAACACAATTCCCCATACTCCAGCTGGAGGAAGCAACCATTTCATAAAAACAAAAGATAAACCCCAAATTAAACTAAGCCCAATTAAGGCTCCATAAAGTCGAAGCATGATCTGCCTCCTTTCTCCAATCTCATTATGGCAAAATTTGATGACAATTTCATTTCGAAATCTTGCTCTCTAATTTTTATGAATGCGGCAATGTGAAGGGATTGGGTTGACTTAGGAAAGAAGAAAAGAAGTTTAAAGGTCGAAAGAAATATATCATGTTCAAGTTTTGAAGAGATTATAAGGGTTCGTACTTAAACCAACGGTGCAAATTAGATTAAGAAGAATTGTGTTAGTATTAATAAGTGATTATTCAAAGATAAAAAGGTGAAAGTAATGGGAAGAAGACAATAGATAGCCTGAAATAGATGTGGAATTCCATGAATGAGGCAATTCAATTTATAGGAGTGTATAGATGGTGAAACAAAATAAATATGATGATACAAATTTCTTTTCTGCATATGAGAAAATGCCCCGTTCAATAAAAGGACTTGAAGCTGCAGGGGAATGGCATGTATTAAAAACATTAATACCAGTGTTATGTAATAAAAATGTACTTGATCTGGGATGCGGTTTCGGCTGGCATTGCCGATTTGCTCGTGAGCAACAAGCAAGTTCTGTGGTAGGTGTAGATATATCAGGAAAAATGCTTCAAAAAGCTCGTGAAAAAACAGATGATCCTTTCATTTCGTATCTAAAAATGCCAATTGAAGACATCGATTTTTCTGACTCTCAATTTGATGTGATTATCAGTTCGTTGGCTTTTCACTATATTAAGTCGTTTAAACCAATCTGCCAAAAAGTTTATGATTGTCTAAAGCCTGGGGGTACCTTTGTTTTCTCAGTTGAACATCCAATCTTTACTTCTCGAAACGAACAAGATTGGTATTTCGATGAACAAGGGAATCGTCTGCATTGGCCAGTTGACAACTATCAATCAGAAGGCGTGCGTGAAACAACTTTCTTAACAGAGAATGTTGTAAAATATCATCGTACGATTTCAACATATATAAATGACTTAATTGATGCTGGTTTTAGCATAAGAGTAGTCAAAGAACCTAAGCCTTCTGATGAAATGTTAAAGAATTTACCTGAAATGATAAATGAAAATCGAAGACCTATGTTTTTATTGATATCAGCAGAAAAGGAAATTGCTTCTTCAATTTAGTTGGCCGTTTCAAATATTAACGGAGCCATCCATGCAAGAAAGCAGGGACGCTATTTTTCTTACTTAGACTGGGTCTATCGATAACAAGTGTGAGCTTGATTCAGCAGCCTTCCAAAGTATTATTATCTTCAACGATGGGGCGCTTCTTTTTTGTGTCTTGGGTCATTTAGGGCTACTTGAGGTAACTGGGCTTTGTTTTTTTCTTTACAATTATTGGACAAACTGAAATGTGTTCTTCATAGAAATGATGTATAATTAATTTTATGCAATAAACTTTCTAAATTATTAATTTTTTATTGGAGGAAATATGAAACTTGGCGCATTTTCTGTAAGTTTAAATGTAAAAGACATTCACAAATCAAAATCATTTTACGAAACTCTAGGTTTTCAAGTTTTAGGGGGGGATATTAACCAAAATTGGCTCATTTTGAAGAACGAAAGCTGCGTAATTGGTCTTTTCCAAGGAATGTTCGAAAAAAATATTCTGACTTTTAATCCAGGATGGGATGAAAGTGGCGAAAATCTCAATACGTTTACGGACATTCGAGATATTCAGAAACAACTTAAAGCAAAAGGAATTAAAATATTGTCTGAAGCAGATGAAACAGGCGAAGGCCCTGCTAGTTTTACAATTGAAGATCCTGATGGTAATCCCATTCTTGTTGATCAACACAGATGAAAAAGGGAATAAGGAGTGAATAGGAATGATTAATAAAGTTGGACAAATCATGGTATATGTAAATAACCAAGATGAGGCAGTAAAATTTTGGACAGAAAAAGCAGGGTTCACGGTTATTTCTGAAGAGGAAAATGATCTTGGAATGAGATGGATTGAAATAGCCCCATCACATAATGTTGAAACAAGTATTATTCTTCACAACAAAGAATTAATCGCAAAAATGCAGCCTGAACTAAATCTTGGCACACCTTCCTTATTGTTTTTTACACAAGATCTCGATCATTTACATAATCACTTAGTAAATAAAAATGTCACCGTCGGAGAAATTGTAAATATGCCTTCTGGGAGAGTATTTAACTTTGCTGATAGTGAAGAGAACTATTTTGCAGTCATGGAGAAAAGTGAATAACAAGTAAATAATACTCTTTTTCACGGCTTTATGATTCACTAAAGGTGTTTCTCAGAAGTCATATTGTGTAGTGCTTTGAGAAAAATGGTACTAGTTAAAACATAGAAAAAATCCCTGCTTTTGATTAAAAAGTGGGGATTTTTGGCATCTTAATAGACTTAGGGAAATGACTTCGAACTAATGTTTATCAAGAAAAGCAGCAGATAGCTTAAAGATAGTTTGATGCTATCTTATTTGAAAACTCAATTCCTCTGCCATCTTTGATAGAATAGTGCTTCATTTATCAGGATTTGTTGTTATGTTCCACACTTATGACGACATTTCCCTTCTTGTGTCCTTTCTCAACATACCTATGAGCATCAACTATCTCTTCAAACGCATAGTACCTGTCAATGACCACTTTTAACTTTCCCGCCTCAACAAGTTCTTTGAGGAAGTTTAGAGCTTCGGAAGTTTCAGGTGAATTTTGACCCAAAATGAATTTCCTGTTGCTTATCAATTTAGTCCATAGCATTTGAACACCTGGTAATGGTACAGTGACATTTATATAGGTGCCGTCCTTCTTTAGCGATTTCATACAAGCTGAAAACGAACTCTTGTCTACCGCTTCAAAGATAACATCATAAATCTCGCCTTTACTCGAAAAATCTTCTCTAGTGTAATCAATTACATGATCGGCTCCCAGAGATTTTACCCATTCTAAATTCGTGGTACTGCATACCCCTGTAACTTTTGCCCCGAAATACTTGGCAATCTGTACTGCATAACTTCCTACACTTCCTGAAGCACCATAAACAAGAACCTTATGACCACTTTGAATGTTAGCTTTTCTAAGATAAAACAATGCTGTTCGTGCCCCAATTGGTATGGCAGCGGCTTCCTCATAAGTTATATTGGAGGGTTTAAGAGTTACTGGTCCATCTTCAGGCAGACACTTATATTCGGCATAAGCACCAAAACCCACTAGGGAAGCAGCAAAAACCTTGTCTCCTTCCTTAAACCTTTTGACATCTTTCCCTACTGACTCAATATCTCCAGCTAACTCCATCCCCAATATCTCATTTTTGGGCTGTCTGAAACCAAGTGTTATTCTGGCAGGCAGCCAAAAAGCGGGAGGGACTGTAAAACTCCTTGACCGAATATCTGCCACTGTTACCGTTGTCGCTTTTACCTTTACGAGTATTTCATTTTCCTTAGGAGTAGGTTTTTTTACCTCTTTCAACTGAAGAACGTCGGGTGTACCGTACTTTGTATATACAATTGCTTTCATTAATCCTCCTCCAATTCTATATATTTATTCATATCTGCAAATACGAATGAATAGAACGAAGGTTTCACTCTTCAATTACTTTTCTTAACCAATGGACGTAAGTTCAATAACGAAGTTTCTTGTTTCCATACAGATAAAAACTAAAAACCAGTAAATACAACAAGCAGATGTTTGGGCTTAAAGATAATTTTTCTCTCTATATTTTTCATTTAATTTCAACAGCTTTGCATGAGCTGCCATGCACATCCTGTGTAAAACGACTTATTTTGAATGAAATTTTATTACATTGAACATATGCCATTCTTGCTTTTTGCTGCCCGTATATTTTTTTGAGATGTAATCAATCAAGCTTTTATTATTTAATAGCAGCATTGAGTGTGATATTATTTAGTAATGCGAAATATATTGTCTGGTATTCAAACGAAAAATAGGAGAGATACAGTGAATCAATTAATTAAAGAACCTCTTTGGACCAAATCCTTCATTATGCTAATGCTTGGTAATCTATTTATTTTTATGTCGTTTCAAATGCTGATTCCTACTCTGCCTCCTTATATAAAGTCATTAGGAGCATCAGGTTTAGAAATAGGTTTAGTCACGGCATTATTTTCAATTGGGGCTGTGCTTAGCCGTCCCTTTATCGGACATATGCTTGAGTATAAAGCAAGAAAACCGCTCGTTCTAATTGGAGCGATTGCGCTGCTGACGGTTACGATTTTTTATCCGATCTCGAATATCGTGCTTGTTTTCTTGATGTTCAGATTTGTTCATGGCCTAGCATGGGGCTGGTCGACAACGGTAAATGGAACGGCAGCGGTTGATGTGATTCCTAATTCACGGCTAGGTGAAGGGATGGGGTATTTTGGTCTTTCCGTTACGCTCGGAATGATTATTGCACCAAGTCTAGGAATCTTTTTATTCCAAGTCACTTCATTTAATAACTTAATCTATATTTCATGCATTTTAGGCGTCATTGCAATCGTGTTATTAGGTGCAGTTCGATACTTCACACCGGAAACGGTCAAAAACACGAAAAAAGAAGACCTGAAATTTTCATACATCGGTTCGCTCGTAGAAAAGTCAAGCTGGTACCCTGCTTTTATTACGATGATCGCAACATTTGGATATGGATCAGTTGTGACGTTTATTGTGATTTTTGGTGAAGAACGCGGTATTGAACAGATCTTTCTTTTCTATTTATTTAATGCAGTCATGGCTTCAATCTTTAGACCAATCTCTGGAAAATGGTTTGATGAAAAAGGGCCAAGAGGACTCATTGTTGTCTGTACAGCCATCACTTTTATAGCGATGTGGATATTGTCTTTCTCTCATACCAATATAGGCATTTCAATTGCTGGTGCTTTATTTGGAATTGGGTTTGGCTCCTTGCTTCCGACTCTGCAGTCATGGACCCTTTCAAAAACGCCAGTTCATCGGAGAGGCGTTGCAAATGGCATGTACTTCTCATCAATCGATTTAGGGATAGGGCTCAGCGGTATTATTTTTGGAGTTCTTGCTCAATTTATGGAAACAGGAACATTATTTCAAATTTCAAGCTTCTTCCTAATCATACCAATGGTATTAACGATATTAGAAGGCAGGGGCAGGAAGGTTTCTAAAGAACAAACAGTTTCGTCTTCTTATTAATTACTTATAAAGCACCTGACATGGTCAGGTGCTTATTTGTATTATTTTTGAATCCACTCTTTTGCAAGCATTCCATAAACAGCATGGTCAACAAAATGGTCGTAAAGCCATTCAGCTTCCCGGATAAAGCCTTCGTTGACATAGCCCAATCTTTCTGGGATGCTTCTGCTTTTCTTATTTTCAACGGCAGCCCTGATTTCTACTTTGTTCAGCTTTAATTCGCTAAACGCATAATCTGTCAATGACTTGGCCACTTTCGTCATGATTCCATTCCCTTGAAAGTCTTTTCCAAGCCAATAGCCAATATATGCAGTTTTGTTAGACCAATTGATCTGGTTATATCCTGCTGTACCAACAATATCTCCTTTAAATAAAATAAGACCGTTTATACTTTTATTCTCAGCATATGCCTTTAAACAAGCTCCAATAAACTCTTTCGTATCTTCAACTTTTGTTGTAAAGTCAAGCCATGGCAGCCATTCCCGCAAGTGATTTCTGGACTGATCGGTCAGCTCAAAAAGCTTTTCTGCATCCTTGAATTCCAATAATTTTAAAGATATGTCTTTATCAATTTTATGAACAAACATATAATACCTCCTATTCCATTATTCTCATATTCTACTATACTATTCATACAAAAGGCTGCCAATAATAGGCAGCCTTAATCCTTACGCTTTTCTCTTTTTGAACGAAGCTTATCTGCCGCAATATACAATGCCGGAACAATCAGGAGAGTCAGGATCGTAGAAAATAATACACCTGAAACAATACTGATCGCAAGCGGCCTGAATAATGGATCATTGCTGAATGCAACAGGCAGAAGAGCCACTAATGCAGTAAATGCAGTCAAGAGGATCGGGCTTATTCTCGCTCTTCCAGCCTCCATGACAGCTTCTGTCCGGTCATAGCCTGCCCGAATTCGCTGTTCAATGAATTCAAAGAAGACGACAGAGTTACGGACTACAATTCCAGCGAGCGAAACAATTCCCATTGTAGCCAGGAAGCTGAATGGAGTCTGTGTTACAAATAATCCAGCTACTGCACCTGCAATTTTCCACCCGGATATACCGTTGAGTCGGTGAGGACATTTGCCGATAACTCAGGCAATTCTCGCTTTGGCAGCTGATAAAATAAATAGCCGCCCACTAAAATAACGACAAAAAATAAAATAATGATTCATTTTCCTCTTTTTAGAAAACGTTCAAACATACGTTTTATCCTTCTTGACAAGTGGTCAAATTTGACTAATAAAACGATATCACAGAATTTCAATTTTTATCACTTCTGAATGTGTTAATGAGGTGTGAAGTTTATGCAGACCTATTTTGTTTTAGAGGGTTTTTAGTTGTCATGATTTGAGTTAAAATTTATTGACATAAAGAGGGGAAAAAAACAAGGGGGGATTCCATATGAATCCATTTTGTAAATACGCACTTCATCAAATTGAAGTTGCTGTCACAACGATCATAAAAATAATAGATAAACTCGAAGATCAAGACCTCCAAAAAAGACCGACAGCTGGTAAACACTCAATCGGAGAACTTTTAGAACACATCGCGATGATTTGTCATGCGGACTTATTAATATCGGAAGGTTCTACTCAAGAAGAAATGATTCAATTTTATTCGAGTATGTCTTTGAAAAACCTCCATGTAATAAAAGAAGCATTGATTGAAAATTATGATATTCTGGCAATACGAGTCAGTCAATACGATGAATCTGAACTTATGCAGGAAGTCACTTCATACTGGGGAACAGCCTACCCTCGTTATGAATGGCTGCTGGAAATCATTGCTCATCTTTATCATCATAGAGGGCAGCTGCATGCAATGCTTGTGCATTGTTATGGGAAAGATCCGGGGGTTATGATGTTTGAGTGAAAATGTAGGGTTAAAAGACGGGTTTGGATTTATTCGTTTCATTTTATAATCCATTTTAAATAATTTATTAGGTACATAAAGATAGGATTTGTGCCGTTCCATTTTATCAATCAAATCTTTTTACTGAATAGTGAAAGAGAGTATATTCAATTACATAAAAATTATTGACGGGGAGGCAACAATAATTGCTATTCCATTTTAGTGAAGATCCTTCTATACAAGTATTCAAGCCCAGGCTTTCAGCTTCCTTTCCTAACCTTCGTCCTGCTGTATGGGCCATCGATCAGGAGCACTCGCTGCACTATTATTTTCCACGCGATTGCCCAAGAGTAATCTATTGGAAAGGAGAGTCAACAAATGCAGGGGATATCGAACGTTTCTTTTCTGATTCAAACACAGACAAAATCATTGTAATTGAAAATTCATGGCTGGAACGAATGTGCAGCACAAAGTTATACGTCTATACATTGCCGGAAGAATCAATTGATTGGTTTGAAGAATCGAAGACAGCAGGGTACTATGTGTCTCATCAAGAAATCGTCCCGCTTAAGGTTGAACTTGTTGGGAATTTAATGGAGAAAATAATAAAAGAAAATGTAGAATTAAGATTTACTCCAAACTTACTTCCGATAAGGAATCGTGTTCTTTCTTCAACTTTAGATTTTTCAATTATTAGGTTTCGGAATGCTGTTACATAATCTTTTTAGAAAAGGGTGAACCGAATTTGGTCACCCTTTCTGTTTTTTCTCAAATTTCCGCTGCAGAAAAGAAATCCTGATGGGCAATTGTTGGATCAGCAAACCATTCAGCAATCCGATTTGCTTTTGTATGATCTTCAGCACCCTGCAGGAGCTGTTTAATGACATGCTCTGGCAATGGCTGTGTCATTGTATTTGTCCATTCGGTCACTTTTTTTACATATGGTTTCGTACGGCTCCAATATGTTTCTCCAACTTGTATATCCCATGCTGAATCCTTATACTCCATTAGAATTTCATACAATTTTTCAGCACAATAAGATGATAAGTTACAGCCTTGACCTGTAATGGGATCATTCAAAAACACACTATCCCCGCATCCGACCACCAGTTTATTTTGGAACAGTGTATACGGTTTTCGAATGGCAGGTGTAATTGCTGTTTGAAGAAAGCCTCTGTCATCGCATAATGAAAACGTTTCATCTTCTAATCTGCTGTATATCTCTGGGAATAAGGTTTGAACCGTGTTTTTCATTATTAAGGTAAATTCTTCAGGTGTCTTAATACCTTGAAAAACATCTAATGATTTATTTGGTATCGCCATAAGGAATAAAATCGTAACAGGTCCAAATTCAGTTATTGCCGGTATTTCAAACATTTCTCCTTGCTCAGGAAGAACGACAACGTTGATCCCTTGGGGTGAGAGAGGTTTTATGCCATGAAAATATCCAGCGATGCATTTTCTTTGAGGTGTCATGAAAGGCGATAACTCTTTTTCAATGGGAAATGGGATGAGAGGACCTGATTTTCCTGTACAATCTATAACTAAATCAAACTCACTCATTAATTTTTCCAAATTGTCTTCCGAAATCTTTTTAGTAAGGATAGGAATATTCGATTTTTCCAGATTATCCATGCAATGTGAAAAGTACCAGCGCTGATCAACTGACAATGCCGGCTCCTCCAGTATTCCTGCAAACAGTTTTTGATCACCGATTGAAATATGGATGCTCTTTATTTGTGATTGGTCGTCCCATTTTGGCATAGAAAAACGATGTTCACGCTCTCTGGCTTCTCCAAAATGAACTTGGGTAGACATGACTCTCCCATTTCTTAGTTGTTCTGCAGTGCGATGAGAAATAACCGTTACATCAAAATCTTCCTTTAGAGCATATGCCAAGTGCAATCCTGCAGTACCGCTGCCTACAATGCAAATACGCCTTTTCATCCTTACCACTCCTGTCCATTTTAAATATTGTAATATTCTGTTTCTTCTACGAATTTTATCATTTAGTGCTTATTCCAAACATTCATCAATAGTAGGAGTTTTAGGAAGAATTGCAGTTTTATTAGTAGGTATTTTTGTATAATACACAAAGGATCCATAAATGTAAGCGTATAAAAATAACAATTTACAAATATTTCATAACAAATTATAATTTGGTAGTTACATAGAAGTTTGCTGATTCTGAAAGGGGGAATCACAGGGTGATTGAAGTAAGGGATTTAAAGAAAGAATACAAGCTGGTAAAGAGAGATCCTGGTCTCAGAGGGGCGATGAAGTCTCTTTTCAGACGAACGTATGTTACGAAAACAGCTGTAAAAGGGGTTAATTTTCATATTAAGAAAGGGGAAATGATTGGTTACATTGGCGCAAATGGAGCTGGAAAGTCGACAACCATCAAGATGCTGACAGGTATATTGACGCCTTCATCAGGGGAAGTGAAAGTAGGGGGAATTGTGCCTTACAAAAACAGAAAACAAAATGCAAAGCAGATAGGTGCCGTTTTCGGGCAGAGGACACAACTTTTTTGGGACATTCCTGTTTCAGAATCGTTTGATTTACTAAAGCACATTTATGAAATTCCTGAAGTGCAATTTAAAGAAACAGTAAGGTTGTTTACAGAGGTGCTTCAATTAGAACCGCTGCTTTCAATTCCAGTCAGGCAGCTATCATTGGGACAAAAAATGAGATGTGAGCTTGCTGCAGCGTTTTTGCATAGACCTGATGTTGTTTATTTAGATGAACCGACCATTGGTCTGGATGTTGCCGTAAAGGTAAGAATCCGAAAATTCATTAAAGAAATGAATGCTCTTTGGGGTACGACGGTGCTTCTTACAACGCATGATATGCAGGATATTGAAGAGATTTGCAATCGAATTATCATTATTGATAATGGATCTATATTATATGATGGAGATTTGCATGAAATAAAAGATACGTTTGCTGCAAAAAGAGAAATACATTTTGAAGTTGAAAATGTGCAAACGTTTTCCAATCCTGAATCTATACAAGATCATGTGGAAATGAGGGTAATTGACGAAGAGCAGCAGCAAAAAGTCATTTTAGCTTTTTCTCAAAAAGAAATCGCCGCATCCGAAGTGATTTCAGCCGTTCTTTCAGAAAATGACATCATAGATCTTTCGTTAAATGATCCAAAGATTGAAACAATAGTTGAAGAAATATATAACCGCGGACTTTAGGAGGTGTGAATGTTGAACAAATATTTAATGTTCACAAAATCTCAAATGCAGATCAATACGGCATATTCCGCATGGTACTGGGCAGGAACGATTTCGTCCATTATGCGTTTGATGATTATGTTTTATTTTTGGCATGCTGTATACGATGGAAAAGATACAATTCAAAACTTAACGCTGCAGGATATGCTGACGTATATTGTCGTAGCAATGTTTATTCAAGGATATGTTTCTGGAGCAGGAAACGAATTGGCCCATGAAATAAGAGATGGAAATATTGCCATTGAATTAATGAGACCCTACGATGTTATTTTTAAGCTTATATTCATGGACTTTGGCGGCAAGATTACACATTTTTTACGGGAAACGATTCCGCTTATGGTTATTGCATTCATATTTATACATATTACATGGCCAGGTTCGGTTGAAGCTGCTCTGCTGTTTGTCATTAGCGCTGGCTTTGGAATCTGGATTGGAACATTTTTTGATTTGATGATCGGAATTGTTGCTTTTTGGACAGTTAACGTTTGGGGGTTAAGAGTGCTGAAAGACGGAGTGATCACCTTTTTCTCCGGAGCGCTTGTTCCGATTACTCTATTTCCGGGATGGCTTGAGTCCATAAGCGCATATTTACCGTTTCAAGCTATGGTTTTCACTCCAGTTTCCATATATACCGGAATCGTTGAAGGGTCTGACGCCTATGTTGCAGTTCTTATTCAATTTGGCTGGTGTCTTGGAATGTTTGTCATCATGAAACTAATTTGGGCACAGGCGATTAAGAAAGTAACTATTTTTGGCGGGTAAAGGGGGGCAAATATGCTGAAACGGTACGCAAAGCTTTATTATATTTTTGCTAAAAATCATATAAAAGTGATGATGGAATACAGAGTTGATTTTTTTATCGGTGTGATCAGTGTTATGCTGCAGCAATTTGCAAGTATTTTCTTCGTAAAAGTCGTGTTTGATCATATTGAACAAATTAACGGCTGGTCGTTTTATGAAATCTTATTTATATATGGTATTGCAGCTACAGGAAGGTCTCTGCATCATATATTCTTTGATAACCTATGGACACTTGGATGGCAATATGTACGCCCAGGACAGTTGGACCGGCTTTTGATCAGACCGATTAATCCGCTGTTTCATGTGTGTGCAGACAGACTTCAGCAGGACGGATTAGGCCAGCTTGCAATCGGCATTATTATTTTGGCAAGTGCCTTTTTGCATCTAGATCTGGCATTTGGTATGTTTGAATGGGTTATGCTCGTTATCATGATCATTTCAAGCGGCTTGATCTATATTGCCATCAACTTATTCTTTGCTACGTTTTCATTTTGGATGATAGATAGTCTGCCAGTTGTGTATGCTGTGTTTAATTTAAGTGAATTTGCCAAGTATCCCCTGACAATCTATAACAAAACAATTCGTATCTTTTTAACCTGGGTTATTCCATATGGCTTTACTGCTTTTTATCCTGCAGCGTGGTTTTTGGACCGCACGGGGTACGGTTATGTAGGTGTGGTCTCGCCATTAATAGGTGTCGGAGCGATTGCGATTGCTTACATTTTTTGGCTTTTCGGGTTGAAGGCTTATGCAAGTACAGGGACTTAATAGCTATAAATCGAGCGGGCCAATGAATGGACCTGCTCTTTTTTAGGAGTGAATGGAGTAAAGGACGAATAAAGCTGTAACATTTTAAAGCAGAAACCCTAAAATCCAGTACGAATGCCCTTGTTTCTAGCTAGATTCACCAAACAAATGAAAACGTACATATCTATGCGCTGCAGCTGACCAGCCTATGTTGATTTCGTGCTTATTATCCGGGAAGCTGGTTTTATGATCCACTGAAACCTTCTTATAATCCGGAGACCAGGTTTTATCAGCCGGAACCGAGATCTTATTATCCGCGCCACAAATAGAAAGTGGATATACATTTTTTCAACCTTTTTGCATAGACACCCCAAATTTGTCTAAAACTAAACAAAAACGGGGTTTTCAACGATGAATCCATACTTTCAGCATAACTCACAGCTTAATGAGTTCCGCCTATTTTCAAGCGAACATCTCTGGACAATCGTCATCATTCTTTTTCTGTCCATCCTACTTTTCATTATGAAAAAGCAGGTCCGGTTAAGGAGACAATTCATTCGTTTCTTTCTTGCGGGTTTCCTTTTAATCTCCATGCTTAGTCATCAGCTTTGGCTCGTTCAAGAGGGTGCATGGAAGGCAAAATCATCTCTTCCGCTGCATCTTAGTGATCTTGCTGTCATTCTTGCGATCGTCATGCTAATAACAAAAAGCACCAAACTGTTTCAATTTATGTTTTTTGCAGGAATAGCAAGCTCCGTTCAAGCGATATTAACGCCTGATCTTGGTAAATATTCATTTCCGCATTTTCAATATATCGTCTTTTTCCTGACTCATGGAGGCGTGATTATTGCCTGCTTGTTTATGCTGCTTGCTTATCACTTAAGACCAACATGGTCCTCATTATGGGTATCCGTGCTGATCGTCAACGGATATGCTGTTTGCATTTATTTTTTGAATAAGCTGTTGGATTCAAATTATTTATACATCAAAAAGAAACCTGATAATGCTTCTCTCTTAGACGTTCTAGGGGAATGGCCGATGTATCTTTTCTGGATGGAACTTATCATGATAGCAAGCTTCTTATTCCTTTATGTATTATATAAACTGAAAAAAATCACCTCCAGCGGGAGGTGATTTTACTCATTTATGTGTTTTATTCGGCTTCTTTTTTCCAGGATTACTATTGCCTTGATGCTGTCTGTTTTCCTCGTCTTTTTCCTGTTTGTCATGTAATTTTTCAACAAAATCATTTGTATTATCCATAGATTCAAGCCTCCTAAATCATTTAACTCTCTATTACTATGTCCATTTCGTCTGAAAAAATAAGTCCTATCGATAAACGGCGCCGAAAGAAGCTTGAATCATTGATCAAGGCTTTTATTCTTGTCCTTTTTTCAAAAATCCTTTGCTGATTTGCCCATTACGAAATCATTTTTGCAGCATATACTATCTTAACTTTTATGTATCACGGCAGAGGAGGACCTTTTAGTGAACAAAAAAATTCCTAAATATAAAGTTGGTGATATTGTCGTGATTATCATGTATAGTACGGTCGGAACGGTTACGAACGTTCATCAAATCGATCAGCATTACTTATATGAAGTAAATCACAGTGAAATTTTATATTTTGAAAATGCGATTCAGCTTTATGCAGACTATACTGGAAAAGTCATCGATTCTGAAAAAATTGAAATTGAGTTTATGTACCAAATTGGAGATATTGTTCAAGTGAAGGGATATGAAGCTGAACTTTTTAAGGTCGTGGGCTATCGTACGGAGATATGGAGATACACAGAAGACGGATGGGAAGATGTTATTTATGAACTTATGCGAATTAACGATGGAGAATGGCTTGAGGCATCTGATGAAGAGCTGACATTTGTGTTGGGGAAGAAAGAAGCTGGAACGTTTGTTCAGCAGCTGAGCCTCATGCACATCGTTTCTCCTGAAAATAAGTCGATGGATCAGCTTCTTGCGAAAGAAAAACTTCAAAAGCTTGAACCTCCAGTCCGTAAAGCAAAACGCACCCAAAATGATATTGTGAATGAACTGCTTGATATTTACAATGATTACAGGTCATTGTACCAGATGTTTGAAGATCCTGAATACAAAGAAATGATGGATTTCATCATTGAAAGTTTATTAAAATATACAAACGATCATAAATGAGAAAGCGTCAAAAGCAAATAGATAAAAAACGGAATACAACCGAATAACATAAAGCCCTTTAATAGATAGATCGTGTTCTCAAGCATGTTATCAAATCCTTCTCCATCAATAAATTTCAGTGCGTTTTGAATCATATCTGATTTTGAAACTACTTGTAATGCTTTCATAAAATCATCTCCTTAGGCTTGTCCATTTACTATAAAGGTATGCGTCCCGGCATAGATTATGAACTTGAAATTTTATCGAATACGTATATAAAGAAGACATAGTTTCAGAAAATAGGACATATATACATTTACTAAGGGGGCGATGTTGTGAAAGAAATAGAAGTTATTATTGATACAGAAGAGATGGCAGAATTCTTTTACAATGAGCTGACGAGAAGGGGCTATGTTCCCTCAGAACAGGAACTGGATGCTATCGCAGATATCGCATTCGATTACTTACTCGAAAAATGCATAATAGACGAAGAATTAGATGATATAGAATAAACGACGAGAGCTCTCGTCGTTTTTTAATGAAATCACTTCCATGAGGTTGTTATTTTCCAAGGAAATAAAGGATTTATCCGGCAAGAATATTTAGGGAAGTCAATTTGAGTAAATCCAATTTGACATTCTTTGTCATGTCTTTGAAAGCCGCTTTTTGTTCAAAGGCGTCAAACCCAAAAACGGACAGTACTTTGAAACCAATCTAAGTATATGTGAAAGGAATGGGGGACGTCGGTTCAGGCTTCCAATAATGTTGGGCTGGAACGTTTCACTTTTTCATCTGCCGCTGTGAAAAAATGTGGCCAGTAATCACTTCTTGATCCAGTATGTGAAGTGTGTTCCGCAAATGCTAATGCTTCCTTGAAAACTGCTGGATGAAAAAGGGTTTGATACATTGCCTTTCCCAATCTTATTCTTGCTTTAAGGTGAATAAAATGATCTACTTCAAGACCTGCAAGCGAATATTTTTTGTCATAAAAATGCTTTTGATAAGGAAAGACAACATTCGTAAGTCCGCACTTTTCCTGTAGAATGTATGGCAGGGATTTCAGAACGGCGGCGGACTTTTTAATGAGCTGCTGTTCTACATAATGCTGTTCATTTGTAATAAGGGCGAGTGTATGCAGCGCGGATGGCTGAATAATGAAACATTTAATGCAGGGAGCAAATGAAAAAGCGGCTTCCCAACAGCAGCACTGATTTCGTATAAAAGCAATTGAGGATATGCATCATGAAAAATAAGCGCATTGGCAGATTCTAAAAAATGAAAGATTTTTTGTGATCTCCTCAATGGAGAGAAAATGTTTGACCATCCCATTTTTCAGGTCAGTCATACTGTAACCGCCATTCCTAGAGACCATGTGAGCGAGAAAAGCCCAATGAATTTCCGGGTGTTTCTTATAAAAATGCAAATAAGCCGCTGTTCTGGTAATGTTATTTTGTTGTGGAGGGCTGTCTGGTGTCGGATCCATTTGATAGGTTCTTTTTCATCACTAAATAGGACAACCGGCTGTGTTTATTGGAAAAGGATTCCGAAAGTGCAGTTTGAAGTTTCAATTTTCCTTCATTAGGTAATAGTACAGCTAATGCTTTTTTCTTACTAAGCGGGAGGATGTTCATGATAGCCAGCTCCTAAATCCTTGCCTCCTACTTACATATAAAAAAGCTGAAACTTTTGTTCATTTGAAACGTAAATAAAGACGAAACCAAAAGAAAGAGGGATAAAGCATGTTAAAAAAGCTGATAAAGTCATTTCTAGGGAATAAATCACATCGTCGATACAGCAGCAGTGACCGCAAGCATCGGCATTATGGAAATCCCGCTCAATATGGTCATAAACATTACAAGAGAAAATCAAAATCCAGCCGTTTCTCGAGATCTTATAGCAGCTAATGTTCAACTGGATCTTAAAATACGCTGGAAGGCCTTTTAAACCAGGCACACATATTAAAGAACGATATCTAATTAAGAAAGTTCTTGGTATGGGGAGCTATGGCATTTCCTATTTAGCAGAAGACAAAAAGGGGCAAAAGCCTGCAGTTGTTAAACAGCTAAGATCATATAAAGCACAGAGCAAGAAGGGATTGCATTCATTTCAGAGAGAAGCAGA
Source organism: Bacillus sp. UMB0893 (assembly GCF_002858905.1). Lineage (NCBI taxonomy): Bacteria > Bacillati > Bacillota > Bacilli > Caryophanales > Bacillaceae > Bacillus > Bacillus sp. UMB0893. The sequence continues at coordinate 30,138 of NZ_PKLB01000009.1, read as the reverse complement.
AATTCTTTCAGCCCTGCATGAAACAGCTTTTCCAGCTTATTATGAAGACTTTCAATGGAGAAATAAAAATTTCATTGCGATGGAGTATATTGATGGTGAAACATTCGAGGATTTAATATTTATTAAGAAAGATTCGTATGATGAGAAGGAATCCTTTCATATTTTGTTGAAAGTATTAATGGCCGTAAAGAATCTTCATGAAAAGGAGATTGTGCATAGAGATTTAAGGATCCCGAATATTCTTTTAAAGAATCAGTCTATCCATATCATTGATTTCGGTTTAGCGAGACGGATGAGTAAAGAAAATGAAGAAAGCAAATCAGAATCGAAATACACAAAAGAGAAAAAGCTATTTAGAGAATGTTCCTATCGAAGCGATTTTTTTGCATTAGGACATTTTGTGCTTTTTTTATTGTATTCAAGCTTTGAGCCTTCCACGAAAAAAAACAGTTGTTGGGAAGAAGAACTTGAATTATCAGCAGTAGCCAAAGAAATAATAAAACGGATGCTTCAGCTTCAAAAGCCGTTCGATTCAATCGACGAGCTTATAGAAGAAGTTACGAAGTGTACGGATGGGAGAGAGCAGAATGTCATTTTTCAATAAAATTCTTTCAAGTGTAGGAATAGGTGCTGCAAAGGTGGATGCACGGTTATCTTCTGATAAAATTAGTTTAGGCGAGGAGCTTAAAGGAATCATTCATGTTCAAGGCGGTAACATTGAACAGCAGATTGATGAAATCTATTTATCTCTTCAAACGACCTATGTGAAAGAATCAGATGACAAAAAATATGAGCAGGCTGCAACTATCACAAAAGTAAAGATCAATGAACCATTTGTGATAATGGCAAATGAAATAAAAGAAATTCCTTTTTCTTTTCCGCTTCCATCGGATACACCAATTTCATTAGGCTCTTCAAAGGTTTGGCTTGAGACAGGTCTTGATATTAAAGGGGCAGTCGATCCCAGCGATAAAGATTATTTGGAAGTGGTCCCCCCTGCGCTCGTACAAACCATATTTGCTGCATTGAGAGATTTGGGCTTTAATTTAAGAAAAGTAGAAAACGAAGCCGCTCCCTATCACTTGCGAAAGCGCCTTCCATTCGTACAGGAATTTGAGTTTTATCCAACTGGCGGACAGTTCCGCGGCAAGCTGGATGAACTTGAAGTCGTTATTTCAAATATAAGCAATCACGGAGTAGAGCTATTGCTTGAAGTTGATCGTCGAGCAAGAGGTCTGGGAGGCTTTTTATCTGAAGCCCTTGAAATGGATGAATCAAAGGTGAAAGTTACGTTCACACAAGGTGATCAGGCAAGCATCAGCCGGACTCTTGAAAACGTCATTCAAAGATATAGTTAAGAAAGAGTAACAGTGGTGATTGAGAAGATCACTGCTGTTTTTTATGACGAGACTTCTCATGAATATTCTTAATCACAAGGAGAAATAACGTTGCAAAAAGAACATGCAAAATCACCAAAACTGCCGCTTCATGACAGTGAAAGGTTACAGTTAAGAAGCGCCAAAATTAAACTTTCGGATATAAAGAATATGGAATCAGATAAATTAGCATCACTTATTGGCATTTCAAAAGATCGTGCAAGAGAACTAGTGGGACTAGCTGTCTTTCAGTCCATCCCCTCTGTCGGACCGAAGCTTGCACACAATCTTGTCGTAGATTTAGGCTTTTCTGATGTAAGTGAACTGAGGGATAAAAAGGGAGAAGAGCTAGTGCATGAACTTGAGAAAAAATACGGTGTATGGATGGATCCTTGTGTAGAAGACGTGATGAGATGTGCCGTTCATCATGCGAAACATCCAGAAAGTGATAAAAATTGGTGGGATTTTACCGAAGAGCGAAAGAGCTACCGTGAAAAGTATGGGTATCCTGAGGACCGACCTACAAAGGCATGGCATGAATAAATGAAAGGAAACCTAAAAAAGTGTTTCCTTTTTTATATCGCACTAACTGCAGATAGGATTCACTTAGAAAAACAGTGCTCTTTGTCTCCTTAGCAACTTTTTAAAAGGCTCTTTTCGTAAAGGTTGCTGCTTTTAGAAAAAATGGTTAAAACCTTTAGTGGATTGCAGCGGAAGGGAATTGAATCGTGCGGGAAATAGAGGCTCCCATCCCTCCCAGCGAAAAGAAAGTGCCTGCAGCGAAATCCACGGGTACAATTAATAACCAAAAACAACAATCAATGCGATAACCGCCTTTTAAAAAAAGGGGAAGTAAAGGTACAGACAAAAAAAGTGAGGGACAACACGTATAGTATACTAGGACAGTTGGTTAAAAAAGACGATTAGTCGCACTGATTACCTTAATTGTCATGCACAGAGCATACATATTAATCGGCTTCATGATCAATAATTTAAGGAGGAAGCACCCATGATATACGAAATTGAAATTGGTACAGAAAAAGGAAAGCTATCACTGCTTACGTTAGGTCTTGAAAAAGAAGAAGTAATCGAAAAACTGCAAATAGATCGATTTTTTGTAGGCTACACACACACAGGTCTTACATTTGGCTTAAATGCTAATGAAATTGTATCATTTGATATTCAAAAGAAAGAAACAATTTCCAGTATGCTTGCTGCAGCTCTTACTGAGGAATATGGGGATGAAACTGCTGATAGGTTCCCATTTCTATCATCTACTTTATTAGAAACGGTATAAAATTCATGGACCGAAAACTTGAAAGTGAGAATCTCCAGAGATAAATTTTCAAATAAATTATAGCTGAAAATAATGATTTGAAGGGCTTCCCGCTTCATGTGGAAAGGAAAGAGTTGAATGGTAGATATGAGTGAAAATAGTTGGACAAGGAAATATACTGTATTAGATAAAACGAGAGAACAATTAATCAAGGATCTGGAAATTCAGCCAGGTTTTTATCCTTACATAGATGCTGCGAAAAAAAGAATTCAAGACACCGCCAAGTTTGGACCTGTCCATGATGCTGCAGATCAGTTTCTTTTATTTTTAATAGAAGAATTTGAATTGGCAGAAACGAATTAGAATAAGAAAAAGAAATTAACAGAAGGCGTTTCAATTAAATGAAACGTCTATTTTGACATTGATGTTGAATTAATTTGGAAAGCGCGCGAATTAAATTGAAATGGCCGCGAATTAATTCGAATTAGCTGATTTTGCACAATTAGATAAAACAAAACGCTGTCTATGTATACAGAACATAAACAGCGCCTTATCTTGAGTCAAGCATATTCACTTTTTCGTTCTTTCCTTTCTTACTAATAACCATTCGTTGCTTTGAATCAATTGATTGTATTTCAATTAATGTCTTGCACGGATTCGATCAGTTTATTCTTATTTTTGTTTTCCCCACATGCCCACATGCTGCGAAAATAGGTTTCACAGGCTATTTTCATTTGCATCATGATCTTAGCATGCTTCGCTCACCTTCGTCATTGGAATCATCCCCTTAGTCAGATTCACATATCCCCGCATATCCACACACCTTAAAATCAGTTTTCACGGGCTGATTTTTTTGTCAGATGTGATTCTGATATGCTTCGCTTACCGTCGTCATTGGAATCACGCCTTCCTATGAGTGAGTAAGTTAATCTTAACAAAAACTTTACAATAGTTAAAGATTCAGAATTATCTGTATAAAGGTGTTTCAGACGATTTAGAGCAGTAAAATGCTCTTTTTCTTCCACTATCTTAGTTTTTCGTCTTTTTTCAGTGTTTCTCAGTATTCCTCAGTATTCTTGTTATTTAATGTTTTCTTATAAAATATTAATTGCGAAAAGGAATGCAGGTTGATAAAATTAGTATAAAATTCAGAAAATAATGAGTGGAGGTTCTTCATGCCAATACCAGTGCCTGCAGAAGCAGCTGTTCGTCCGTTTACGGAAAGTGATATTGGGAAAACAGCTTTAACTGAAAGCTTTAAAATTGATCTTCGGACCTATTCAAAGGAAGAGAAGGATGAGCTTTTTGCTTCAAATCTGGTTGGAGACTGGTCAATTCTTACTTGGAAGGATGTTGGCAAGCCATATGAAGTAAAGACTTATGCAAAAGATCGCAAAGACTGGGAGGCGGAGAACAATAAAACGATGCCAGTTCAAACATCATGGGAAGTATTTTAATAAATCATTCCATGAATGGTTTGTGAAAGATGTTCCAGAAGAACTAAACGTTTTAAATGATCAAATAAAAAAAAGCATTTCGGCATTTCGCCCAAGTGAAGTGAAAGACGTTCTGGGGAAATCAATGAGGCTGCGGCTATGGAATTATATACATAGAATAGAAGATGGTATTTGGGATCCTAGAGGGAAACGTGCACTATTTGAAGGGCTTGATGTTGAAAAACCGAAGATCTTGTTTTTAGGAGCAGCTGAAGGCTATGAAGCGATGCAGCTTGCAGCAATGTATCCTGGAGCTGAAATTGTGATGGTTGATTATGATGCCTTTTGCCGTGATGGCCGATTTGCGGAATTTCCTGAGCATTATCCGTTTTTAGGTGAAAACCCTGAGACTGGAGCACCTAAAGTATGGTATAAACAAGATTTTAATATTACATATCTTGTTGAAGATATCCGGAGGCTGCCGTTTGGCAAAGAGTTTGATATAGTAATCAGCGTGGGAATGATCGAACATTTTCCGGATGACCAAAAGCCAGAGTCCATAGATTGGCACCGCAGGTTTCTAAAAGAGGGCGGGTATGCAATTTTAACAACGCCAAGGGCACAGATGAAGTCTAAATTGTATTATCAAATCATGGCTGACGTTATGAATCATACGTACCGGGAGTTAATGACGATTCAGCAAATGGGACTGTACGTTTATGAAAACGGTTTCGATATTTTGAGACACGGTTATATAAAGGTTCATAATGGCATTATTGCCAAACCGCGTTAGACGAAAGGAGAAATAATCATGTTATTTCAATCACTTTTTGAAAATGATCAGCCTGTGTTTCTTTCCTAAAGAAGGGAAAGAATGAATTCTTGCCCTGTCTTTAGGAGAAGTTCAGTTTAAATCCTATATAGACGGAGGCACTGCCAATGAAAAATACATGGACAGGAGCGGTTTGTTTATCGCTCGCTGCAAGCATATGGGGCGGAATGTATGTTGTCAGCAAATATGTGCTGGACTATATTCCTCCATTAACTTTAGTTTGGCTGCGTTTTGCCATTGCAGCTGTTGTTTTGTTTGTGATTGTAAACATTATGCATAAAGGAAAAAAGCCTAAATATACAAAAGGTGATTATCTTATATTTGCACGGATTGGCTTTATCGGGTATTTTGTATCGATTACTTGCCAATTTGTCGGCATAAAATTGTCAGATGCCCACACAGGAGCCTTAATAACTTCAGCAACACCTGCGTTTGTAGTTCTATTTGCAAGATTGATTCTAAAAGAAAAAATAACGGCTAGAAAAATGATATCCGTTTTCCTTGCGACAATTGGTGTGCTTATCGTGATCGGGATGGGAGATACCCATGATGCTTCTATTAGCGGAAGTCTATTTTTAGTTATGGCTGCAGTGACGTGGGCTTTGCTTTCTGTTTACGTCAAAATAGCTTCCAAGAGATTTTCATCTTTAACGATTACCGCTTATGCCATCCTGTTTGCCGTGCTATTCACGTTTCCGTTTATGATTATGGAATTGAAAATGCACACCATTTCAAATCTAAATCCTCTCGTTGTAGGAGGGCTTTTATATTTAGGAATCGTTTCAACCGCAGGCGCTTTTTTTCTCTGGAATAAAGGGATGGAATTATTGGATGCAGGAGCAGGCTCACTTTTCTTCTTTTTCCAGCCTCTGACTGGCGCTTTTTTTGGCTGGCTGCTATTAAATGAAGCATTAAGTCTTTCTTTCTTTTTAGGAGGGGTTTTCATTATTGCAGGTGTACTGCTGGTTTCTTTAAAAAAAGAATAAAATCTAGTTGCCGCAGCTGCTGAAAGCTGCGGTTTTTTAATATCAGTAATGTAATTATTCTGAAAATAACGCATCACCTTTTAATAACCGGGCGGTACCTATAAAATAAGAAAGAAGTTTATTATTTGCAGAAGGTGTGATCATTATTATTATCCTGTTTGCAGCAATGGGTATGCTGATTGGTGTCGTATCCGGTTTTTTCGGTGTCGGCGGAGGTTTTATTTTGACACCCATCCTGCTGTTGCTAGGTACAGAACCAATTCCTGCAATTACAATTAGTTTATTGTATACAATCGGCACCTCACTGTCAGGGGCATTTGCACATTTTAAAATGAAGAATGTGAAATGGAAAGAAGCATCGATCATTGCTCTGAGCGGTATGGCCGCTACACAGGCTGCAAATCCTTTGGTATATTCTTTAAATAACAATGGATATGATGAAACAGTTATACCATTTGCTTATATCCTTATTTTAAGTTATTTTGCCTGGAGCCTTCTTGTCTTTAAAAAAAAGAATACTTTGAATACACGTAAACCAGTAAAAAAATGGGCGTTTGTTTTTTTAAACATTATAGGGGTTTTCGGCGGATTTATATCTGCTATGCTTGGAGTTGGAGGTGGATTTATCATTGTACCTCTTCTGATTTCAATAGGTGGTTTTTATCCTAAGCATGCCATTGGTACAAGCCTGCTTAGCGTGTTATTCATTGTTAGTACAGGGTTTATCACTTATTTTATAAAATCGCCAATCGATTTATCAGCAGGTGCCTTCCTGCTAGCCGGAGGACTCGCAGGAGCTCAAGCTGGGGCATTCATGACTGGCAAATACAAACATGCTGAAATGAGATCCATGCTTGGGATGCTTTATTTGTTTACTGCATTAAGTATGGTATTGAAGCTGTTTGGCTTGGATGTCATTGGAATGGCAATCCTGTGTTTATTTTTAGGATATCTATACATAAAAATGTTTTTGAAATGGATAGGAAAACGTAAAAAAGCCCGTTCCTTTTAAACGGGCTTTTTTGAGACATAGGCAGTATGTGCATTGATGGCAAGCGTAAGCACCTAACACCTCGGTCAGAACGGATCTGAAAGTATTGTCAAAACCGGACTTTTCAGTCAGATCCTTTTCTGTCTGTCTGAGCTGAATAAGGCGCTTCCGCTATGCTTAATCATAGGTTTTGTTGATCACAACACCATCCACAGCTAGTCTTTTTACATTTTTATAATCGTATTTATTTTGTATACCCCAAATATAAAGTGTAAGATTAGCCCGTTTTGCTTGCTGATAGACAAAAATGGTTAAGGTGCGTTTGTGAAGAGTTAAAAAATCAATTTCTGATCCAAGTGCATTTATTTGATGATACGGAATATGCGAGGAAACAACAAGTCCTTTTTTAATGTGGGGCAAAAGTGTTTGCAGGATTCGGATGCTTGTGAGATCAGCTGATTGAATCGATAGTAGAGAATACTCTTGCGGCTTATATGATTTGAGGATGTTATCTGCCAGGACTTGTTCAATTCCGGGATAAAGCGAGGGGCGTTTTATATCAATCAATAAGTGATGGTCTTTATATTTTGTAAAGACCTCATTCAACGTAGGGATGGTTTCACCTGCAAATGATTCATCAAACCAGATGCCAACATCAAGAGTCTGCAGCTCATCAAGAGTCAAATTCGCCACTTTTTCATCAAAGTTAGCCGTCCTTTTAAGGGAGGTGTCATGAATGACGACTAATTGTTTATCTTTGCTCATTTGTACATCGAGCTCAATCAAATCGAAGCCTTCTGCTGCAGCGAGATCAAATGAAGAAATCGTATTTTCAGGGGCATATGAAGAAAGTCCTCTGTGAGCAATCAGCAGCTGAGTATGTGGAGTGGCTGGCGGGTCTGCCGCTTGTTCACAATAGAAAAGATAGGAAAAGAATATAACGAGGAGTATGAAGTATTTCAGAAGAATCACCCTCTATGAAAAAAGTGCATCTTTTCCATAGTATATGCATGAAGAGTATAAATCGTTTTCATGAATGTTTCTTCTATTGTCGTGAAAAAATAAGACAGTTACTATTCTTATTTATGAAGGAGGAACTGTTATGGCCCATAAACATCAAAATAGCGCAGAGCAAAAAGCAAAAAAACAGCATTCAAATAATAAAGAAGAATTCTCAAACGAGCTGACACATAAAGCTCAGCCTGCTCCAGGACATAAAGAACAGAAAAAACATAAAAAAATTTAACGCTCTGTTTTACGATACACATAAGCGTTTACAGTGATTTGATTTTGAAAACAGACAAATATGAATAGATTGCGGAGAGGGGAAACATGAAAAAAATTGCACTTTATCTTTTTTTATTTGTTTTATTTGCCTTAATGTATCGATTTGAGCAAATTCAGCAAATCGATAATTACGCAGTAAAAGGTATGGAGGGACTCCGCTCTGAGGCTTTTACTAAGTTCTTTCTCGTCATGAGCGAAATTGGATCCATAAAAGTAGAATTACCGCTTCTCTTCTTTGTTTCGATTATTCTCCTTTTTTATGGCAGGATTTTATCGATAATCTTTCTGTGGTTTACATTAAACTCGGTTCGTTTTCTTAATTTTGAATTAAAGGAATTCTTTCATCGCGAAAGACCTTCATTTGATGCGGTTATAAACGCTGCCCACTATAGCTTCCCAAGTGGTCACTCGATGAATTCCGCAGCTGTTTATGGATTTATCTGTTATTTGCTGATTGAGTTAAATGGCACAAATGAGCGCCGCAAGAAGTGGCTGATCGGTATGACCGTTCTACTAATTGGCTTAATCGGCATAAGCCGAATTTATCTTGGTGTTCATTACTTATTTGATGTGCTGGCTGGTTTTTCGGCAGGTATGGCGTGGCTTTTAATTCTGATAAAAGTGTACGAGGGCATTAATTCGAAAATAATCGACAAAACTAGACTAACTTAGAAGAAGGAAAAATGACGTTCTCCCTCTAATAAATAAGGAAAGATATGAAGGGGTGAAGCGTATATGGGTTTAAATCTTTTTGCAGTAAAAAAGAGGTGCCAGAAATACGACATTACCATCTTTCAAACACCAAAATACGGTGAAAATAAGGGGTATGAGCAAGTATATCGAATGAACATTGAAGCAGCGGGGCATGATGAAGCTCTACATCTTGTTTTCTGTACCTTTAACGTGTCTGACCGTGTACCTCGAGATTATGACGCAAGGTTCATTTTGACGGGTGATATTGTCTTAATTGATGAAGTGAAACGTGGGCAAACTTATTATAAGCTATTATCAGGCGGCTGGACGAAAATTAACAGGGTCCATGTAAGGTAATAATAGACAGCGACCTGAAGAATCGCTGTCTATTATTATTTCTACATATTATGTCCAGGACCATTTTTTCGTTTAGTTGAAGTTTCTTCTTTACCGTGAGCATTTTCTTCTGCTTCAATTGCTTCAACGGGAATGTGATTGTTTTTCTTTTGTCCGTTTATGCGATTTCGGTGTTTTTTGCCCATTATGGAACCCCTCCTTGTCCAGCTTATTTTCCCCGTGCTTCGGGATTCTCATAACAGTAAAATACTTGCATGTATAAGAAAGCAGCTCCAATCGAAAAATGAAAATGTATGAATGATTTTTGAAAGTCATTTATGGTATAGTGAATGAGCACCATTTTATACATATAATTGGAGGTATGAACGATGAGTGTTCACATAGGAGCAAAAGAAAATGAAATTGCAGAATCTATTCTATTGCCTGGGGATCCGCTTCGCGCAAAATATATAGCTGAAACGTTTTTAGAAGATGCAGTGTGCTACAATGAAGTACGAGGCATGCTTGGTTTTACAGGAACATATAAAGGCAAGCGCATCTCAGTTCAGGGAACTGGCATGGGTGTTCCATCCATCGCCATCTATATCAATGAGCTTATGCAAAGCTACAATGTGCAAAAATTAATTCGTGTCGGTACGTGCGGAGCGATTCAAAAAGACGTAAAAGTAAGAGACGTCATCCTCGCAATGAGCGCATCAACAGATTCACAAATGAATAGAATGACATTTGGCGGAGTTGATTATGCGCCTACAGCTGACTTTGAATTGTTAAAGCATGCATACGATGCTGGAACTGAAAAAGGATTAAAGCTGAAAGTTGGAAACGTTTTTACAGCGGACATGTTCTATAACGACAATTCAGAGCTCGAGAAATGGGCAAAATATGGAGTTCTTGCAATTGAAATGGAATCTGCGGCCCTTTATACACTTGCAGCCAAATTTGGACGTCAGGCACTATCTGTTCTGACAGTAAGCGATCACATTTTAACAGGCGAAGAAACAACTTCAGAGGAACGTCAAACAACATTTAATGAAATGATGGAAATTGCTTTAGAGGCAGCAATTAAATAAGAAAAGTGCAAGCGCCCGTTTAGCGCAGGCATGACAGAAAAGAATCCGGCGGAAAAGTCCGGGTTTGACTTTTTTGCCGGATTTGTTCTAGCCGAGGAGTTGGGCGATTCCGCTCGCCATCAATGTGCAAAATTTTATAATCTCTTATCTCTAAAAACAAGGCGCGTGAAAATTTTTCACGCGTTTTTCTTCTTTTTTCGACAAGATCTGCCACAAATGACAGATATAGTTTTTATCATTTTGGGCAATAGTGATAGAATGAAGGTGAAAATGATAATCAAGCAGGTAGGGTGAACGTATTTTGAAAATAAAAAAAATAGTAGCTAGTTCTTTTATTCCAATGACACTGATGATGAGCTCATGTACGGGAGTCCAATTTTCAAAGGATTTAAATCCTTTCAAAGAAGGACAATCCGAGACACAGCAGCTTGATGCTAAAGAATCTGACCAAAATGAAATCACAGGATTGCAATTAGAAGAGCAGTTCTTTAATCAGATTGAAGATGTAAATGGAATGCCGACTATAGCAAATCCTTCAAACCGGATGGCGCTCGTGAACAAAGAATTTTCTCTTCCATCAACATATGAGCCTGAAGATCTGGTCGCTCCAAACGTTCCATTTTCATTTGGAGATCAAGATGTTCCACAGCGATATATCCGCAAAGAGGCAGCAGCTGCACTTGAAAAAATGTTTAATCAGGCAACAAATGAAGGCGTTGAACTGTTTGCTGTGTCAGGATACAGATCTTACGAACGGCAGACCGGCATTTTAAATGTTGAGAAGGAACAAAAAGGTGAACAAGTGGCTTTAGAGACAGTCGCACTCCCTGGCCAAAGTGAACATCAGACTGGACTTGCTATGGATATAACAAGCAAAAGCGCCAATATGGACATCACCGAAAAATTCGGGGATACCCCTGAAGGTAAATGGGTGAAAGAGAATGCTCATCGATTCGGTTTTATTATTCGCTACCAAAAAGGAAAAGAAGACATTACCCAGTTTGCATACGAGCCATGGCATTTACGTTATGTAGGGGTAAATGAAGCGGCGGAAATCTATGAAAATGATTTGACGCTTGAAGAATATTTTGCCAAAGTAAAGAAAATATAATGATATCTGAAAATCCTGATCTTGATTTGCTCGCAAAGAATCTGGATCTCATTTTCATAGGATTTAATCCAAGCCTCTATTCAGCAGAAGTTATGCATCATTATGCCAGTCGAAATAACCGCTTTTGGAGAATTTTATTTAAATCAGGAATTACCAAACGGCTCTATTTGCCAAGTGAAGATCGCTTGCTGCTTGAAAAAGGTTTTGGGTTCACCAACATTGTTCATCGCCCAACGAAAACGGCTGCAGAAATTACTCCTGAAGAATATCGTATTGGCAAAGCCGAACTCAGGAAAAAGCTTGAAACCTATCAGCCAAAAGTGGCATGTTTTGTTGGAAAGGGCGTTTATTTGTCCTACAGCGGGAAAAAGAAAGCAGATTGGGGATTGCAACCTGAGTCTCTGGTAGAAGGTGTCATGGAATTTGCTGCACCTTCGTCAAGCGGTCTGGTCAGAATGAAAGAAGATGAAATTGTCTCTATTTATAAAAAAATAGGTAAGTTATTATGAAAAAAGCAGTCTCTCACTTATTTGTGAAAAGACTGCTTTTTTATTCCCAGAAACTTTTACCAGAACAGCAAACCGCCCAGTACAACGCCTGTTATAAACGCAAGCCCGATTCCATAACCGCCGTAACCGTAGCCATAACCGTAACCGCCGCCGTAGAATCCCAATCCATAACCGCCACGTCTGCGGCCGCCAAAAGGCTGAATATAAACCTTATTTCTTGTAACATTCATAATTCTTCCAACATGCTGATTTCCAAATCGGTCACTGATGCGAACGACTTTTCCATGATACTGACAACAAAGATTATAATAATTTTGAGACAAATTCTTATCCTCCCTTCAACCCGCTCTCCTCATAAACTATGATTAAAGAGAGAGAAGGGTTTGTACGTATACCCCGATAGTCTCTATTTAACGCCTCTGAAAATTCGAAATTGTACAGTTTGCTGATAGGCTTCGCGCAGTTCTTCATGTTTGGCAAGCATTTCAAAATAAATAGGATCTAGATCGTCTGACATATCAAACTCAGTTGTTGGTTCATCATCTTCAATGTCATAATCCTCTTCGGTGAAAATATCGGTCTTTTTAAATCCTGCCTGATAGAATGCAGACTTCCACTCGTATTCAGTCAAAAGGTTCCGAAAACCATAAAATGATTGAATCTTTTTTTGGATTTCATCAGCAGGGTGATCAATTCTCGTCACTTCGATGGCGAGAAGGACCCCATGATCTTTGAGAACACGATGCATTTCATAAAGAGATTGCTGAGAATGAGTAAAGCTTAGAACAGATTCACATAAAATCAAATCAAATTGGCTGTCTTTAAATGGCAGCTTTTCGGCTGTTCCATGAATGAGGCACGTATCATCATTTAGTCGTTTCTTTGCTTTTAGAAGCATTGTTGGATCACAATCAAAACCAGTTGCATCATAATTCATCGATCTTAGAAACTGAAGGGTTTGGCCCGTTCCGCATCCAACGTCCAGAATGACTGCTGACTCAGAAACCATTTCGCGTTCAATAATCTCTTTTGTAAGCAAAAAGCCTCCTGGATGGGCGCCGCCAACTCCAAGTTGTGCAAGTAAATCAAGATAGCTCGGCATGTGCATTAACTCCTTTCATGATAGATAAAATATGCGGATTATTTAGATATGAACACATAGAAGAGTAAAGCAAACAGCCCGGTATTGGCCTCCTGCCGGATTAAACTATGTTTTGGCAAAAAAAAGAATTGCCTCCAAAATGTGATGTTCGAAAAGAATGGTTTTTGCCATATAGTACATACTGTTTGATGGAACACATGATTCCTGCGTTTTTAGTTGACGTTTTTCTTTTCGTTACTCATAATGATTACATAATGAGGGTGGTGTTAATTTGTTTAAAAATAATAATGTGAAATTTCTGTTTGCAATCCTTTTAACTGCCATCATCAGCGCAGGTATTACGTTTGCATTTGTGCAGCAGGACAGCGGATTAAGTCAGGCACAGGAAAAAAGTGATGATCCCTTTGAAAAGCTATTTTCTACATACGACACGCTAAAAGGCGAGTTTTATCAAGATACAAATCAAGAAAAGCTTGTAGATGGGGCCATCAAAGGAATGATTCAGTCTTTGGATGATCCGTATTCAACCTATATGGACCAAGACGAAGCAAAGGGCTTTAATGAAAACATCTCTTCATCTTTTGAAGGAATTGGTGCTGAAGTCCAGGAATCTGACGGAAAAATCATGATTGTCTCTCCGATCAAAGGTTCTCCAGCGGAAAAAGCGGGATTAAAGCCGAAAGATAAAATCTTAAAAGTAGATGATAAAAGTGTTGAAGGAATGACGGTTAATGAAGCAGTCATGCTGATCCGCGGTGAAAAAGGATCTAAAGTACAGCTCGTTATTGAACGTGACGGCGTTGGAGAGCTGGATTTTAACCTAACAAGAGATACAATTCCTCTAGAGACAGTGTATACGGAAGTTGAAAATGGAATCGGAAAGGTTCAAATCACAAAGTTCTCTGAAACGACAGGCAAGGAGCTGGCTGATGCCTTAAATGAACTGAACAAAAAAGAAGTTAAGGGCTTAGTCCTTGATTTAAGACAAAATCCCGGCGGTCTGCTTGATCAGGCCATTGCGATGAGCGATATTTTCGTTCCTAAAGGGAAAACAATCATGCAGATTGAAAATAAGGACGGTTCCAAAGAAGTTCAAAAATCTCAAAATGATTCAGCAGTCAATGTACCTGTTGTTGTCGTTGTAGATAATGGTACAGCAAGTGCAGCTGAAATTATGGCTGGGGCCCTGAATCAATCAGCAGGTATTCCTATTGTTGGAGAAAAGACATTTGGTAAAGGAACCATACAAACTGCGAAAAGCTTTGAAGATGGATCCTCTATTAAATATACAATTGCCAAATGGCTGACGCCTGATGGATCCTGGATTCATAAAAAAGGGATTGAACCGCAGCATAAGGCTTCATTGCCTGCATATGCGAATCTGCCTTATTTAAATCCAGAAAAAACGCTTAAGCAGGAAGATTCATCTGCTGAAGTAAAAGTAGCACAGCAAATGCTTAAAGCATTAGGTTATACAAACATAAAAACAGATGGATTCTTTGATGAAAGCACAAAGAAAGCTGTGACTGAGTTCCAAACAAAAAATAACATCGAACCGACCGGCACCATCAGCGGTGACACAACAATCAAAATGCTTGAATTGCTTCAGGCGCAGCTAAAAGAAAATGACACCCAGATGGATGAAGCCATTAAAGTGTTGAATGAACAGATGTAAGTTCTGGATAGAAAAAAGCGCGGACAAATTGTCTGCGCTTTTTTCGTATTCAAATTTTAGATAGTGTATGTTTGTATGAGTTAGCACAATGACAGTTAGAGTTGAAAACATAGGTTGAATTTAAAATCTTATACCCTAAAATATTCTGTTACTGGGTGCACTTGACCATTTATTCTTACTGTAGTGTTGGAAGGCGTCTGCCACCTTTTCAACTAACTGCTGTTCCTATTATCGAATCTGCAGCTATATGATCAGAAGAAGTCATTTTATAAGCCCAAATCCCAACTTAATAATCCAGGACTGATGCAAAGATACCATGCACCCAACTACAACCTGCCAAAGAGTGTTCCAATGAGCCAAAACAAAATTCCAAATCGGCGAAACGGGCAACTCACTCGCAAAACTCCTTTTCTTCCATAAAAAGGAGTTTTTTCTTTCAAAAGAGGGGAATAGTAATAATGCAGAATATACAGGTTATTTGTTGACTTTCATTATTGGACAACATATAATTAATTCGAATTCGAGATATATTTATTGAAGATATTTTTTCTCGAAAATAAAGAACATTACACAAGGAGAGATCGGAATGTCAAATGTAAAATTAGCTGTCATTTACTACAGTTCAACAGGTACGAACCACAAGCTTGCAACATGGGCAGAGGCCGGCGCTAAAGAAGCTGGAGCAGAAGTTAAAGTACTTAAAGTTCCTGAGCTTGCACCGCAAGCTGCAATTGATTCAAATCCTGCTTGGAAAGCTCATGCTGAAGCAACTCAGCATGTTCCTGAAGTAACCCTGAATGATTTAGAATGGGCAGATGCGATTATTTTCAGTGTACCGACTCGATTTGGTAATGTTCCAGCGCAAATGAAACAATTTCTTGATACGACAGGGGGTCTCTGGTTCCAAGGAAAGCTTGCGAATAAGGTAGTGAGCGCAATGGCTTCTGCAAGCAACCCGCATGGCGGTCAGGAAGCGACAATCTTAAGCTTATATACAACAATGTATCACTGGGGAGCGATTGTAGCGGCACCAGGATATACAGATCAGTCAGCATACGCTGCAGGAGGAAATCCATACGGTACTTCTGTTACTGCTGATCAGGATGGTACTTTAAAAGAAGATGTAGAAGCAGCTGTTAAGCACCAGGCTAAGCGAACAGTTACAATTGCAGAATCGATTAAAAAAGGGATGCAGTAAGAAAAGCACAAGCGCCCGTTTAGCGCAGGCATGACAGATAAGAATCCGGCAGAAAAGTCCGGTTTTGACTTTTTTATGGATTTGTTTTGGGTGAGGAGTTGGGCGCTTACGCTAGACATTAATGCGCAAAATTTTATGCTTTCTTATCTCTAAAAAAAAGGTTTGGCTTAACTGCCAAACCTTTTAATTTCAATACAGGAGAGGTGTAATATGAAACATATTTTTGAAAAAGGAAAAAATCGCAATCGAACATTATTGCTCTTACATGGTACAGGCGGAGACGAGAACGATCTCATTCCTTTGGCTAAACATATTGATGACGACGCAAATCTTCTAAGCGTGAGAGGGAATGTGCTCGAAAACGGTATGCCCCGTTTCTTTAAGAGATTGGCTGAAGGTGTGTTTGATGAAGAGGATTTGATTTTCCGAACAGGTGAATTAAATGATTTTTTAAACGAAGCGGCTAAAAAATACTCATTTGACCGATCCGATGTTGTTGCGGTTGGGTATTCAAACGGAGCGAATATTGCCGGGAGCCTACTATTTCATTATGAAAATTCTTTGAAGGCAGCGATCTTGCATCATCCAATGGTCCCGAGAAGAAACATTGAGATTCCTTCATTAGCAGGCACTCCTGTTTTTATCGGGGCTGGTATGAATGATCCGATATGTCTGCCGCAAGAGACACGTGACTTAGCTGAATTACTGAAGGCAGCAAATGGTGAAGTAGCCATCCACTGGGAGAATCATGGTCATCAGCTGACTTCGTCTGAAGTGGAAGCAGCAAGTGCATGGTATAAGGAGTATGTTAAGTAAGTTTTGAATCGTATAAAAAAGGAGTTCCGGTATGGACACTCCTTTTTTATTTTGACTGGCAAGCATCCGGTTTTGTCCGCTCCGCCGATGAAGTCAAAACCGGACTTCTCCGTCGGATCCTTTTATGCCTGTTGGAGATAAACAGGACCAGACTATAAAGCTGTCTATCCGCCTTCAAGCAGCAGAGCCAGTCCCGTTACACCTTTTGGTTTAACATGTGATAAGAATACGGCGTAATCAGTAACTTCACCAACTGAAAGCAGTCTTTTTTTGCAATGTCCTGCAGCTGTTTGCGGACTAGGGGAGTGTCAGCGTTAACTTCCCCCAATGGTTCAAAAAATACAAAAACCGGCAAAGTTTTCACTTTACCGGTTTCGTATTAAAGAAATGTACTTAATTTATCGATGCTGATGCGTGAGCTTTGATGTGCAGGTTTCGCTGCTTTGCCAATGGAAATGAGCATGACTGGTACATAACGGTCTTCAATTTTAAATGTTTCAGAAAGCTGCTCGGCATTGAATCCGCCAATCGCACAAGAATCGTAGCCTTTTGCTTTTGCTGCAAGCATTAACTGCATGGCAGCAAGGGATGCATTGCTGAAAGCAGCATCGCGAGCGTAAATCGGATTCTGATAGGCACCGTTGATTTGGCCTGCCAATGTTTCTTTAATTTCTTCTTTTATAAATCCTGCTTCTACTAGCGGATTATAAACTTGATCTGTATTTTTGTTCGCCTCAAGATCTCCTAAGATAGCAACCACTGCAGATGCTTCCGTAATTTGACTTTGATTGTAGGCAATCGGAAGAAGTCTTTCTTTTGACTCATCGCTGTGAAATACTATGAAGTTCCAGTGCTGAAGGTTCCATGCAGATGGAGCTTTTCCTGTAAATTCAAGGATTTTTTTTAATTCTTCTTTGCTGATCTTAACGCTTGGATCATATTTACGGACAGAACTGCGTTCAGACATAATGGATAAAATGCTTTCAGTTGTAGCGGTAGACATTGTGAAAAACCTCCATTGTTGAATATCATTTTTAGTTAGGGTATAATATACAAAAAGTTACAGGCTAACTTTTAGTAAGTTATTTGACTTTTGTAATCATAAAATGATTAAAATAATATGTCAAGAAAAAAGATGGTAAAGGAGATTCAAATGGAATCCAATTTATGTCCCAAAATGGAAAAAGCATTTGGATTTTTAGGGAAAAGATGGACGGGTTTAATCATACACGTCCTGTTAGATGGACCTAAGCGATTTAAGGACTTAACAGATACCATTCCTAGTATAAGCCAAAAAATGCTTGTCGAACGATTGAAAGAATTGGAATCAGCCGGCATTGTTCAAAGAGTAGTGATTCCGGATACCCCAGTAAAGGTGACGTATCAGCTAACCGAAATGGGCCATTCTTTAGAAAAAGTAATGATGGAAGTAAAAGAATGGGCTGAACGTTATTGTTTTGAAGAGGAGAAAAAGGAATGAGCAGGACAGTCATAATTACTGGCGGTGCTAATGGCATTGGAGAAGAACTCGTCAAACAGTATGCTTCTCTTGGTGATACTGTTGTTTTTGCTGATTTAGATGAAGAAAAAGGAAAAAGAATCGAAGCAGATTATAAAAATGTTCGCTTTGTGCAAACAGACGTAAGGAACATTGCCGAAATCGAGCAACTTATGAACGAAGCAGCTGGTCTAACCGGCAGAATTGATGTTTTGATTAACAATGCAGGTGTATCCCGCTTTAAATCGCCTTATGAACTGACATTGGAGGATTGGGATGATGTGATCAACACCAATTTAAGAAGCACATTTTTCTGTTCCAAAGAGGCAGCGAAGGTGATGAGGAAGAATTCATCAGGCGGTTTTATTGTCAATATCGCATCCACAAGAGCTGCAATGTCAGAACCAGACTCTGAAGCCTATGCTGCAACAAAAGGCGGGATCGTTGCGTTGACACATGCGCTTGCTGTATCTCTCAGTGAAGATCGGATCAAAGTGAATTGTATTTCACCTGGCTGGATTGAAACAAAGGAATACGAAGAACTCAGACAAATCGATCATGATCAGCATCTTTCCAAACGAGTCGGAAAGCCTGCTGATATTGCAAAAGCATGTTTTTATTTAACAGATCCTGAAAATGATTTTGTAACGGGATTAAACATTGTCGTTGATGGAGGCATGACTAGAAAGATGATCTATGAACATTGAGACTGCTAATATGCAGTCTTTTTTTATGCTGTTTTTAGTAACCTTTTCCAATCCTATTCGTATATAATCTGGGGGGATATGCGATGAAGATTAATAATTATTATCAGAAAACAGCCAAGTACTCACTCTGGATTGGGGGATTTCTCTGTACAGCCGGAATCATTCTTTTCGCTGTCAATTTATTCAATATAGTAAAAGAAGATTTAAACGGAACCTTAATCTCCATTTTCATGATGAGCGCAACTTTAATCACAGTCGGAATCATTAATCGAAATCGGTCAATTGAAGTTATCGTGGAAGAATCTGAGCACCAGTCAGAGTATCATAAAGAAAACGAATTTATCATGATGAAAATGACTTCATCGGTATTTCATATTGCATTTTACACTCCTAGTGGATACATGACCCATGAAATGAAAGGTTTCAAAATGAATTGGATTCATTGGCTGATTCCAAAATCAATACAGACATTTATGAAAAAAGAGTGGATCATTGCTGATCACTCAGGATATAAGCTTGGATATGTCAGTCAATCTTATGGATTATATCCGCCAGTGAAAATATATGATGGGGAAAGGGATTTGATCGGTGAAATTCGTGAAAGCAAGTCATTAGTCGGAATCAAAGGCTCTATTTTAGACCAAGAAGGAAATTCTCTTTCTGATTTTGATTTAGGAAGCTTATTATATGATTACAAGCTGCATAGTCTCGATCATACCTTTTGGTGCCATTACCGCGAAGGCTGGCTGCCGCTTGAATGGGGTAAGCGATTTAAGGATGTAAACCAGGATACGCTGGTTATTTCACCCAATCTTCCTGACAATAAAAAGCTTATTGTTCATGCTTTTGCCGGTTATATGCTCTACCGAAAATCATCATGATATTTGTTTAAATTCAATCTGCCTGGGTAAAGGTAAAGAAATGACCTTGAAAGGAATGATTGAAATGCCATGGACAAAACAAGATTATCCTGCTTCAATGAAGAACCTTCCTGAGAAAACTCGTGAAAAAGCAATTGAGATTGCGAATGCATTGCTTGATGATGGCTACGAGGAAGGACGAGCTATTCCAATCGCTGTATCGCAGGCAGAAAAATGGGCGGACAATGACACTCCAAAAGATGAATATCACGTGTTTTCGGATAATGATGGCGGCTGGATCATAAAAAAGGATGGAAATGAACGGGCAAGTTTTAGATTTGAGATGAAACAGGAGGCATTAAAGAAAGGAAGAGATCTCGTAAAGGAGAATAATAGCTCACTGATTGTTCATCTTAAAGACGGCTCTATTGAAAATAAAATCAATGATTAAAACTTCTTTCTAAAACACTTGTTATTTTTTAATTATATTTAATAGGATAACTGTTTTTGTTTTTTTAGAAAAGGGAACAAGTTGCTAACCATAGACGTTTATATATGACTACTTAAAACAACAATCTTTGCAGCACAATCATGATTTATATACTTGTCTCCTTACTAATTTCATTTTCCTGAGATATTCGCCCACTCCAAAAACTAGTAGGTGAATACCCTTATAAGGTAAGTGAAATGAGAAGGAGGGGAATAGATGTACCCTAATTATGTCCAACGCAGCTATCGTAACCCTAGAAATAGAGGACCATTCTTTTTCGGATTTGGAGCGCCGTTTGTAGGCGGATTAGTTGGAGGATTTCTTGGAAGTGCCCTTTTTAACTATCCGAGACCCAGACCTTATTATTACCCCCAGCTTCCTCCATACTATGGAGGATACCCGGGACCTGGAGGCTTTCAAGGGTATCCTGGAGGATATCCAGGCGGAGGAGGATACGCTGGAGGGCCGTATTAAGGTGCAAAGACTTCAGCGCGGTGTGGAAATGAAAATTGACCAAAGAAGATGCTTAAGTCTTCTTTGGTCAATTTTGTTTTAAGATTTTGGCTGATAAATTTTGTTTTTTGGGATGATATCTATTAAAAACTTGGCTAATCAGGCAATTTTTAATTTGCCTGCTTCAAATGGAAGACCGTTTATTATTCATTAAGATTTATTATGTCAATTTCTGACAGTTGCAGATCTTCATTTTTAGTCAGTTTAATTTCCAGAATTCCTTTGCGGTAGGAGGCTTTCGTGCCTTTTCGCTTCACAAGGGAAGGCAAAATGAAGTTTTTTTGTTCACCCATTGCTGGATAATTGATAATGAAGAGCTGATTGCTGTTGTGCTGAATGCGCAGATTTCCTGCTTGTTCTTCTGTAGCAGGGATTTTTATAAATACGTTATCATTCGTTTCAAATAGCTCTGCATTTGCTGGATTTCCTTGAGGCTGCTTGTCTTTTGCTGTCAGGCTGCCCTGATATGGGAACTGCTGACTGAAACCTTCTCCAAATACGTTTCCCATCACACTTTGTATATAGTCTTCAACGTTTTTAGGATTCATATTTTTAAACGTTTCAGGCAGTTGTCCGGACTGATTGTTAAAGGGAAAATGTTTATTCCAGGGAAACATGATGTTCACGCCCTTTTTTGCAGATATACTTTACTATATGCCGGGCAGCAAGTCATGGTTAAGTTTTTTTTCTTGTAGAATTCCTGCTATCAGGATTATAATGGGCATGTGGTTTTACTTGGGGGAAAAGGAAGGAGCAAAAAATGGAACAAAAAAATCTTGATACATATCGTGCAGGCATGATGCATACAGCACTCGCCTATTTTTTATGGGGAATCCTTCCTGTTTATTGGAAGTGGATTGATTACGTTGCAGCTGAGGAGATTCTTGCTCATCGTGTTTTTTGGTCTTTTCTATTTATGATTGGAATGATTCAAATGAACAGGCAGTGGCCTCAGCTGATTGAAGTGTGCAAGCGGATGCTGAAAAAGCCGATATTATTTGTTTCACTTATTCTTTCATCCATTTTGATCAGCATTAATTGGTTTTTATATATATGGGCTGTGAATCATGGCCATATCTTAGAAACTAGCCTGGGGTATTATATCAATCCTCTGATCAGCGTGCTGCTCGGAATGATATTCTTGAAAGAGCGTCTTAATAAATGGCAGTATGCATCCTTCGCCCTGGCAGCAGCAGGCGTGCTATTCATGACATTTCATTACGGGAAATTCCCATATGTAGCACTCATTCTTGCATTAAGCTTTGGTTTTTATGGACTTACAAAAAAAGTGACGAAATTAAACGCCTCAATAGGACTTACGCTTGAGACAATGATGGTGATGCCAGTTGCCTTCATTTATTTATTGTCGATTGCAAATAACGGGACTTCATCATTTTTTGATTGGAATGCAGGAACAAATACGTTCTTAATCGGGGCAGGCATCGTAACTGCTGTTCCTCTGCTGCTGTTTGCGAAAGGGGCTCAGCATATTCCATTATTTATGGTGGGCATTCTGCAATATATTGCACCGACTATCACTTTGCTCCTTGGTGTATTGATCTACAAAGAATCGTTTACTGGCGTTGAAATCATCACGTTTTCATTAATATGGAGCGCGCTTGTCCTATTTTCATTTTCCCATGTCAGAGGGATAAAAGTAACAGAAAAGAAGAAAACGATGGAGATTTAGAAGATGCCTGCCTTGCGCAAGGCTTTTTTCTTTCATTGAAATGATTTTTCAGTATACAATATGAGGGTAAGGAAAGGGTTGATTGGAGAAGATGACGGAAAACCGCCATTTGTTAGAAATATACCGGACGCTTTGGTCAAATCGAAAGCTTGCAGGAAGCGAATCTGATCTTCAAACACTGCAAAGCGCAATCAAGGTTGAGCTGATGGATGAAATGACGCATCCCCGTTTACGGAAAAACATTGAACAGAAGTTTTTTTTGGCAGCAAAAAGGATCACGGAATCCACAATCAGCTCCGAGGACAAAACCGAGCTGATTGCCTTACATATTAAAATGTACGAAGAAATCAAACAACCAACATTAAAGGAGCGGTAACATGGTCCCTATTAAGAAAGAAGAGATTCAAAAATATTTAGATGTTCTGCTGAATAAAGAAGTGTATGTTCACTTAGAGACTACGACCGGCGCCTATTCTGCTCATATGAATGAAAATAACATGACGGTTGTAGCTTTTATCCGAAACGTAAAAGTATCCTTTAATCAGGCTAAAATTACAGGACAAGGACCATACAGAGTCGGTCTAAAATTGGATCATGGATGGATCTATGCGGAAGGACTGACAGACTGGGTGTTTAACGAAAAGAATCAGCTGTTAATGGCCGGACATGATCGAGAAGGCAAGCTTGCAATCGCACTTCAAATCAGTGAAACTCCGTTTGCAGAGTAGAAGGAGAGAATAATATGAAAGAGCATGTATTAGTTGTACTGCCGCATCCTGATGACGAATCATTTGGAGTTGGCGGACTGATGTCATTAAAAAGAAAAGAAGGGATTCCTGTAACCTATGCATGCGCCACACTTGGCCAAATGGGAAGAAATATGGGGAATCCTTTATTCGCAAATCGTGAAATATTGCCGGAAATCCGCAAAAAGGAACTGCGTGATGCTTGTGATGCACTAGATGTTCAGGATTTAAGAATGCTTGGACTTCGCGACAAAACCCTTGAATTTGAGGATATTGAGCACTTTGCAGACATCATTGAAGAAATCATTAAAGAAGTCAAGCCCACACTCGTTGTAACATTTTATCCTGGACATGGGGTGCATCCAGATCATGATGCAACCGGGGCAGCAACCATTCACGCCTTAAGAAGAATGCCGGTTGAAGAGCGACCGGAAACGTATTGTGTTGCGATTACAAGAAACCGTGTTGAAGTACTTGGTGAACATGATATCACAATCGATATTTCAAGCGTTGCAGAAATGAAATTAAATGCTTTGCGTGCACATCGCAGTCAGACAGAAGGAATGCTCAAGCAAATGGAAGAAAAGTTCAAAAATAAAGATCCTGAAGTTATGCACTGGATTGAGAAGGAGATTTTTTGGACATATAAATGGAACGATTAAATAAAAACCACCCGTGATAAACGGGTGGTTTTCTCTGCGGCTGAAAGCCTTTGTTACTGACCAGACCCTAAAGGGACACTGAACGGTTCGCCAATTGTACTACTTCTACTAGCCAGACCTCAAAGGCCTTCTGCTTATTTCCTTAAGGTACCCAAATTTCGCTATTTCCGATTTCTAGGGCACCATTCGGTTCGTATGAGTACCTGGATTTCGCTATTTCCGGTTTCTAGGGTACCATTCGGTTCGTATGAGTACCTGGATTTCACTTTTTCCGATTTCTATGGCACCATTCAGCTCGTATGAGTACCTGGATTTCACTTTTTCCGATTTCAAGGGCACCATTCAGCTCGTATGAGTACCTGGATTTCGCTATTTCCGATTTCTAGGGCACCATTCGGTTCGTATGAGTACCTGGATTTCACTTTTTCCGATTTCTATGGCACCATTCAGCTCGTATGAGTACTTGGATTTCGCTTTTTCCGGGTTCCAGGGTACCATTCAGATTGGATTTCTAAGATATTGGTTGGTAAACCAAATATATTTTAGCACCTCGGAAGAGTTTTTTTACTAACACGCTGAAAGCTTTTTAGAATCATAGGCCTAGCCTAGGGTTTTCTTTTCCATAATAATAAAGTAAAGGGTGAGCCATATCGGCTCACCCTTTTTGATGTTCGCTAAGTGTATATACCTTGTTTTGTATAAACCATAACCGCGCAGAAAGCGCAACTGCTGCAGCGGCAAGACCTGCTATCAAACCTATCCAATATCCAAATGCCATGAAAGAAGTATAATTTGCCAGCCAATATCCTGTCGGCAGTCCGATTACCCAATAAGAGACTAGCGCCATTACCAAAGTGACATTCACATCTTTATAGCCGCGCAGCGCTCCCTGAATGGGTGCAGCAATGGCATCTGACAGCTGGAAGAAAATTGCATAGATTAAAAACTGTCCTGAAAGATTAATAACAATTTCTTCATTCGTATAGATCCCTGCAATTTCACTCCTTAAGAAGTAAATAACCGCTGCACTAATGAGTGATAGGAGTACAGCCATGACAATTCCTAAATAACTGTACTGCTTTGCATCTTTATATCGTTCCGCGCCTACTTCAAAACCGATAACAATCGTTAGCGCCATTGAAATGCTGAGAGGCAGCATATACAAGAGCGAGGCAAAATTTATTGCGATTTGATGAGAAGCAATTGTCACTGTATCATAATTGCTCATTAATAAGGTTACAGCTGCGAAAATACTAGTTTCAAAGAAAATGGCAATTCCGATGGGAATCCCTATTTTTAGAAGACTGAGCCAAGCTTCAATCGAAGCTTTATAGAGCTTTTTAAAAATAGAGTACTGAACAAACGGATGCTTTTTCCAAATGACAAATGCAGAAATAAGAAAGATGGACCAATAGGTTATAGCTGAAGCAACGCCTGATCCTACGCCTCCAAGAGCCGGAAATCCAAACTTTCCAAAGATAAATAAATAATTAAAAACTACATTAATTGGCAGTGCTAATAATGTAATGATCATCGATACGCGAGTAAAGCCAAGGGCATCAATAAAACAGCGGAGGACATTGTAAGCAAAAAGAGGAAGAATTCCAAAAGATAATGCGACCAGATAAAACTTGGCTGTCTCCCTGACATGATCCTCAAGTTTCATTGAATTTAAAATGGGATCAATGACAAAAAAACCGATAATCGCCACAACAATAGACAGCAAAATAGAAAGATAAAGACCTTGTACGACAGTAAAAGGTATTTTTTCCTTCTGTCTGGCACCCACATACTGGGATACAATCGGAGTCACCGCAAGAAGAATACCGCTTAATCCCGTGTAAACCGGAACCCAAATGCTTGAGCCAATTGCAACACCAGCAAGATCACCCGGGCTTACTTTCCCTGACATAGTCGTATCAAAAAAATTCATCGAGTAAAGAGCAAGCTGTGTAATAAAAATAGGTAGTAGAATGAGAGAAAACTGCTTTCCTTTCTCCCATAATGTAAAGGTTTGTTTCATGATGAGATTCCCCGTTTCTTTGAGTAACCAAAGAATTATAACATGAAATAAGGGTGCTCGTGACTATTTCGACTTTTCCTCGATTTCTTTTTTCTGTGGCTTAAACATTTGGTAGTAAAAATAGCTTAGGATCATAATCCCCAAACCTGAAAAAAGATATTGAAAAATTTTAACTGCTGTCATTTTCCCGACCTCCTTTTCTTTAGTATGAGCTATAAATGGAAAATAATTGCATGGAATGATCTGTTTCATCCAACAATAAGAGGAAGAACAGAAAAGGGGATGGCTAGGATGGAAAAAGAATTAACAGATCCCATTAAAAAACACATTCATAATCACCTTGGCAAAATTATTGATGAGTCCCTGCAGTTAATGAGCTCACTCCATGAAAAGGACCATTGTTTATTATGTGAGCTTGATGAATTGCATAAGGTATTTCAGCAGCTGCAATCACAAGCATCCTCCTTTTATTTGCAGTCCTACCTTTCAGAATTCACACCGCATTATGCTCTGCTCTCAAAAGTTATGCAGCAGCTTTCAGAGAAAAAGCACGGAGGATTGATTGTGATTGAGAGAAAGGATCCCGTGCTTCCTTTTCTTAAAAACGGTGTATCTATTAACGCTTATTTATCTGCCTCATTGCTTGAAAGTTTATTCTTTCCTGGCAGTCCTTTACATGACGGGGCAGTCCTTGTCTCCGGCACAAAAATAATATCCGCCGCCAACGTTCTGCCGCTTTCCGTAAAAACCAGCGATGCCAAACTTGGAACTAGACACCGAGCAGCGCTTGGTATTACAGAATCTACAGACGCGATAGCACTTGTTGTTTCAGAGGAGACTGGTAAAATGTCATTTGCAATTGATGGAGGTTTGTATCCATTTAGAGCGGAGTAAGAACTATTTATCTTGTATCATTGTTTTTCAAAAAAAACCTTGCCTCCTATAAAGAATCCTTATATAATGTGATTTTTATGTAAAAGCAAAGACACCTCATCAAAAAAGGTGCCCTTAGTGTGCCCGAGGAGGAACATGTTTTGAGTAGAAGGTTAAATGATTTTTTTAGATTAGAAGAACGGCAAACAACGGTGAAAACCGAATTTCTCGCAGCTCTGACAACGTTTATGACTGTCAGTTACATCATCTTAGTGAATCCGATTATTTTGTCAGAGGCCGGTATACCTAAAGAGGCAGCATTAGCAGGAACGATTTTTGCGATTGTCATCACAACTTTGCTTATGGGGCTTTGGGCTAACTTGCCCATCGTGATTGGACCTGGGATGGGACTAAACGCATTCTTTACCTATACTGTCGTGCTTGGACAAGGGTTATCTTGGGAAACAGCACTCGGAGCCGTTTTTATTTCAGGTTTGGTTTTCTTTCTATTATCCATTACAGGTATCAGTTCAAAGGTTGTCGCTGCCATTCCCAAAACTCTTAAAGCATCTATTACGGCAGGAATCGGTTTGTTCGTTGCATTTATCGGGCTGAAGAATGGGGGGATTATCGTACCGGATGATTCTACATATATAGCATTAGGAAATATTGGGGAACAGGGGACCTGGCTCGCATTACTCGGCTTGATTCTGGCAGCTGTACTTGTTTCCAGAAATGTAAGAGGCGGGCTGATTTTAAGTATTTTTGCTGTAACAGTGATTGCTATGATCATTGGATATTCTCCTGTGCCAGGCTCGATTAAAGATGTTTTCTCATTTGAAATGCCGTCTGTACAGATGACTTTTCTTAAGTTGGATATTATGGCTGCCATCGGATACGGCATCTTTTCCGTTATTTTTTCATTTACAATTGTTGAGCTGTTTGATACGCTTGCTACTTTAATCGGTCTGACAAAAAAAGCAAATCTAAACAATGAAAATGATGAAACACCTTATATGAAACGGGCATTAACGACTGGAGCTATCGGAACAATGATCAGCGCCATTTTTGGAAGCACAGCAATGAACACGTATATTGAAAATGCAACAGGCATCTCTGAAGGAGGAAGAACAGGATTGAAAGCGGTATTTGCAGCACTGCTTTTCTTACTTACACTTCTTTTCACACCTTTAATACAGTTTATTCCAAGCGCTGCTACGGCACCTGTCTTAATTATCATCGGAGCTTTTATGATGACAGAACTGAAAGCAGTCAACTTTGATGATTTGACCGAACTAATCCCTGCCTTTCTGACCATCATTATGATGCCATTAACGTTTAGCATCGCTGAAGGGGTCGCATTTGGATTTATTTCCTTCACACTATTAAAACTTTTTTCAGGGCGGAGAAAAGAACTTCATTGGATGATGTACATCATTACAGCAGCATTCTTCATTAATTTTTATACAATGCTTTAAAAGGTCCATTTAGGACCTTTTTTTCTATTCCAGATAAGTTTCGTGTAGCGAAACAATTTACGTGATGCTATAGTAGATATTGATAAATAACATGGAAATCGGGGAACTCATCATGTGGAAAAATAAAAACGTTTGGATTGTACTCAGCGGAGAGTTCATTGCAGGTCTTGGGCTATGGTTTGGCATCATAGGAAACTTGGAATTTATGCAGGAAAATGTACCATCGGATTTCTTGAAATCTCTGATTCTCTTTACTGGTTTGCTGGCTGGTGTTTTCGTTGGACCGCTGGCTGGAAGAATGATTGACAGCCGTTCTAAAAAGTCGGTTCTTATTTATTCCGGGCTTGGACGAATGCTCAGTGTTGTCTTTATGTTTATGGCGATTCAGTTTGACTCCCTGATACTAATGGTTTTGTTCATGATCTGTATTCAATTATCAGCAGCCTTTTATTTTCCTGCCCTGCAGGCTGTTATTCCGATTATTGTAAAGGACAGTGATTTAATTCAGATGAATGGTGTACATATGAATGTTTCCACAATGTCGAGAGTCATAGGAACTGCACTTGCCGGAGCTCTTCTTGTCTTCATGAGCCTGACAGCGATTTATGCTATTTCTATGGCCGCTTATGCGATCTTGTTTGGAGCAACCTTTCTGCTTGATTTCGAAGAAGAAAAGAAAGATAAATCGAAGTCAGGGAAGTCTGGAGGATTTAAAGAGGTTATTCCTGTTTTAAAAGATACGCCGGTTGCGATCATAGCCCTTGTGTTAACAATCATCCCGGTTCTGTTCCTTGGCGGATTTAATTTGATGGTAATCAATATTAGTGAACTGCAGGATAGTACATCTATTAAAGGACTTCTTTATACGGTTGAAGGAATTTCATTTATGATTGGAGCCTTTTTTGTAAAAAAAATCACACATCGTTTTTCACATGTAAACATGCTGTTTGTTTTTGCATTGTTAATATCTATTGCACATCTCAGCTTATTTTTCAGTGACATCATGTGGATGTCGCTTGTATCATTTGGACTCTTTGGTCTGGGAGTAGGCTGCTTTTTCCCAATTGTCTCAACTATTTTCCAAACAAAAATTCCAAAAGAATACCATGGGAGGTTCTTCTCGTTCAGAAACATGCTTGATCGTGTCATGTTCCAGGTTGTATTGCTTGGTACCGGACTTTTTCTTGACACAATCGGGCTGCAATTCATGGTGCTTATCTTCGGAACACTGTCTCTCGCATTAGTGATTTTATACGGGCTAAAGTATTTTCAGAAGACAGAGCTTAATGCAGCTTTAAGTGAAAGCAAATAAAAGAGAGGTGAGACCTCTCTTTTTTTAAAAACCGGCCAATGGCCGGTTTTCTTTTTCAGTATCTATTAGCTCATGCACAAACTCCTCGGACAGACCTGATCTGTACGCTGACCAAGACGCTTGCGCTTTACTTATTTTTCACGGCATTTCTTGCAGACTGTCAGCTTATGTCCATCTGCTTGAAGGTTTGGGTAAAGCAGTTTAATCCGCTTAGTTCCGCATATCGGACATGTGCCGCGGCCCCTTGATGCCATTCTTAATAACGTTTTTCCCCGATTTCTTTTTGCCATCTTCAACACCCTGTTTCTTTTTTATCAATATATGAGACTAGGATAAAAATGATCTCGTACAAATAAGCTATAAATGACTAATGCTGTCATAAAATGTAAAGATATCGGGATAAAATTGCAGGAAATTATCGTTTTTTATAAGAATATAGTGCTATTTTTAGAAATTTGTAGTATTTAATGCCCTAATCTATTAAAATTATCTTGTATGAAAAAAGGAGCATTCCTGTTAGAAGGATTTTCGGGCACTTGAACAAAAAAGAGCCCTCTTGGTATGATACGGG
>NZ_PKLB01000008.1:273852-278680 GCF_002858905.1 Bacillus sp. UMB0893 | reverse complement strand
CGTCACCGCGCTTCCACCTCAGACCTATCAACCTGATCATCTTTCAGGGTTCTTACTCACTTGCGTGATGGGAAATCTCATCTTGAGGGGGGCTTCATGCTTAGATGCTTTCAGCACTTATCCCTTCCGCACATAGCTACCCAGCGATGCCTTTGGCAAGACAACTGGTACACCAGCGGTGCGTCCATCCCGGTCCTCTCGTACTAAGGACAGCTCCTCTCAAATTTCCTGCGCCCACGACGGATAGGGACCGAACTGTCTCACGACGTTCTGAACCCAGCTCGCGTACCGCTTTAATGGGCGAACAGCCCAACCCTTGGGACCGACTACAGCCCCAGGATGCGATGAGCCGACATCGAGGTGCCAAACCTCCCCGTCGATGTGGACTCTTGGGGGAGATAAGCCTGTTATCCCCGGGGTAGCTTTTATCCGTTGAGCGATGGCCCTTCCATGCGGAACCACCGGATCACTAAGCCCGACTTTCGTCCCTGCTCGACTTGTAGGTCTCGCAGTCAAGCTCCCTTGTGCCTTTACACTCTGCGAATGATTTCCAACCATTCTGAGGGAACCTTTGGGCGCCTCCGTTACATTTTAGGAGGCGACCGCCCCAGTCAAACTGCCCACCTGACACTGTCTCCCAGCCCGATCAGGGCTGTGGGTTAGAATTTCAATACAGCAAGGGTAGTATCCCACCAATGCCTCCACCGAAGCTTGTGCTCCGGCTTCCAAGGCTCCTACCTATCCTGTACAAGCTGTACCAAAATTCAATATCAGGCTACAGTAAAGCTCCACGGGGTCTTTCCGTCCTGTCGCGGGTAACCTGCATCTTCACAGGTACTATAATTTCACCGAGTCTCTCGTTGAGACAGTGCCCAGATCGTTACGCCTTTCGTGCGGGTCGGAACTTACCCGACAAGGAATTTCGCTACCTTAGGACCGTTATAGTTACGGCCGCCGTTTACTGGGGCTTCAATTCAAAGCTTCGCTTGCGCTAACCTCTCCTCTTAACCTTCCAGCACCGGGCAGGCGTCAGCCCCTATACTTCGCCTTGCGGCTTCGCAGAGACCTGTGTTTTTGCTAAACAGTCGCCTGGGCCTATTCACTGCGGCTTTTCAGGGCTATGAACCCTAAAAAGCACCCCTTCTCCCGAAGTTACGGGGTCATTTTGCCGAGTTCCTTAACGAGAGTTCTCTCGCTCACCTTAGGATTCTCTCCTCGCCTACCTGTGTCGGTTTGCGGTACGGGCACCTCTCACCTCGCTAGAGGCTTTTCTTGGCAGTGTGGAATCAGGAACTTCGGTACTAAATTTCCCTCGCCATCACAGCTCAGCCTTATATGAGAAGCGGATTTGCCTGCTTCTCAGCCTAACTGCTTGGACGCGCATATCCAACAGCGCGCTTGCCCTATCCTCCTGCGTCCCCCCATTGCTCAAATGGTGAGGAGGTGGTACAGGAATATCAACCTGTTGTCCATCGCCTACGCCTTTCGGCCTCGGCTTAGGTCCCGACTAACCCTGAGCGGACGAGCCTTCCTCAGGAAACCTTAGGCATTCGGTGGAGGGGATTCTCACCCCTCTTTCGCTACTCATACCGGCATTCTCACTTCTAAGCGCTCCACCAGTCCTTACGGTCTAGCTTCAACGCCCTTAGAACGCTCTCCTACCACTGTTCGTAAGAACAGTCCACAGCTTCGGTGATACGTTTAGCCCCGGTACATTTTCGGCGCAGAGTCACTCGACCAGTGAGCTATTACGCACTCTTTAAATGGTGGCTGCTTCTAAGCCAACATCCTGGTTGTCTAAGCAACTCCACATCCTTTTCCACTTAACGTATACTTTGGGACCTTAGCTGGTGGTCTGGGCTGTTTCCCTCTTGACTACGGATCTTATCACTCGCAGTCTGACTCCCAAGGAGCAAGTCTTTGGCATTCGGAGTTTGACTGAATTCGGTAACCCGATGAGGGCCCCTAGTCCAATCAGTGCTCTACCTCCAAGACTCTCATACTTGAGGCTAGCCCTAAAGCTATTTCGGAGAGAACCAGCTATCTCCAGGTTCGATTGGAATTTCTCCGCTACCCACACCTCATCCCCGCACTTTTCAACGTGCGTGGGTTCGGGCCTCCATTCAGTGTTACCTGAACTTCACCCTGGACATGGGTAGATCACCTGGTTTCGGGTCTACGACCACGTACTCAAATCGCCCTATTCAGACTCGCTTTCGCTGCGGCTCCGTCTTATCAACTTAACCTTGCACGGGATCGTAACTCGCCGGTTCATTCTACAAAAGGCACGCCATCACCCATTAACGGGCTCTGACTACTTGTAAGCACACGGTTTCAGGATCTTTTCACTCCCCTTCCGGGGTGCTTTTCACCTTTCCCTCACGGTACTGGTTCACTATCGGTCACTAGGGAGTATTTAGCCTTGGGAGATGGTCCTCCCTGCTTCCGACGGGATTTCTCGTGTCCCGCCGTACTCAGGATCCACTCTGGAGGGAACGAAGTTTCGACTACAGGGTTTTTACCTTCTTTGACGGACCTTTCCAGGTCGCTTCATCTACCCCGTTCCTTTGTAACTCCGTATAGAGTGTCCTACAACCCCAAGAGGCAAGCCTCTTGGTTTGGGCTAATTCCGTTTCGCTCGCCGCTACTTGGGAAATCGCGTTTGCTTTCTCTTCCTCCGGGTACTTAGATGTTTCAGTTCCCCGGGTCTGCCTTCATTATCCTATGTATTCAGATAAAGATACTGTCCCATTACGAACAGTGGGTTTCCCCATTCGGAAATCTCTGGATCAAAGCTTACTTACAGCTCCCCAAAGCATATCGGTGTTAGTCCCGTCCTTCATCGGCTCCTAGTGCCAAGGCATCCACCGTGCGCCCTTCATAACTTAACCTAAAATGGATCATCGCATCTGACGAATCAGAGCGTTCCTCATTTTCGTTGTTTGTTTAGACATAAATGTCTAGAAAATCACTAATTATGGTAAGCGTAAATCTCAGTGAATTACTTGTTATCAATTACGTTATCTAGTTTTCAAAGAACAACTTCTTGGTGGAGCCTAGCGGGATCGAACCGCTGACCTCCTGCGTGCAAGGCAGGCGCTCTCCCAGCTGAGCTAAGGCCCCATATGAATTTTAAGAGATGGTGGGCCTAAATGGACTCGAACCATCGACCTCACGCTTATCAGGCGTGCGCTCTAACCAGCTGAGCTATAGGCCCATCTCATGAATTAAGAATATCTTCTGACGTACAAAAAAGTACGCGCAAATGAATCCTCGCTTACTTTTAAAGTAAACTCACTATTCACTTAGAGGGAACAAAGTTCTCTCAAAACTAAACAAAAACCAAAAGCGTCCTCATATATCTTCCTTAGAAAGGAGGTGATCCAGCCGCACCTTCCGATACGGCTACCTTGTTACGACTTCACCCCAATCATCTACCCCACCTTAGGCGGCTGGCTCCTTGCGGTTACCCCACCGACTTCGGGTGTTGCAAACTCTCGTGGTGTGACGGGCGGTGTGTACAAGGCCCGGGAACGTATTCACCGCGGCATGCTGATCCGCGATTACTAGCGATTCCAGCTTCATGCAGGCGAGTTGCAGCCTGCAATCCGAACTGAGAATGGTTTTATGGGATTGGCTAAACCTCGCGGTCTCGCAGCCCTTTGTACCATCCATTGTAGCACGTGTGTAGCCCAGGTCATAAGGGGCATGATGATTTGACGTCATCCCCACCTTCCTCCGGTTTGTCACCGGCAGTCACCTTAGAGTGCCCAACTGAATGCTGGCAACTAAGATCAAGGGTTGCGCTCGTTGCGGGACTTAACCCAACATCTCACGACACGAGCTGACGACAACCATGCACCACCTGTCACTTTGTCCCCCGAAGGGGAACCTTCTATCTCTAGAAGTGGCAAAGGATGTCAAGACCTGGTAAGGTTCTTCGCGTTGCTTCGAATTAAACCACATGCTCCACCGCTTGTGCGGGCCCCCGTCAATTCCTTTGAGTTTCAGTCTTGCGACCGTACTCCCCAGGCGGAGTGCTTAATGCGTTAGCTGCAGCACTAAAGGGCGGAAACCCTCTAACACTTAGCACTCATCGTTTACGGCGTGGACTACCAGGGTATCTAATCCTGTTCGCTCCCCACGCTTTCGCGCCTCAGCGTCAGTTACAGACCAGAGAGTCGCCTTCGCCACTGGTGTTCCTCCACATCTCTACGCATTTCACCGCTACACGTGGAATTCCACTCTCCTCTTCTGCACTCAAGTTTCCCAGTTTCCAATGACCCTCCCCGGTTGAGCCGGGGGCTTTCACATCAGACTTAAGAAACCGCCTGCGCGCGCTTTACGCCCAATAATTCCGGACAACGCTTGCCACCTACGTATTACCGCGGCTGCTGGCACGTAGTTAGCCGTGGCTTTCTGGTTAGGTACCGTCAAGGTGCGAGCAGTTACTCTCGCACTTGTTCTTCCCTAACAACAGAGTTTTACGATCCGAAAACCTTCATCACTCACGCGGCGTTGCTCCGTCAGACTTTCGTCCATTGCGGAAGATTCCCTACTGCTGCCTCCCGTAGGAGTCTGGGCCGTGTCTCAGTCCCAGTGTGGCCGATCACCCTCTCAGGTCGGCTACGCATCGTTGCCTTGGTGAGCCATTACCTCACCAACTAGCTAATGCGCCGCGGGCCCATCTGTAAGTGACAGCCGAAACCGTCTTTCCAGCTTGAACCATGCGGTTCAAGATACTATCCGGTATTAGCTCCGGTTTCCCGGAGTTATCCCAGTCTTACAGGCAGGTTGCCCACGTGTTACTCACCCGTCCGCCGCTAAC
>NZ_PKLB01000008.1:0-273642 GCF_002858905.1 Bacillus sp. UMB0893 | reverse complement strand
GTCCGCTCGACTTGCATGTATTAGGCACGCCGCCAGCGTTCGTCCTGAGCCAGGATCAAACTCTCCGAAGAAAATTTGTGACTCAATTTGTTGCTGACTTCAAAAATTTAAAACGTTTGGTACGCTTTTGGTTTTGTTTAGTTTTCAAAGATCATATTCGCTCTTGAAGCGACCTTCTTAATATAACATTTTGATGTTTTTGTGTCAACATCTTTTTAAGAAGTTTTTTTAGAGAAAGTCGCTGTCTGCGCCGTCATTATTGAACTCGCTTCAGCAGCGACGCTTATTAATATATCATCGCATAAATACAAAGTCAATACTTTTTTGTTACAGAATATCCGCGGTGAAAAATTCGCTGTCCCTTTGTTTCTATCTTAACAACTTCAACAAAGTCTTTATCCACCAAAAACTCTAATAGTACACTTAAATCGACAGAATAATGCTTTGCTTCTGAGTGCTCGAGCAGTTCCGCATAATGCCACACTTCTTTTTCTGAAAGAATGCCTAATAGGTGGCCGGCTCCAATTTCTGATTTGGAATGGATCAGAAAATCACTTGCCAAAAAGAGCAGCTCGAGTCTTTTTTCTAATGATTCTTCACTTTCAACTAGTTCTTTATAGAGTTTGTATACTTGGGGCTCCATCTGTCTCACTTGATTCCACACCGTTACCTCTGGATAAAATCCGTGATCGATGACCTCAAGCCTTGCTAAATGATGCAGAGCATGAACAATATGATTATACGCATCTAAAAACTGTTTTGATTCAAAAAATACTTTTCCTTCTAAGTATCTTCTAATTAGCTTTCCGTACTCAAGGCCGATTTTTAATCTGCGTTCCGAGAAAGGAAATGCTTTTAAGCGGTCAACAAGCTGGCTAAGGTATTCATTTCGGTCAAATAGAACTTTTCCATTTAAAATCCACTCAACGATTCTGCGATTTGTTCCAAGCAAAATCCATTCCTGAATCTGCTCATCTGTAACAATATTCAGTGAGGCCTTTTGATTATCAAATTCATAATGTTTAATATACACAGGCTGCTTTGCTTCTTTTACAATGACAAGCAGCGCTACATCCAAATTATCTGTAAGCGGTGATGTTTGGTTTCTTTTTTCAATCATGACGATTGCTAAGGTGTCTGGATGACTTGCTCTCTCTTGATAAATAGGACGGAGAAGATTTTCCATGGCTATTCCCCCATTTAGTTTATGACTATATATATCAGAATTCTACAAAGGTACTAAAATCCCTTTCCAATACAGCACTTCAAAATTATAAGTTAACAAGAAGTGAGAATCTATTATTTTCTAAGAATTCCTGCTGATTTTATTTTTTTGGGACATTGTATATTTCTGCGAAATCCCTTACATTTGTGCTATATTGGTATTTAGGAGGTTGAAACAATGGCTGCGAAATATTCTAGTAAGATTAATAAAATCCGCACATTTGCTTTAAGCTTAATCTTTATCGGATTTTTTATTATGTACATAGGTATCTTCTTTAGAACTTCACCGATTATCATGACCATTTTCATGATGCTTGGTTTATTATCAATAGTAGGAAGCACGGTTGTCTACTTCTGGATTGGGATGCTCTCTACGAAGGCCGTTCAAGTGACATGCCCTTCATGCGGAAAAACAACGAAGGTATTGGGCCGGGTAGATATGTGCATGTATTGCAATGAACCGTTGACGCTTGATCCGGATCTTGAGGGTAAAGACTTTGATGAAAAATACAATCGGAAAACAGTAAAGTAAAAGGCGGAGTGCAGTATTTGCACCCCGCCTTTTATTTTATAAAGAAAAGACTGAATGCTTTTTAAGCCATTCAGTCTGATTAATGAGTTTCTTTCTTTTCGCAAGTATTGCATACTCCGTAAATCTCCATGCGGTGGTGACTTACATTGAAGCCTGTCACGTGAGAAGCAAGATGTTCAACCTCATCCAGCCCTGGATAATGAAAATCTACTATCTTTCCGCATTTTTCACAAATAACATGATAGTGTTCCGTTGTCACAAAATCAAAACGGCTGGATGCATCTCCATACGTTAATTCTTTGACCAGGCCGACTTCACGGAAAACCCGCAAATTGTTATAGACCGTCGCAACGCTCATATTTGGAAATTTGCTTTCCAAGGATTTATAAATATCATCAGCTGTAGGGTGAGTCATAGATTGAATAAGGTATTCTAAAATGGCATGACGCTGGGGAGTGATGCGCACTCCTGTCTGCTTCAGCGTGTCAAGTGCTTCTTTTAACTGATGTTCAGACATCCGCTATGCACCTCTTTCCTGAAAAACATTCTTACTTTATAATATTTATAAATAGT
This sequence comes from Bacillus sp. UMB0893, assembly GCF_002858905.1. Lineage (NCBI taxonomy): Bacteria > Bacillati > Bacillota > Bacilli > Caryophanales > Bacillaceae > Bacillus > Bacillus sp. UMB0893. Next base: position 271,313 of record NZ_PKLB01000008.1, on the reverse strand, counting down.
GTACATTGTGACTGGGACTTTTGTCAATTAGGGTTAAGCTTCCTGCATAAGATAAATACGTGATTTAAAGAGTTTTTTTGTAAGAACAAGTAATTTGTAAGAACAAGTAATCAGTAGCCTTGCTCTAGCTTAATGACATTTTCCATAGATGAATGGCTGCCATCCTTATAAAACACTAAGTTTCTTTTAAAGATATCCATAGCTCTTGGCAGGTAGTTTTTCGTAATTCCTGATAAATGAGGAGTAACCGTGACATTTTCCATGCCCCAGAAAGGGTGATCTTCTTTAAGAGGTTCCTCCGCAAATACATCAAGCACTGCATGTTTTACAATTCCCTCATTTAAAGCTTTCACTAGATCTGATTCACAAACAGCGTCTCCGCGGCCGATATTAATAAAGATGCTATCCGGTTTCATCCATTGAAACGTCTTATAATCCAGTAATTCTTTTGTATCTTTTGTACTAGGCAGGACAGAAACAACGAAGTCTGCTTTTTTCATTCCTTCTTCTAATCTTGAGAATATATGTATTTCATCGAAAAACTCCACACTTCTGCCCGATGTGTTCATTCCAATCGTTTTCATGCCAAATGCTTTTGACAGCCGTGCAATTTCAGTTCCGATAGCACCTGCCCCTAAAATAAAAATCGTTTTCCCGTGCAGTTCATGCATTTGAACTCTGCGATCCCATTTTCGTGCTTGCTGATTTGCAGCCAATTGCTGTGATTCCCTCGAAATCTGAAGCATCATTGATATTGTATATTCAGCCATCGGAATCTTATGCACACCTTTAGCATTTGTTACTAATACATTTTTATCTATTAAAGCTTCAAATGGCAGTTTATCCATGCCAGCAGAAGCAACCATCACCCATTTTAACTTTTTAGCTTGCCCAATTATTTCAGCTGATAAATCTTCACCATAAGTCAAAATCACTTCAGTCTCTGCTATTTCTTTCTGAACCTTATTGATTTTTTTGTCAAAGGTAAAATGGTCTTCAGGGAACTCCTTTTCTAATTCTTCTTTTAAATAGGCAGGCAGTTTTACAGTTGATAAAATCTTCATAATCAGAATCCCCGTTTCTTTTTTATTTCTATTTTAACAAAATGAACAAAAGCGCAGGCATGGCAGATCCTGACCGAGGAGTTAGGCGCCGCAGCTGGACGCAGATAACTTTATTTTATTATCCACAACCTATTTCCTTTTATAATTTCCTATACAATAAAAAAAGGCAGAGATTAGGGTCTCTGCACACTATTGCGCTAACTAATGAGGAGGTTATGCCTTCTCTACAGCATACTCAGCGATGTTTATTTCTGTCTGGACGTTTGATCCAGTTCTAAAAAAAAAAGATCCTCTAAGCTAAATTCTCTTTTAAATATTGAAGAGCTTCTTCAACATGGCCTTTTACTTTGACTTTTCTCCATTCTTTCACAAGCTCCCCATCCTTGTTAATTAGGAAGGTCGAGCGTTCAACGCCCATATATTCTTTTCCGAAGTTTTTCTTCTGCTTCCAAACGCCGTATTTTTCAGCTGCTGCGTGATCTTCGTCAACTAATAATAGGAAAGGAAGATTGTATTTGGCTTTGAATTTTTCATGCTTTGTTTGTGGATCTGTACTGACTCCAAGGATGACGGCATCAAGTTCCTCAAAGCTTTCATGCTGATCTCTGAAATCACATGCCTGTGTCGTGCATCCTGGTGTCATATCTTTTGGATAAAAATAAAGAACGACATGCTTTCCTTTGTAATCTGACAGCTTCACTTTTTCTCCATTATCTGCAAGCAATTCAAAATCCGGTGCAGTTTGTCCTATTTGAACGGTCATCTGTATCATCCTCCGCATATTTTGCATTTCTATTAAGACTACCCAATTATGAAGAATGATACAACTTATGACCCTTTTTCAATGCCCCATATTGTTCTTGCCACAAAAACGGCAGGCAGCACATACCCTATCAGTGCCTCAGCTACCGCGAGCAGCCTGCCAAATCCGATGGGAATGACATCCCCATAGCCTAAGGAAAATAAGGTGACTGCACTAAAATAGAGACAGGTATGCAAGCGCTCCAAATAGCTTCCTTCCATAATAGCACCATTATCAACAAGGACCTCAAACCCGCTGGAATCTAAAATTAAGAACATCATACTAAACCCAATTAAGATAGAAAGATATAAAAACACAACAATTAACAGAGTATCTACTGATAAAAAATTGCGTTCTGAAAAAGTGCGGATGAATATTTTAAAGCTCATCAGCAAACACAGTGATACAGCTATAGCAAATAACCCTCCCATATAAGCGCAGCACCCCATGTCCAAAACATGTATTGGTACAATATATACAAGAAGGATCGTTATATTCGGTTCGTCTTAAATTTTAGGCTCTTTTCGGAAAGTTTGTTGCTTTTAGAGAAATGGTTAAAACCTTTAGTGGATTGTAGCAGAAGGCACTTGACTCCTGAGGGAAATAGAGGGGGTATGGGAGACCCCACAGGCATAGCCGATGAGGCTCCCATCCCTCACAGCGGAAAGCAAGTGTCTGCAGCGGAAATCCACGGGTACAATGAATAACCAAAAACAACAATCAATGTGAAAACAGCTTAAATTTATTGATCATTGTTTGAACTCCAAATAGATTATATCTTCTATTTATCCCTGCCCTGTCGCTCAATGCAAGACTCAAAAGTTTTTCATCCTGTTCATACATGCTAGAATAGATTATAGAAATTTTTTCAGGAGGCAATTATGAAATTCACTAGATCTGAAGAGCTTCACGAAGAAGCATTGCAGCATATTGTAGGAGGGGTTAACAGTCCCTCACGTTCTTATAAAGCGGTCGGCGGCGGATCACCTGTCGTCATGGAAAGAGCAAAAGGAGCTTATTTCTGGGATGTTGACGGGAACAAATATATTGATTACCTTGCAGCATACGGTCCCATTATTACAGGACATGCCCACCCCCATATTACAAAGGCAATCCAAAAAGCAGCAGAGGATGGCGTTTTATTTGGAACTCCAACTCCGCATGAGGTTAAATTTGCAAAAATGCTGAAAGAAGCAATGCCGGCAATGGATAAGGTTCGCTTCGTCAACTCCGGCACCGAAGCGGTAATGACGACGATACGTGTAGCAAGAGCCTATACTGGACGGGATAAAATCATTAAATTCGCAGGCTGTTATCATGGTCATTCCGATCTTGTGCTAGTCGCAGCGGGATCCGGACCATCTACACTTGGAACACCTGACTCTGCCGGCGTGCCAAAAAGCATTGCTAAAGAAGTCATTACTGTTCCTTTCAATGATATTGAACCGTTTAAAGAAGCACTGGAAAAATGGGGAGATGAAATTGCAGCCGTCCTTGTAGAGCCAATTGTAGGGAATTTCGGAATTGTAGAACCTTTCCCAGGGTTCTTAGAAGCAGTAAATGAACTGACACATGGCGCAGGGGCTCTCGTTATTTACGATGAAGTCATCACTGCTTTTCGCTTCATGTATGGCGGAGCGCAGGATCTTCTCGGTGTAACACCCGACTTAACAGCACTCGGAAAAATTATCGGCGGCGGGCTGCCGATCGGCGCATACGGCGGCAAAAAAGAAATTATGGAGCAGGTTGCACCGCTTGGTCCTGCTTATCAGGCTGGCACTATGGCCGGGAATCCAGCTTCCATCCTATCAGGAATCGCATGCCTTGAAGTCCTTCAAGAGGAAAACGTTTATGAAAATCTTGATAAACTTGGACGCATGCTTGAGGAAGGCATTCAAAAACACGCAGAAACCTATCACATTCCGATTACAATGAATCGTTTAAAAGGCGCGTTAACGGTCTACTTTACGACTGAGAAGGTCGTGAATTATGAGCAGGCGGAAAGAACAGATGGAGAAATGTTCGCTAAATTCTTTAAACTGATGCTGAATGAAGGCATAAATCTTGCCCCATCTAAATATGAAGCGTGGTTCCTGACAACTGCGCATACAGAAGATGATATTCAGCAAACATTGCTGGCTGTGGAGCGTTCATTCAAGACTCTGCAAAATGCATAAATATACATTTTATTCAAACAGGGATTTTTATCCCTGTTTTTTTCTTTTGTGCAACATTATTGAAAACGTTTACATTTAAACCCTTTTAATGGTTTTATGAAATTTACACTCTTCTGATCCTGTATGAGCCAACCAAAATCATGCATAAATAATTGAATTATTTTTATCTAAATGATATGATAAGTATTACATTTCTGAAAATTTTGTTATTAAATCTCACATCGCAATCTATATTTCATTTAATAGATTCATATTTTATCGGGAGGTGAAGGCTATAAGCGGGAACACATTCCCCTTTCAAGCCGCTTTTATGAAGGAAAATTGGAGCCCAAGTAAGTTTAAGGAATATTACAACGCAGAGCATGACGCTTGCGGCATCGTATCAGTCATCGAAAAACGGAACGTGCCGACTAAAGAAAACATTGATTTATGTATAGATGCATTGATTACGATGAATCACCGCGCCGGATTTATAAACGGCGAAGGAGACGGTGTCGGCATTCATATCGATATTCCAAGAGCCCTGTGGAAGCAGAAGCTTGCAGACGCAAAGCTTGATCAGCAATTAGCCGAGCGTGACGATTTTATCGTCGGACACCTCTTTTTGTCTAAAAACGAAAGCCCTGATAAATTGAAAAAAGAAATCAAAAACCTTCTATTTGAAAAGAATTTCGAACTTGTTTTCGAAACAGACAAAGTTACAACATCATCTGCACTAGGACCAATCGCCCTGCAAGAAGAACCTCTCTTTTGGCAATTTGCCATGATTCCAGCCGGCAATCATAATGCACTTAATAAGGATCTATTTGAGCTGACGATTAAGATTGAGAAAAACCTCAATGTTCATGTCGCATCACTCAGTCAGCATGCTGCCGTATACAAGGTTATGGGCGCAGGAGATGTTCTGCCGAAGTTTTATCATGATCTGGCTAATCCTCTAGCTGCATCTACAATGACACTCGGACATAACAGGTATTCTACCAATACACTATCTACTTTTTTTCGTGTGCAGCCATTTAGCCTGTTAGGTCATAACGGTGAAATCAACACAATTGCAAAGCTCCGTGACGAGGCAAGAATGATGAATGTTCCGCTTACTGACGGCGGAAGTGATTCTCAAGATTTAAACAGGACGATTGAAACATTGGTTGCAAGAGACGGCTATAGCCTGTTTGAAGCACTGGATGTTCTTTTTCCTCCTATTATTAATGAAATCAAAGCATATCCTGATCACCTTCAGGACTTATATACGTACATTCGAGAGGCATGGGGCCATTTTGCACAAGGGCCTGCAGGCATTATCTCGAGATTTGCAGATGAAGCGGTTTTCAGTGTTGATGCTCTCGGACTTAGACCATTATGGAAAGTAGAGTCTGAATCTTCTTATATCTTTGCATCTGAACCTGGAATCATTCCGACTTCTCTTTATGCAGGCGAGCCTAAACCGCTTGGACCTGGCGAGAAGCTTGGCCTTAAATGGAACAAGGATGCTATTGAACTGTTTGAGTACCCTTCTTTTCAAGAGGAAGTCTACAAAAGGTTTTCAAGCAGAACAGATATCGACGGCTACCGCAAAAGATTGGCTCACCCTGTCAGCAAAGGCAAATGCTCAGCATCACCTATTTTCAAAGTTCATAATGGGCATTACGCTGCTTTCGGCTGGGATCGCGAGCATATTCAGCTGCTTGAGCAAATGGCTGAAAAAGGAGCCGAGCCTATTCGCTCGCTCGGTCATGACGGTCCTCTTGCAGCGATCCATCCAGACCGGAAAAACATCGCTGACTTTATTAAAGAAAGTGTTGCTGTTGTTACAAATCCGGCAATTGACCGTGATCGTGAATCAGAGCATTTCTCAATTCGGTCTGTTATCGGCAAACGTCCTTCATTAACAGAGGAACATGAAAAAACCGCTATGATTGAACTGCCATCCCCTCTTTTACTGGAAGGCAAGCTTGGCATTATGGCAACAGAACAAATTGGACAGCTGCCATATGAAGAAGTGATTGATGCGTTTTCTAAAGAAAAACAGCTGTATGTATTATCTGCTGTTTATACTGAGAATGAAAATTTAAAAGATGCTTTGGACCGTCTCAAATTAGAAGCTATTCAAGCTGTAAATGAAGGGGCAGTTTTACTGGTTCTCGATGATCAGGAAGCACATCAAAATGGAAATCTGTGGATTGATCCGCACCTTATCACATCTGCCATTGACCAGGCATTGGTGCAATCAAGCATAAGAAGAAATTGTTCGATCGTTCTCAGATCGGGAGCCATCAGATCTTTGCATGACATTATGATTGCTTACGGTCTTGGAGCAAATTTAATCAGTCCTTTTATTCTATTTGCAACAGTTGCTGAAGACGATACTGCAAAACCAGCTATTAACCTATATGAGTCATTAAATAAAGGACTTGAGAAAGTCATTTCCACAATCGGCATTCATGAACTTAGAGGATATGGAAGACTTTTCTCTGCTATCGGTTTAAATGAAGAAATTGAGAAAGAGCTTAACATCGTGAACTTTTTAGGCTCAAGTTCTCTAAAATATAATTTTGAAAGTCTGAAATCAGATGCCCTTGAACGAAGCCAGGACTTTGAAAATGAAAAAGCGCGTCCGAGCAAAACGTTCCACATCTTCCCTAGAATCTGGAAAGCAATTGGTGATGTTGCAAAAACAGGCAGCTATGATGGCTATCGCGAGAAGCTTTCCGAACAGGAAGAAAGCAATCCGATTACAATTCGTCATTTAACAGACTTAAAGACAGCGAAATCTTCTATACCAAAAGAAAAAGTCAATATCGGAGTCGGTGAGCATAGTCTTCCATTTGTCATTGCTTCCATGTCTTTCGGTTCACAAAACGAAGTAGCTTTCCGTGCATATGCTGAAGCTGCTGAACAATTAAATATGGTGAGCCTGAACGGTGAAGGCGGAGAAATTAAAGATATGCTCGGAAAATATCCGCGCACACGCGGGCAGCAAATTGCATCAGGAAGATTTGGGGTAAATGCAGAGTTACTAAACTCTTCGAACTTGCTTGAAATCAAAATCGGCCAAGGAGCAAAACCTGGTGAAGGCGGTCACTTGCCGGGATCAAAAGTAACAGCAAAAATCGCTGAATCCAGGAATGCCACAATCGGCTCAGATCTCATCTCTCCGTCAAATAATCATGATATCTACTCAATTGAAGATTTGGCGCAAATGATTTCTGAACTTAAAACAGCTAATGATCAAGCAAAAGTTTCTGTAAAAGTTCCTGTCGTTCCTAACATCGGTACGATTGCAGTCGGAATTGCCAAAGCTGGAGCCGACATCATCACGTTAAGCGGATTTGACGGCGGTACTGGTGCTGCGCGTATTCATGCCCTTCAGCACGTTGGCCTGCCGGTAGAAATCGGTGTAAAGGCAGCTCACAACGCATTGCTTGAAGCCGGTCTCCGTCAAAAAGTTGAGCTGTGGGCTGATGGCGGAATCAAAAGTGCACTTGATGTCGTGAAAGTTATTCTTCTTGGAGCTAATCGGGTTGGTTTTGGAACATTATCGATGATTGCAATTGGCTGTACAACATGCCGAGGCTGTCATTTAGACACATGTCATGTTGGAATCGCTACTCAAATAGAATCTGAAGCACAGGCAAAAGAGCACGGTTTAAGACGCTTTGTTCCAAGAAAGTATGATCCTGCTGTTCAGGGGCTTGTTAATATGTTCACTGCTTTTGGAGCAGAATTGCAGGAACTGACAGCGTCACTCGGATCTGCAAATCTCCAGGACTTAGTCGGAAGATCTGATTTACTGGAACAAACACGCGGCAAGGAAGAAATGGACTTATCACTCTTGCTCGAAACATTGGATATTCAAAATCTGTCTCATAAAGAAGTGGCAGCAAGCTTGGAAAGCAAACGTTTGGCTGTTGCAGCTGGAGCAGAGTATTTAGATTATGATGACAATGAACTTCATGATTCAAGAGAATTCTCAAGTGTTACATCTGAACAGCGTATTCTTGGAAGCCGCGTTTCCTGTCACCGAGTACGCGGACGTCTGGATGGCTCTTATAAAAAGTTAGATGATGTTGAGCTTTATTATAAAGAAGGTTCAATACCAGGCAACGGTCTTGGAGCATACAATTCCAGCGGCATTAATATCCGTGTTGAAGGCGGAGCGCAGGATGGCACAGGGAAAACATCTTTCGGCGGAACCATTCAAGTCTTCAAATCCAAAGGAACTGACGGCAAGTATTATAATGGTTCTGTAGGGAAAGGATTTGGCTATGGTGCGCAGAGCGGATTACTTTTAGTTCAAGGAAACGCAGATGCACGTGCTGGAATTCGCCTCTCAGGAGCAGATATGATTATTGGCGGCAAAATTGATAAGCCAATTCCTGCAAATGAGAAAGGCAATATTGGAGTAAACGCCAATATTAAAGGATTTGCATTTGAGTACATGACAAATGGAAGAGGCTTAGTTCTTGGCGATCCTGGCCCATGGATTTGCGCAGGTATGACTGGAGGCGTCGTTTATGTCAGACATCAGCCTGAGCTAGGATTAACAAAGCAGGCTTTAGAACGACGAGTTGCAAAAGGAGCGAAAATTGAGATTTCACCTCTTAATGCGAACGGTCAGAGCGATGTATCTGAATTACTCTCAACTTATATTGAAGCTCTTCTGCGACATGGCCAAAATGATGAAGCTGAAGAATTAAAACCTCTATTAAAAGATTTAAAGAGCAACTTTATTCAGCTCGTCCCTGTTAAAGAACAGGCAGATCCATCTGTTTCAACGGAGTAAATATTTTTTCGAAATAACACCTGCTTCATCAGGTGTTATTTTTTTTTCGAAAAGTAACTTGAATAATTCCTTTAAACATTGTATAGTCATTAATTATTTACTAACTATCAGTAAAGAAGGGAATGTTCATACACACCCCATGAAACTTGGTGCCCGCATTATAAAAACGGGGATTGCCATTACGCTTGCTTTATATTTGGCTACATTATTGCAAATACCATCTCCTGCTTTTGCAGGTATCGCAGCCATTTTTGCAATACAGCCAACTATATATCGCTCTTATTTAACCGTTATTGAGCAAGTACAGGCAAATATTATCGGAGCAGCGTTTGCAATTCTGTTCGGGCTGATTTTTGGTCCCCATCCGTTTGTTATCGGCTTAACTGCCATTATTGTCATTGCCATTAATTTAAAAATCAAAATAGAAAACACGATACCCGTCTCCATCGTTACGGTTATCGCAATTTTGGAAAGTCCAGGTGAAGATTTCATTGAGTTCTCACTAATCAGGTTTGGAACTGTTATGCTTGGCGTTTTATCGGCATTCATTGTTAATTTAATCTTCATCCCGCCTAAGTATGAAACAAAGCTCTATTACCGGATTGTAGCTAATACGGAAGAAATCATTAAATGGATACGCATTAACATGAGGCAAGTTTCCGACTACAGTGAACTGAAAACTGATATTGAGAAAATAAAAGATAAAATGATTAAACTTGATCATCTTTTTCTGCTTTATAAGGAAGAGCGCGCATATTTTAAAAGAAATATCTATGCTAAATCGCGAAAGCTCGTGCTATTCAGACAAATGCTGGTTACAACGAATCGGTCGCTTGACACACTCAAGAAACTCCACAGACTCGAAAATGAGCTTCATCACCTGCCAGATGATTTCCAGGAGATCCTGGCGAATGAATTAGATTATCTGATCGATTTTCATGAAAGAAGCCTGCTCAAATTCATCGGTAAGATTAAGCCGCATGCTTCAACCGAGTTAATTAAAGAAGGTCAGTTTAACAAGCGGGAGCTTGTGGACACGTTCATGAAAGGCAAAGGCGGCTATATTAATCAGGAATGCTTCTACCACTTGCTTCCCCTTATTGCAGTCATTATTGACTACAGCGAGCAGCTGGAGCATTTAGATACATTAATTAATAGTTTCCATAACTATCATAAAGACGAGAACGAACTTCAAATAAATGAACAAGAAGAAACCAGCTGACCGTATTTGGCAGCTGGTTTTTTTTTGCATGTTTTTCACGTTTCTAATGCTTTCCTTTAGGATCAAGTGCATCACGCAGACCATCGCCCATTAAGTTAAAGCCAAGGACCGTCAGCATGATTGCAAGTCCCGGAAAGAACAGCGTCCATGGTGCCTGAACTAAATATTGCTTTGAATCTGCGAGCATTTTTCCCCACTCAGGATTTGGCGCTTGTGCACCCAGTCCCAGGAATCCGAGAGCCGCTGCTTCAATGATGGCTGTTGCAATAGCAAGGGAAGCTTGTACAATAATTGGCGAAAGACTATTAGGAAGCAAATGCACAAGCAGTATTCTCGTATCGCTCGTCCCAACTGCTTTGGCAGCAAAGATATATTCTTCTTCCTTCACGCTTAATACCTTTGCACGAATCAGCCTTCCAAAGTTAGGAATGTTAATGACCGCAATCGCAATCAGGGCATTTTGCAAAGATGGACCTAAGATCGCAACGATAGCGATGGCAAGCAAAATACTTGGGAAAGCAAGCATAATATCAAAAATCCTTGAAATGATTGTATCAACCCATCGGCCATAATAACCTGCCAGGATGCCAAGCAGCGTTCCTGCTACTGCAGATCCAAGAACAGAGAAAAATCCGACCCACAAGGAAATTCTTGCTCCAAATAAGACCCTTGAAAAGATGTCTCGTCCAAAATCATCTGTTCCAAACCAATGCTCAGATGAGGGCGGCAATAATCTCTTTGTCAGCTCCTGTTCATCTATACCCTGCGGGGCAATAGCTGGAGCAGCGATTGCAGCAAGTACAAAGAAGAGGACGAGAACGCTTCCTGCGATAGCCAGTTTATTCTGTAAAAAGATTCGCATTTTTTGCTGAAAAGGCGTTACGATTTTCTCTCGCTTGATCACCGCTGCCTGCTGTTCTTGTAATGTTGGTAATGACATAGCTGTCTCCCCTCTTCTTAGTATTTAATTCTAGGATCAATTGCTGCATATAAGATATCCACAATTAGGTTAATAAAGACGAATATAGTGGCGATAATCAGGATTCCGGATTGGATAACAGGATAATCGCGTGAACTGATGGCATCAAAGATATATCTGCCCATCCCCGGCCAGCCGAAAATTGTTTCCGTTAAAATCGCTCCGCCAAGCAATAATCCTGTCTGAAGACCAATAATGGTTAAAATCGGAATAATGGCATTTTTCAATGCATGTTTGTATACAACCCAGAACATATGAAGTCCCTTCGCACGGGCTGTTCGGATGAAATCAGACTCCATCGCTTCAATCATTGTTGAACGTGTAATCCTGGCGATAATCGCCATAGGAATAGTGGCCAAAGCAACCCCCGGCAAAATAATATGTTTCAGCACTTCCGTAAATTGATCAAATCTCCCCTGCAGCAGAGTGTCCAGCAAATAAAGATTTGTGATGGAATCAACCGGATTGCGAATTTCTTCCCTTCCTGTTGTAGGCAGCCAGCCCAGCTGAATCGAAAAAACATATTGCTCCATTAAGCCAAGCCAGAATATCGGCATCGACACGCCTATTAAAGCAATAACCATCGCAAGATAATCGAACCATGAATTTCGAAACCAGGCACTGATGATTCCGGCATTTATTCCAACCACAATCGCAATAATCATCGCAAACATCGTTAATTCCATCGTCGCTGCCAAATAAGGAATCATCTCCTGGCTGATTTGAGCTCCTGTTCGAATGGATTGACCTAGATCTCCTGTCAGCAAACCTCCGACATAATCAAAATATTGTATGTACCAAGGCTGATCCAGCCCAAGCTGATGCGTTAATTTTTCGATTGCTTCCTGTGTTGCCCGCTGACCGAGAATGACCTGTGCCGGGTTTCCCGGAATGGCTCTGATTATGGAAAAAACCACAAGTGTCATCCCAATCAAAACGGGTATGAGCAATCCAATTCTTCTGACTGTATATGAAACCATTCTTTCACCTCGCCTTAATGTAAAAGCGCAAGCGCCATGGTCAGATCCGAAAGGCATAAAAGTGGCTGCCGATGAAGTCCGGTTTTGACTTCATCGGCAGCACCGTTATGACCGAGGAGCTAGGCGCTGGAGCTAGATATAGATTTAAATTTAAATAATTTCTGGCAGTAGCAGAAAGCGCAAGCGCCAAGGCCCTCACAGGCATGGCTTAAAAGTGGCGTCCCGGTTTGACTGCAGAACAATCACCGTTATGACCGAGGAGCTAGGCGCTTGCGCTAGACAAAATATTTCTAAAAAAGGAGGAGGACAGGTCCTCCTCCTTCATGATTACTTAAATTCAACCTTTGTTAAGATATCTGAACCAGTAGGATGCGGCATGAATCCAGTTATGCTGCTGCTGCCAGCCAAAATCGGCGTAGAGTGAGCTAAAGGAATCCATGGTGCATCTTCTTTAATGATTTCTTGCGCTTTTTTATAAAGCTCATTGCGTTTTTCTTGATCTGCATTTGATTGAGCTTCAATCAGGATGTCATGCAATTCATCATTACTGTAGTACGTGTAATTATTGCTTCCGATGCTGTCTTTGTCTAAAAGAGTATAAATGAAGTTATCAGCATCTCCATTATCTCCAGTCCAGCCAAGCATGAATGAATCTGCTTCCCCTTTGCTTGCTTTATCTAAATAAGTTGCCCAGTCATACGTTTTGATTTCGGCTTCAACGCCGATTTTTGCAAAGCTTGATTTAAGAACTTCAGCCACTTTCATTCCTTCTGGCATATATGGACGCGGAACAGGCATTGCCCAAAGCTCCATTTTAAATCCATCCGGATGACCAGCTTCAGCAAGAAGAGCTTTTGCTTTTTCCAAATCATATGGATATGGCTCAATATCATCGTTATAGCCCTCTAATGAAGGAGGCATTGGATTCTTCGCAGGCTCTGCAAGACCGCCATAGAATGAATCAATAATCGCCTGTTTATCAACTGCATGGTTTAAAGCCTGACGGACAAGCTTATTATCAAGCGGTTTGCGGTTCGTTGTTAAGCCAACATAACCAACGTTCATGGAAGGACGCTCAAACGTCTGTAAATCTTTATTGCTTGTAATAGATGCAGTATCAGATGGATTCACTCCATCCATTAAATCAATTTCACCCGTTTGCAATGCATTTAAGCGGGCTGAGTTTTCCGGAATCGATTTAAAGATAACCTGATTTAATTTCGGGTATCCTTTCATCCAGTAGTCTTCATTTTTCTCAAGTACAATTCGATCGTTTGGCTTCCACTCAACAAATTTAAATGGACCTGTTCCTACAGGATTTTCTCTGAATTTGTCTCCGTGCTTTTCAACAGCTGCAGGACTTGCAATACCAAATGGAGACATCGCCAAGTTCTTTAAAAATGGAGCCTGCGGACGCTTTAATGTGAAAACAACCTTGTTTTCACCGTCAGCTTTTACTTCTTTAATGACATGGCCTTCATCGTTTTTAAATCCGCCAAACATTGTGTAGTAAGGGAATTTATCTGCATCGCCATTCATCCAGCGTTCAAAGTTAAAGACGACAGCTTCAGCATTAAAATCTGTGCCGTCATGAAACTTAACGCCTTCTCTTAATGTCAGCGTATACGTAAGGTTATCCTCAGAAACTTCCCATTTTGTAGCAAGACCTTCCTGAACCGTTGTATCCTGTTCACCGTAATTCAAAAGAGTTTCAAATACGTTGACAGTCACTTTAAACGCTTCACCTTCTGTCGTTGTAATTGGATCAAGTGATGTAGAGTCACCGCCGCGCCCAAAAACAAGGCTATCCTGAACCTTTTCACCGCTTGTGCCTCCTGATTTTCCATCTGACGAGCTGCCCTTTGAACTGCATCCCATCAACGCTGCCGATAAAAGCAGCACAAACATAATAGAGACTAATAGACTTTTCTTTTTCACTTATGACTTCCCCCTATTTAATTTTTCAAAATCTATCAATCACATTGCAGCCATTATTGATACAAATGACAGGCAACATAATGACCTTCTTCAACCTGAGTCCACTCAGGCTTCTTTATCTTGCAAGGTTCAAAGCATGCGGGGCATCTTGTATGAAAAGCACATCCCGCCGGCGGATTTGAAGGACTTGGGAGGTCCCCTTTCAAAACGATTTGCTCTTTAACCGCTTCCGGATCAGGAAGCGGGACCGCTGAAAGCAGTGCTTTTGTATAAGGATGTTTAGGATCCGTATACACCCGCTCGCTGTCAGAAAGCTCTACTAAACTTCCTAAATACATGACTCCCAATCTGTCGCTGATATGACGTACGACCCCTAAGTCATGGGAAATAAAAATATACGTTAAGGAGAATTCCTGTTGTAAATCTTTTAATAGATTCAGAATTTGAGATTGAATCGAAACGTCCAGCGCGGAAACAGGTTCATCTGCAATGATCAGCTTTGGGTTTGTCATCAGTGCTCTTGCAATGCCGATTCTCTGGCGCTGTCCACCGCTGAACTGATGCGGATATCTTTTGCCATATGCTTCATCAAGGCCTACAATTTTGAGCATCGTTTTTACTTTTTGTCTGCGCTGTTCTTTGTTTCCAATTTTATGTACAATGAGCGGCTCTTCTAAAATTCGCTCTACAGTCATTCTCGGGTTCAGAGATGCATATGGATCCTGAAAAACCATTTGCAGCTCTCGTCTCATCTTCCTCATCTCTTTAGGAGTTTTGCTTAATATCTGCTCTTCCTGAAAAGAAACAGAGCCTTCTGTTGCTTCAATGAGCTTAAGAAGCAAGCGGCCCATCGTTGATTTTCCGCACCCGGATTCTCCGACAATCCCAAGTGTTTCTCCCTCATATACTTCAAAAGACAAATCATTTACTGCTTTAACTGCGCCTACTTGTCTTCCAAACACGCCACCATTAATCGGAAAATGCTTTGATAGATTATCTACTTTAAGCAAAGGCTTCGTCATGCTGCACAGCCTCCTCTCTTGCAAGAAAGCATCTTGACTGATGCGAATTTTGAAGTCTGTATAGCGGAGGCGATTCCTCCAGGCACTCAGCCATAGCGTACTCACAGCGTCCGGCAAACAAACAGCCCTTTTGAACAGTTCCAGGCCTTGGAACTTGTCCTGATATTGAATACAGACGCTCATTTTTATTTCGAATATCAGGAACTGATTTCATCAGCCCTTTTGTATAAGGATGCTTAGGGTTTTTAAAGATAGCCAGGACACTTCCTTCTTCCACAACTTGTCCGGCATACATGACCATGACTCGGTCACACATCTCTGCCACAACACCCAGATCATGTGTGATAAAGACAATGCTTGTTTCAAGTTTTTGGTTCAGATCTTTCATCAGTTTCAGAATTTGCGCTTGAATGGTTACATCGAGTGCTGTAGTCGGCTCGTCGGCAATCAATACCTTCGGATCGCAAATCATCGCCATCGCAATCATAACCCTCTGCCGCATTCCGCCTGAAAGCTGGTGAGGATATTCATCATAAAGCTCCTCAGGTCTTGGCAATCCCACAAGCCGCAGAATTTGAATGACCCGCTCCTTCGCTTGCTTTTTTGTTAAATCCTGATGGACGCGAAGTGATTCTTCAAGCTGGTTGCCTATTTTAAATAACGGATTTAAAGAAGTCATTGGTTCCTGAAACACCATCGCAATGTCGTTTCCGCGCATTTTCCGCAATGATTTTTCACTTAATTGCAAAAGATCTTTTCCTTGAAAAAGAACTTCCCCCGTAAGTTTTGACGATTTTTTAGGCAGCAGCCCCATAATCGAAAGGGATGTCACACTTTTTCCGCATCCTGATTCTCCTACTATCCCAAGCACTTCGCCCTTATGTACGTCAAAGCGGATTGAATCGACAACACGTGTTTCCTCTTTGTTTTGCATAAACGTGATGCTCAAATCTTTGATTTCCAATACCTTTTCACGAGACAGACCGCTCACCCCCAGTGAGGATTTTCTTTTTTCATCCCTTAAAACATATGATGACTGATTATCCTCTATGCTTTCTTCTGTTATTTCTGTAAGATACTATTCAAAATACTAAATTTTCTGATATGTACAAATTATAGACTAAAAATTCTAAATATTAAAATAGTCCTTTGTACCTAATTAGTTTTATTTCGCTACTTTTATAAAGTGATTATGTTAAGAAGCTTCATGACAATAGACACAAAAAAAAGAAGCAATCCTGTTAGGACTGCTCTTTTTTACTTATTATGGAATTAACATCACTTTTGAAAGTCATTTATTATGATAGAAAAATATGGTTAGTCTAATTGCTGAATTTGGAAAAGTGCATAATAATGGCCTTGTTTTTTCATTAGTTCATGATGTGTACCCTGTTCTGCTATTCTTCCGTTTTCAACCACTACAATTTTATCTGCATGCGTGATTGTCGAAAGGCGGTGTGCAACAATGAAAGTTGTCCGATCTTCAGCCAGTTTTTCAAGTGCTTCCTGGATGAGATGTTCACTTTCTAAATCAAGCGCTGACGTCGCTTCATCCAAAACAAGGATAGGAGGATTCTTTAAAAATACTCTCGCAATCGCAATTCTCTGTTTTTGCCCTCCTGAGAGTTTGACGCCCCGTTCACCGACCTTTGTGTCATAGCCATCAGGGAATCCCAAAATAAATTCATGGGCGTTTGCTTCTTTAGCTGCTCGAAAAACTTCTTCGTCAGAGGCTCCGGGTTTTCCAATCAGGATATTTTCTTTCACAGACTGGCTGAATAAGAATGTGTCCTGCAGCACCATGCCGATTTGATCTCTCAAACTTTGCGCCCGGTAATCTCTGATGTCTATTCCATCAAGAAGGATGCGTCCTTCCGTAACATCGTAAAAACGCGGAATTAAGCTGATGAAAGTTGATTTGCCTCCCCCGCTCATCCCAACTAATGCGACCGTTTCTCCTCTCTTTACTTCTAAAGAGACGTGATCTAGAATCATCGGTTCCTTCTCGCCATATTTAAAAGAAACGTCTTCAAACTTAATGCTTCCCTTGATAGCTTCTGCTTCAATTGCATTTGGTTTGTCTGTGATATCATACTTCTCATCAATCAATTCAAACACCCGGTCCATCGATGCCAGAGCCTGTGTCAGTGTTGTTGATGAAGTAACCAGACGTCTGAGCGGATTATACAGCTGATCAATATATGCAATAAATGCTACCATTGTCCCAACAGTCATATCCCCATGAATAACCTGATAGGCAGCATATGAAATGACTAATAGAGGTGCAACGTCTGTGATTGTATTGACAACAGCAAACGTCTTAGCATTCCAGCTCGTATGATCCAATGCCTTTGATAAAAAATTATGATTTTCTTTATCAAACTCAGCCTGCTCGTGATCTTCAATAGCAAAACTGCGAATCACCGGCATTCCCTGCACGCGTTCATGAAGATGGCCCTGAACCTGGGCAAGCGCCTGAGATCGAACTCTTGTTAAGTGTCTCAGCTTACCGTAAAAGTACTTAACAGAAAAGCCATAAAGAGGGAATAAAACAATAGAAACCAGTGTCAGCTTTATATCCATTGTAAACATAATAATGACTGCGATAATAATTGTAAAAATATCGAGCCATACGTTCATTAACCCTGTAATTACAAAGTTTTTCGTTTGTTCGACATCATTTATTATTCTCGAGATGATCTCGCCTGCTCTTGTGTTGGCATAGTAGCGGAGACTTAGCTTTTGCAGATGTGTAAACAAGCTGTCTCTAATATCATATAGAATTTTGCTTCCAGTCCATTGTGCAAAATACTGCCGGTAATACTCGATGGGCGGTCTGATAATCAGAAAAATAGCAAACATGATTCCCATTATCGTCAGAAGCTTTGCCGTTTTTTCGTCGGCAGACATTTTTCCGCCTAATATATCATCCACAACGTACTTAAGCAAAAGCGGTGTAAGTAATGGAATAGAAAATTTAATAATACCGATAAGAATGGTTCCTGCAATTTGAAATTTATAAGGTTTCACAAACTTCATGTAACGTTTTACTGAGCTCAAACTTTTAGTCTCCCCCTTTCTTTTTTGCTTCTTCGCAAAGATTGTTGTTTTTCGTATAAATACTCATTCAATAAATAAAATTGTAGAGCAACAATGTTTCAGCAAAGAGCCTTCTTTTTCTATTTTGTACGCAGAGGAGTATCTCATACTAACTGGCACTGCATCTTGCCGACAGACATCAGAATCGCAAGAAAAGCCCATTATATTAAAGGTTACGGCTGAATCTTGTCAATAGAGAAAAGCCTGTTTGTCAAACAGGCTTCCGAGTCATATCCCCAAGTCTGCTATGAATGTTAGTGTGCGGGAAGTTTCTTGTAACATCTCATTCATTTTACATGCGTTAAATAGCGTTCGTACCACTCATCAATGAATTCTGCCGAGAACGGTCCTTTTTGCTGTCTGATCCAGCGCAGCAGTTTTTCAAGATTGTTCTTTAAGATTAAGTCGATGACATCAGGATAATTCATTTTTTTACGGTGATATTCATATTCATCTTCATCTAATATGATATAGGTCATATCAGGAAATATTTTAACATCAAGGTCATAATCTATGTATTTCAGGGCTTCATCGTCCCATGCAAAAGGCGAGCTGATATTGCAATAATAATAAATGCCATCTTCACGGATCATGCCAATTACGTTAAACCAATACTTTGTATGAAAGTAACAAATAGCAGGTTCACGGGTAATCCATGTTCGTCCATCAGATTCCGTAACAATTGTCCGATCATTTCCGCCGATTATACAATGCTGACTAGCCTTTAATACTGTCGTTTCATCCCAAATTCGATGAATATGCCCATTATGCTTGTAACTATGAATTTGTATGTTATCTCCTTCCTTGGGAAATCCCATTTTACTCCCCTACTTTCCGTATCGCCGCTATGCTACAAGGGCAAAGATCTTCAAATATACGTTTTTACTATTATAACGTTAGCTAGTAAAAAAAGAAAATAAAAGAGCCATCCAAAACGTATGGAGACTCAGAATTATTGCATTTTATTTATGCATTGGCTCATGTTTTTGATACACACGGATGACCTCTTCCGTTTGCTTTTCAAACACCTTTTGCATGGTGCGGAGCTCGCTTTTCATATAATCAATTTCTGCCTGAACATCCTGACATTTAGCTTCTGATGGAAGGTTGTTTAGCTGCTCTTTAACCTGCTGGCATCTCTCAATTTCTGATTGCAAGGATAACAGTTTCTCCATTGTTTGAAGCTGGCTGCCGACCAAAAGATCAAATTCTTTCAATCAAAATCACCTCTTTCTTAAATCCTTCTGGTTTGATACCCTATTACTTCTTCTTAATAGATGTCTTTCCTTTGACATTATCTGTTGAGGATTGAGAGGTTTTGTCGGATGCCATAATCTTTCTTATGTTACTTGCATTCTGAATTTTTCAAATTAATGATTTTTTCGGGGAAACAAAAGTGGTGCCAAATCAATTGGCACACGTAGAAAAGACACTTCTTCACACAAGGAAGAAGTGTCTTTATTGTCGGTTTTAAATTAAGAATTTTGGTTTTTCTTAGCTTCAGCTTGTTGATTTTGTTTTTTTACTTGTTGAGCATCTGTTTCACTAGCGAACTCAGCTCCGAATTGTTGTTGACCTTGAGAAGCTTGAGCGTTTTGTTGTTTCACGTGTTGTACGCTAGTACCAGATTGAGTTTTGTTTGGTTGTTGTTGATTGTTTGCCATGTTTATCACCTCCACGAAATTTATCATGTCCAGGAGATGAAAGTAATATCCAAAGATTAATAATTTTTTTTACATCAGGAGAGAACGGCCGCCGTCAACGATAATAGTCTGGCCTCTAATCATCGATGCCTGTGGTGAAATGAGAAATTCAACAGCATCAACCATGTCTTCCATATCAACCATACGGCCTGCAGGCGTCATTCGTTTTGCATCTTCTAACAGCTCTTCACGATTTGGAAAATGCTTCAGCGCTTCCGTATCGACAGCTCCGCCTGAAACCGCGTTTACCACGATATTTTTAGAGGCAAGCTCAACGGCTAAATAGCGTGTCAGCGATTCCAGAGCAGCCTTTGAAACACCGACAGTCGTGTAATTTTCAAGAACACGGATTGAACCTAAAGAGCTGATGCTCACAATTGATCCTCCCCCTGTTTTTTCCATTCGCTTTGCAGCTTCCTGTGCGCAAAACAAGAGGGCTTTGCTGTTAATATCCATCGTCCAATCCCAATGGCTCTCTTCAAGCTCCATTAAGGGTCTTAATACACCAGACGCAGCATTGTTAACAAATATATCTAAACGGCCAAATGTTTCATCAATTTCAGTGAACATTTCTTTGATTTTTTCTGGTTTTCCGACATTCGCCTTAACAACGAGCGTTTTTACGCCAAGAGCTTCAATTTCTTCTGCTGTTTGCAGAGCTGCGCTTTTGCTTCTTGCATAATTGATGACAATATTATAACCCTGTTTAGCAAGACGGATCGCAATGGCTTTTCCAATCCCGCGGCTGCTTCCAGTAATTAATGCTGTTTTTTCATGGTTCATTTTTACATCTCCTTATTTCCTATAAATCGTATAGTTGTTTTCATTGTATCAAACAATAGTATAAGCGAGTAGCAGAGGAGGAACACTTATGTACGTAGGCCGTGATATGACGGAATTATCCATGATGTCAATCCATGAATGGAAGGATAGTGAGCTTTCATACTTTCATCATGGACTTCAGCAAATGATGCTCTATTTGAATGCTGAAGGACAAACGATCCACCGTGAAATTATTGAAGAAATTGAAGCCCGCGGCGGATTAAAACGAAACGAAGCTGATTATACCCACGGGACAAAAATAAGCTATGATTGAAATGAATCGGCCTGAACCAGGCCGGTTCTCTGTTTTCATTTCTTAACCTTCTGCCTAATTCAAAATAAATGCGGAATTGGTGCCTGTGAACTTGCGGTAGACACCAATTTCTTTGAGGAAACAACCTTTTTCTGTGGGCAAATTAACATGTTTCCTCGGTATCCAGGCTTTCAAAAGCTTCGTTTTCCTGTCTGCCCCAGCGACATTTGAAAAATCTTCTGATGCGACACAGGGAATGCATATCTTTGCATTTCTTCTTCGGTCACTTTAACAAGATTCTTATAGCTGCTCCCAGGATTAAGCTTGCCAGTATAGACTGAAATATTCCATACTAAATGGGAAAAAACGTGCTGGATCGTTCCTGTCAGAGGTTCAAGTACTGCTTCCGCTTCATATTCATCACGCAAGTAAGCTAACAGCTGCTCTTTTTGCGAAACGATATCGATTGATGTTTCACAGTTAGGAAATTCCCATAAATTAGCAAGCAGCCCTGATGAGTTACGTTTGTGAATGAAATAATGACCTTCTTTATCTTTTAAAACAACTGCGGCCATCGTTACCTGTTTTGGTTTCTTCTTTTTGCTTTTTACAGGAAGCTCACGCTGGACACCTTCATGAAATGCATGACAATGCTCTCTGACTGGGCACATTAAACATGATGGTGATTGTGGGGTACAAATAATGGCTCCAAGCTCCATTAATGCCTGATTAAATTCAGATGGATGTTCCTTTGAGATGACCTCATAAAGAATTTTTTCAAAAATGGTGCGCGTTTTAGGTTTGGCAATATCCTCCCATATCGAAAGAATTCGTGACATTACCCTCATCACATTACCATCTACAGCAGGCTCTGGCACGTTATAGGCTATGCTTAAAATAGCCCCCTTTGTATACGGGCCAACACCTTTTAATTTGCTTATTTCCTCGGGGGTGTCGGGTACAATCCCACCATAGCTGCTCACAACCTCTTTCACTGCCGAATGCAAGTTGCGGACTCTTGAATAATAGCCCAATCCCTCCCAGGCTTTTAGCACATCTTCTTCATCTGCACTGGCCAAAGCTTCAATCGTTGGGAATTTATCTGTGAACGCCAGAAAATAAGGAATCACTGTATCTACTCTTGTTTGCTGCAGCATGATTTCAGAAACCCATACCTTGTAAGGATCTTGATCTTTTCTCCAAGGTAAATCCCTCTTTTCAAGCATGTACCATGAAATTAAATCGTTTCTGAAACCATCTATATCTAATGAGTGCAGGTTTTTATCTATTGAATCGAGCATATTTAAATATCCTCCGCATGTTATTTTTATAGGAAATTTGGGAAAATAGATGGTAGGCTGATTTTTGCATCAACTAACGGCTGTGTTCACAAAGATTGTTGTTTTCCGTATTATGTAAAATACACGCCTATTTTTAGGGTATCGAGTTCTTTTCTAATAAAATCGCTCGAAGATTCCCCTAAAAATACGTATAAAAACTAAATACGATTAGAAACCTGCAATGTTTAAGAAAAGAGGCTAACTAAAAAATCATACAGCATTCGCTGCAAATTAAAAAGGGGTACGGCATGCCTTCTCACAAACACCTTAAAAAATGGTCATGTATTCCTATAAAATAAAGGGATAAGAAAACCTTATTTCATCATATGAATGTGACAGGAGGTTTTAATGAGTGGATACTGGAACACATGTTGTGATGGGGATTGCACTTGGCGGGCTTGCAGCATTGGACCCTGCCGTTAGCTCTGATCCAGCCACTGCTCAGGCAGTTATGATCGGAGCCATTGCAGGTTCACAAGCCCCTGATTTGGATACCGTTTTAAAATTCAGGAATAACGCAAAATACATTCGAAATCATCGCGGCATTACCCATTCTATACCAGCTGTTATTCTGTGGTCGATCTTAATAACTGCCCTATTATACTGGATCATTCCAGGAGCTGATCTGCTGCATTTAGGAATATGGACTACTATCGCTGTCGTTCTTCATGTATTTGTTGATATTTTTAATGCTTATGGAACCCAGGCATTGCGTCCATTTTCACAAAAGTGGGTTGCACTTGGGATGATCAACACTTTTGATACGTTTCTATTTGTCATACACGTTATCGGAATCGTAGCATGGGTATTTGGTGCACCGTCAGGCTACACCTTTTTAACGGTCTTCATTGTTGCATTTGGATATTACATTCTTCGCTATTTAATGAAAAGAAGAATTATCCGCAAAGTACATGAAAAATATCATGATGTAGAAAAAATCATTATTTCCCCTACGATGAAATTCAGAAAATGGCGTGTCGCGATCATTACGAAAAACCATTATTATGTCGGGCTCTCATTTAATGACGAATTGACGATATTAGATGAGTATGACAGGGTCCCAGTGCCGCAGACGAAAATCATCCAGGCTGCAGAGCAAGATGAAAACATTTCGGCATTTTTATCTTTCTCACCTGTTTATCGATGGGAGATTGATGAATACTCAGACCATTACGAAGTGAAATTTATTGATTTAAGATATCGGAGTAAAGGCCACTACCCATTTGTTGCCATTGTTCAATTAGATCAAGATTTGAACATCGTCAGTTCATACACCGGCTGGATTTTCAGCGATGAGAAGCTTAGAAAAAAATTAGATTTAATGCCTGAATAAAAAGACTTGGTGCAAGATGCGCCAAGTCTTTTTAATGAAGCAATGGATCATTATCATTAAGCAAATGTTTATATTTGGGATTTTGCGGCTAAAAACTTGTGCAATTGTGATCCATAGTTATTGATCCACTGTGTAACGATCTTCTCAGTTACATCTTTTCCGCGGTATTTTTCACCTGCTTTAGCATAAGTTGCTTCAAAATCCTCTTATAGAAGCTCAGGTCAGGTTCGTGCCCTCGCATAGCTTAACGATGGATTCTTTTCTAACAGTAAGCTGGTCAATCGTTCATAATACATTTCCATTTTTCATCACCTCAAGGCATTGATTCACTGCTTATAGTTTTCCTTGCAGCATCACATACTATAAGTACGCTTCATTTATTGAAGCTATTTTTAAACCCATTGGAGGTCATACGCATGCGGAATAAAGCAAAAGACTTTCCGATTGAATCAGGCAACAACAAGTTTGAAGGAGAGCCAAGAGCTAAGGATGACTATGCTTCAAAAAGAGCCGATGGCACGACTAACACACATCCACAGGAAAGAATGCGGGCTTCAGGCGAACGAGACCAAAATCATCGTTCCTAGGTATGCACAAATTTCGCGGAGGTGCTTATAAATGGGTACAAATAAGAAATTTTATAATAACCGATATGCGAATCCGTTTCAGCAGCCGTGGGCTAACCCCAAGCATGCACATTCGCAAGTTAATGGGCAAACGCAGCTAACACAAGATTTAATTATATTAGAAGCACAAACAAGAAAAAGATCTTAGCTAAAAGCATAACGAATCATACTGAATGAAACAAATTTCAGTGTGATTCGTTTTTTTCCTTTTTTTGCCAAGCATGGAGATCGGGAGACCTTCTTCTTCATTCGGACTTTCTAAACGATGACCCCATGCAAAAACACCATTCATGTATTCAATCTTGAAATAAGTTCCCAGCGCTTCATTTATCTCGTAAATTTCACCAGGCAAATAATCGTCTGGATTCAGCAAATATGCTTGGGCCATGGTAATTTTACGGTCCAATACAGCGAATTCGTTTATCATTCCCATTTGTTCCGCTTTTCGTGATTTTTCCCGGAGCTGTGCAATTTCTGTTTTCAATTCATATTCAGACAATGTACTGTATCGTTTTGTTTGCACAATGATCTTCCTTTCGCATTTTTCAACTTTAAGTATAGAATAGAACTATAACACCATCTAGGAGTGAATCTATGTCAGCAATTGTTATTACAGGAGCAGGTTCAGGTCTTGGCCGTGCTTTGGCAGAGCAGTACAGCAGCCAATATAATGAAATCATCTTAATCGGAAGAAATCAAGACAGACTGGAGCAAACAAAAGAAATCCTGCTTCAAAAAACGGAACTTGAAGTTTTTACATATCCATTAAACATCCAGAATCAAAAAGAAGTTGAGACATTTAGCAAAATGATATTCAGTCAGCATAAAGTGACTGCATTGATCAACAATGCAGGAGTCGGCCACTTCGGTCCAGTCACTCAAATGTCTGCTGAAGAGATTGATGAAATGCTTGATACAAATGTAAAAGGCACCATTTTTTTAACCCAAGCATTTATAAATGAATTCTCTAAAAAAGGAACAGGCAAAATATTAAATATCATCTCGACGGCAGGACTTCGCGGCAAGGTTAACGAAAGTGTATATGCGGCGTCCAAATTTGCGGTCAGAGGCTTCACTGAAAGTCTTGTGAAAGAACTAGGCGGATCAGGAATTATGATTTCGGGTGTATACATGGGCGGTATGGACACGCCGTTTTGGGACCATAACGATCATATTAAAGATAAGTCGCGCCTTAAATCACCAGAGACAATCGCTCAAAGAATTTTCAGCATGGATGATGGCAGAACAGAAATATTGGTTGAGTAGGATGTTAATCCTGCTCTTCTTCGTTTAAAAAGCGATCGATTAATTCAATCGAAAAGCCTTTCCGGTAAAGGGCTTGTTTCATTTTCATTTTATATTGATTTCGAACTTCTTTTGCATATTTCCTTTTTAGCTTTTCTGCTTGAAGGACAAGAGAATTCCACTCTTCGTCATCATTATTTTCATACGTTAGTTCTTCAATAACAATAGAAATCACATCATAGCTGAAACCTTTTCGCATAAGAGTCTGTTCAACTTTTTGCTTGATTTGCACTGTGGAAATTTTCGACTCTTTCCGGACTATCTTTTCAGCATGGATCATTGCCTGTTCAAATTGATCTTCTTTTGAGTATTGAAGTAAAGATTTTTCAGCAATCTCTTTGCCGATGCCCTTCATTGCCAGCTCTCGCTTTATGACACCTGGACCTTTGCCTCCTGTTTTCCAATGCGTCCGTATATATGCATCTGCAAACTCTTCATCGTTAACATATTTATAATGGCGCAGCTGGTGAATAACTTCGGTAATAACCGCTTCTTCATATTCCTTTTTTAACAGCATGTCTGCTACTTCTTTTTCAGAACGCATTCGAAATCCCAAGTATTCAATTGCTTTATTAAAAGCTTTCTTAATAGAGTCTCCATATTGAATCTCAAGAATCTCCATTTCATCCAGTTCAAGCCCTTTTCGAAGCCCAAATTTCAGCAGAATATTTTGGTCCACGCTAAAAGCAAATTTCTCACCGCTGCCGTCATTCATAAAGACATTAAATCGTTCTTCACTGCTCTTTTGAGCCGTTATTTTCGTTATTAATGGCATATTTACACCTCTTTGCAATCTTATCATATTTCACTTGCAGAACATTGAGAAAAGGATTATCGGTGTTTGATTGAAGTACTATAAGGATAGAGAAATAAAGAGCGGAGATTGATTTTTCGCAATGGCTCTTTTCGTAAAGTTTGTTGCTTTTAGAAAAAATGGTTAAAACCTTTAGTGGATTGGAGCAGAAGGCACTTGACTCCTGCGGGAAATAGAGGGGAATGGGAGACCCCACAGGCATAACCGAGGAGGCTCCCATCCCTCACAGCGGAAAGCAAGTGCCTGCAGCGGAAATCCACGGGTTATATTTATAACAAAAAACAACATTCAATGCGAAAACAACCTTCGCAAAAAAAGGGAAATGACAGATAAGACGTATGGCTTTCCATTAAATGAAGGAGTGATACCATGAAAATTGCCATAGCAGGCGGCACAGGTTTTGTAGGTAAGAAACTGACAGAATTTCTTTTAAATAAAGGAAATGAGGTAATCATATTAAGCAGGAAGAAAAAAGAAAGTTCTGCTCCTCATCTTCGATATGTAGAGTGGATGTCAGATGGAACTGCTCCTGAAAAGGAACTGAATGGAATCGATGCTTTTATTAACCTGGCAGGCAAATCTATTAATGACCGCTGGACAGAGGAAGCGAAAAAACTCATTGTGGAAAGTAGAGTAAAAACGACTCGAGAAATATACAGGATTATAAATAGCATTTCAATAAAGCCAGAGGTCCTGATAAACGCAAGTGCTGTCGGAATATACGGCACCTCAAAAGAAGAAACTTTTACTGAAGAAGCCAGTCCATCAGCTTCAGATTTTCTTGCAGAGACTGTTAAACGCTGGGAACAGGAAGCCTCTAAAATTTCTGAACTTGGTGTCAGGACAGTATTTACACGCTTCGGCATCATTTTAGGAGAAGCAGGAGCATTGCCGACTATCGTTTTGCCTTACAAAATATTTGCTGGCGGAACCGTTGGATCTGGGACACAATGGATGTCGTGGATTCATATAAATGATGTAGTGAAACTTATTCATTTTTTGATTAGTCAAAAATCGATTGAAGGTCCTGTTAACGCGACATCGCCTAATCCTGTTCAAATGAAAGACTTCGGAAAAACAGTTGCCAGCGTGCTGCATCGCCCCCACTGGATTCCTGCTCCAAGCTTTGCACTTAAGATTGTCCTCGGAGAAATGAGCATTCTTGTTTTGGAGGGTCAGCGTGCAGTTCCGAAAGTCGCACTTGAGAATCATTTTGAATTTTCGCATCCAGTACTTGAAGAGGCTCTTGCAGACATATTACAATCCACTTAAGGACAATCGGAATAGGAGCTTATCATGGATAGTATTTTATTTAGAAATGCCACAATTTACCCAGTTACATCAAAACCGCTTTATCAATCAGATTTGCATATATCAGGCGGTAAAATCATAGCGATCGGCAAAAATTTACCATGCCCTGAACTTACCGACATCATTGACTGCAAAGAACAGTTCCTTTTTCCAGGATTCATCGATGTTCATACTCATCTGGGCCTCTATGATGAAGGGACAGGCTGGGCTGGAAATGATGCGAATGAAACGATTGAAGTTCTTTCCCCTCATATTCGTGCTCTCGATGGTGTGCATCCTCTTGACCAGGGCTTTAAGGATGCCATTCAATATGGAATCACAACCGTTCATATTATGCCTGGAAGCGCCAATGTAATTGGGGGAACAACTTCTGTCATCAAAACATATGGTAAGAATATTAAGGATATGATTGTCGTTGAGACTGCTGCCTTAAAGATTGCTTTAGGTGAAAATCCTAAACGAATTCACAGTCACGGCAATAAAGACTCCATTACCCGAATGGGGATAATGGGGATGCTAAGAGAAGCTTTTTACAAAGCCAAATGCTGCAAGGAGCCCGATGATTTCAGATCTATTTCTATTCGAAAAGTGCTGAATCGTGAAATACCGGTCCGTATCCATGCTCACCGTTCAGATGATATTCTCTCAGCGATCCGTTTTGCAGAAGAATTCGACCTTGACTTCAGGATTGAGCACTGTACAGAAGGACACCTTATTGCAGAAGAATTCACAGGCAAAAACATCAAAGTCAGCGTAGGTCCGACATTAACCAGAAAATCTAAAGTAGAGCTGAAAAACAAAAGCTGGCTTACTTATCAGGCACTAGCCGACCAGGGTGTTGAGGTCTCTATTACGACCGATCACCCTTACACACCTATCCAATACTTAAATGTCGTGGCTTCTATCGCTGTCAGGGAAGGTTTTGAAGAACAATTGGCGCTTGAGGCAATCACTATTACCGCTGCCAGAAACCTTATGATTGAAGATCAAATCGGCAGTCTTGAATTAGGAAAAGATGCAGATATCGTGCTTTGGAATCACCATCCTTTTCACTATCTTGCCAAGCCGCAGCTTACAATGATTAACGGAAAAATCGCCTTTCAAAATCCGGAATTTACCTATTGAAATTTCATTGAATTTCGTCATGAAAAATCATGATTTTGTTCATAAAAAATTAACAAAAAAAATAGTTTCATTTTGAAAAAAAATCGAGTATGATACGAGAGGTAAGAGGAATAAAATAATGACAAAAACCGAATGATGCAAATGCGTGGGAAGGCAAATGGTGCGCCACCAGTAAACTGGTCCTAGTGGGTTCGATTCCCACCCCGAAATTTTTTTATCTAATTTAAAAAATTTCGAGGGTGGGACTTTAACACGACAAGTCTGTAAGTCTGCCCTCTGGTTGGAGGGATAGCAGATGCTAAAAAAACGTGATATTCAAGACAGTCAGCCGCTTTATGATCAAATGGTTCACCCTGATGTCTTCCCTTTTGTGCGCCACAAAGCAGCATCAATAGATGAATATCTATTTTTAACAAAACAAACGATTGAAGCAGAAGAGCGCGGGGAATTGATTTCACGTACCATTCTCGATGAATGGGGCTCTCCAATCGGAACAATCAGTTTATTTGATATTCAGGACAATGCCGGATTTCTTGGAACCTGGCTTGGGAAACCTTACCACGGAAAAGGCTATAACCAAGTTGCAAAAGATGCTTTTTTCAATGAACTCTTTTTTGAGCTTGATATTGAACGGATTTTTCTCCGCATCCGCAAGAAAAACGTCCGCTCAACGAAAGCCGCTGAAAAATTGCCCTATGTTGTAAATGCAAACGAAACAAGAAAACCTCTGCTCGATGAAATCAATCAAGGTGAGGATATTTATAACTTATATGAAATTTCAAAAGACCTTTATACGTTTTACACCATACGTACAGCGGTGTCTGCAGAAGAACAGCACCTTAAAGAAGCTTAGAATAGATAATCCTGCTCAGGGTCGAGCAGGATTTTTTTGTATGGGAATAACAAAAGATGACAAAAATAGTGCTGACACATAAAAGAAAGGGTGAAACAAAATGGCTGATAAAAGAAAAAAGGAAAAAACACGTAATTCTTTACGCGGTGCACAAGAAGTAACCTATTCAAGAGAATTTAAAATGGCTGATCGAGCCGGCGGCTACATAGAAAATAAATCAAGACATTAAGGACAAACATATTTCCATGACGGTCGAGCCAAACTAAGCTTGAACATTACGTTCAAACATTCAGGTTGGGGGTCATATCATGGGTAGAGCAAATAGCCAGCATTCTAGAAGCAAAAGCAAAAACTCATTAGCTCAAGTTCCGAAAAACCTTGAACAGGAATCAGATGGTGTATATGAGGAATATTCTGAAGAACTTGCAGATGAAGCAGATGTAAAAGCTCAGGCACGAGCAAAAGCTGCAGATGAGCGTCAGGGAAGAACAAAAGCGTAGCGCCTTGGTCAGCTCGCGAAGAAAATAGGAATTGACCGGAGAAGGCGCTTTTTGCCTTTTTCGGGCAATTGTCTTTTTCACAGTGAGCTAGGTACCGAAGCTGAACGTAGATACCTTTATTTCATTATCAATAACCTTTTAACTTTTATAATTTCCTAAACAAATAAAAGACTTACAGAATGACTAAAACATCGACTTTCAGAAAGGAGAGTGCTTTTTCCGCTCTCCTTTTTTCTTTTTTTATGTATATAACCTGTGGATAATATTATCCACAGGCATGTGAACTTTGTTGATAAGTTTCATCAAACACTTATTATTCCTGTTAGCTGAAAAATTATCTGTTTTTTTCAAATATTTGTGGAAAACACCTCTTATAATTGTGGATACTGTGTATAAACCTGTGGAACGCTCTTATTTCTAACCTTTTTATTGTGGATAAGTATTTTTGGTGAAGATTGTGCATATTTTATATACCTTTTACAAATTTTATATATACATCATAGATTGACATCATGAATTTCTGAAAGAGCTGCCAGTCAGGCTGCTCTTTTTTGGCTCTTTTCGTAAAGTTTGTTGCTTTTTGAAAAAATGGTTAAAACCTTTAGTGGATTGTAGCGGAAGGCACTTGACTCCTGCGGGAAATAGAGGGAAATGGGAGACCCCACAGGCATAGCCGAGGAGGCTCCCATCCCTCACAGCGGAAAGCAAGTGCCTGCAGCGGAACTCCACGGGTACAATTAATAACCAAAAACAATCAATGCGAAAACAGCCTTTTTTTATAGCAATAGAAAAACACCTTTAACAAAACCATGTTATGTTTCCTTACATATATAAAGAAATCTCATTTTATTAATAGTAGAATAAGTGAATATTTCAAAAATGAAAAAGTAGGAGAGATGATAAATGAAATTACGCGACTTGAAAAAAAGCGGCCATGCCCCCTCCTTATTTGCCTCATTCCTATATTTTGATGTCAGCTTTATGATTTGGGTTTTGTTAGGAGCCTTAGGTGTTTATATTACAAAAGATTTTGGGCTATCACCTGCTGAAAAAGGTTTGATAGTGGCTATTCCAATATTAGGCGGATCGTTTTTCAGGCTCATTCTAGGTATTCTGACTGACAGAATCGGTCCCCGCAAAACAGCAATCGGCGGAATGCTCGTTACTATGATCCCCCTATTGTGGGGATGGTTATTCGGGGAGAGCTTAGCTGAACTATATATGATCGGAATTTTGCTTGGTGTAGCAGGTGCAAGCTTTGCAGCTGCCCTTCCCATGGCCAGCCGCTGGTACCCGCCCCACTTACAGGGCCTAGCCATGGGGATAGCTGGAGCAGGCAATAGCGGTACACTGTTTGCAACATTATTTGGACCGCGTCTTGCAGAATCTATTGGCTGGCATAATGTTATGGGCTTAGCCTTGATTCCTTTATCTATCGTCTTCGTCATTTATCTGGTAATTGCAAAGGACGCTCCCACGCAGCCCGCTGCTAAACCTATTAAAGAGTATTTTAATGTATTCAAAATGAAAGATACATGGTATTTTTGCCTCCTCTATAGTGTAACCTTCGGAGGGTTTATAGGGTTTACCAGCTTTTTAAGCATCTATTTTGTGGATGAATACGGGTTAACAAGGGTTAGAGCAGGCGACTTCGTGACATTATGTGTCATCGCAGGCAGCTTTTTTCGGCCAGTAGGAGGATTTATTGCAGATAAGATAGGCGGGGTTAAACTTCTTATGTTCTTATTTGTTGGAGTTGCTATCAGCATGCTTGGTGTCAGCGCCCTATCTTCTTTCACTGCAGTTACCGTTCTTCTGTTTCTCGGCATGCTGTTTCTTGGGATGGGAAACGGAGCTGTCTTTCAATTAGTTCCACAGCGATTTCCTGAAGAAATTGGTTTTATTACTGGAATTGTGGGCGCTGCTGGTGGCGTAGGAGGATTTTTCGTACCAAACATTCTTGGTACATTAAAACAGATTACCGGCTCATATGATGCTGGATTTGCAGTGTTTTCCGCTGTAGGAGTTATTGCACTTACGATCTTGATTTCAGCTCAGTTTTCGTGGAGAAAAACATGGGTTCTTGGTAAGAAGTCAGTTAAAATTTAAATCGCTGCTTATTAATATACATGACCAAAAAAAGAGAGATTTCTCTCTTTTTTTACTCCAATCTGTATTTTATGTGAATTTGACATAGTTGGGACAAAATTTATTAAACCTTATGGGGTATTTATCCCTGGAACTGACCCATATGCCCGAAAACTTCGATATAAAGACGATCAGATAAAATTCGAGAATTTGCTTACAGAGACTATCCGTCTGCCAAAACGCAAATTACAGCAAAGCAAAACGAGAGCTACTGGACTCAGCTCTCGTTTTGCAATTCTTATCATACTATCAATCAAATAAATACTTTCTCCCGCTTTTCATGCGAGGACCAGGATAACCGCTGCGATAAAGTAACAACTTCCCCTATTAAAATCATTGCCGGGTTTGTCACCTCTTCATTTTTAACGATTTCAACTATCGTATCGAGAGTTCCTGTTACTGTCCGCTGATGCACAGTTGTTCCTTGTTCAATTACAGCTATTGGTGTTTGGGGATTTTTACCGTTGGCTTGCAGCTCGTCACATATATATGGAAGATTTTTAATTCCCATGTAAATGGCGATAGTGTCAACACCTTTCGCTAAATACTTCCAGCGGATGTTATCTGGTTTACCTGTTGTACCGTGACCTGTGACAAATGCAAAGGAACCCGCAAGCTCTCTGTGTGTAACAGGAATGCCCGCATAAGCAGGAGCCGCTATTCCCGCCGATATTCCAGGAACAATTTCAAAAGCAATACCAAGTCGGGCCAGAGCTTCTGCCTCTTCTCCGCCCCGTCCAAAAATGAATGGATCTCCGCCTTTTAAACGCACAACTGTTTTTCCTTCATCAGATTTTTCAATAAGCACTTTTTGAATGATCTCTTGAGGTACACAGTGGTACCCGGGAACTTTACCACAGTATATGAGGTCAGCTTCTTCCTTTCCGTATTCCAGCAAGACAGGATTGACTAAACGGTCATAAAGGATGACATCCGCAGCTGCCAGACATTTCACAGCTTTGACAGTAATTAATTCAGGGTCCCCAGGTCCAGCTCCAACTATATAGACTTTTCCCTTTTTCATTCGTTTCCTCCTTCTCAGAAAAGTACTCATTCCATTCAGGCTTTTCGAGATTGATTTTCACACTAAACAAGAAGGTAAATATCATTATTTTCTATTATCGTTTGATACGTTTTTACACAGCCTGCATCTGGCTCTTGTACTTTGCCGTCATCTAAACAGATCTTCCAGTCATGCATTGGGCAAAATACATGCTCGCCGCTGACAATTCCTTCTGTGAGTACGCCGCCTTTATGAGGACAACGATTTTCGACTGCACGAACTCTTCCATTAGATAATCTAAAAACAGCAACCTCTGTACCTTCAACACGAACTGTTTTCCCTAAAAGTTCTGGAAGTTCATCAGCAGCACAAACCAGCACTTTTATTAAACTATTGTTTACCATGCAATGAATACCCCCTTTTCTTTGCAGATTGAAGCATTAAGACACGACGACATTCTCAAACAATTCTTTCTTTGTTTTATTATTATTTACAATTTCTTTCCATGGGTCCTTATAAACAGATAGCGCTTCATTCATACGGTCATTAAGCTCTTTGCATGTTTCCTTGTCCTCTAAAACAGATTGAACATGCGCCAAGCCAACGCGCTCTATCCATGCGGATGTACGCTCTAAATAGTTTGCCGTTTCGCGGTAATATTGCAAATAGGCCCCCGTGATTTCCATTACTTCTTCATCCGATTTCACTTTGATCAATAGATCTCCGCCTCGTACGTGCGTTCCGCCATTCCCTCCCACATAAAGTTCCCAGCCGCCTTCAATGCCAATAAAACCAATATCTTTGAAACCAGATTCTGCACAGCTTCTAGGGCAAGCCGAAACAGCCATCTTCACTTTATGAGGAGTTTGCAATCCTTCGAATTTTTTTTCAAGCGCAATCCCAAGTGACATGGAATCTTGTGTGCCGAAGCGGCAGAATTGTTCTCCAACACAAGTTTTCACTGTACGCAGAGATTTACCGTAAGCATAACCAGAAGGCATATCAAGCTCCTTCCATACGTCTGGCAAATCTTCTTTCTTAATTCCAAATAAGTCCAGGCGCTGTCCGCCTGTTACTTTTACTAATGGGATTTCATACTTTTCTACAACATCAGCAATTCGTCTCAAATCTTTTGCATTTGTTACACCGCCGTACATTCGGGGCACAACCGAGTATGTTCCGTCTTTCTGAATGTTCGCATGCATGCGTTCGTTAACAAAACGGGATTCTCTCTCATCTTCATATTCAGTCGGTTTTACCATTCCTAAATAATAATTAAGAGCTGGACGGCATTTTGAACAGCCTTCTTCTGAACTCCATCCAAGTACGTTCATGACTTCTTTTGTATGTGACAATCCTTTGGCTCTAATTTCATCGACAATTTCATCTCTTGATAACTCACTACAGCCGCAAATTGCTTCTTTTTGAGCGCCCGCATCAAATTCGTCTCCGAGCGTACACTGCAATAGCTCCGCGACAAGCGGCTTGCAGCCCCCGCAAGAACGAGAAGCACTAGTACATGCTTTTATATCATCAACTGAAGAGCATCCTTGCTTTTGAATAGCCTGAACAATGGCTCCTTTTGATACTCCGTTACATCCGCATATCATCTCTTCAGCACTCATGCTATCCACAATGCCTGGTCCAGCCATTTCTCCTGCGGGCTGAAGAATGGATACTTTGGATGTCTCTGAAATATCAGCTTGCTTTTGAATCATGGAGAACAGGCGGCTGCCGTCATTCGTATCTCCGAATAAAACGGCACCGACGATTTGATTCCCGCGCAATACAATTTTCTTATAGATTCCATCTTGGTCATCAAAAACCTTAATGGCTTTTTTATCTTCGCCTTCTGTAAAATCACCCGCCGAAAATACATTTACACCTGATACTTTTAATTGAGTAGAGACAACAGATCCTTTATACGGATTTGTTTCATTCCCGGAAATGTGTTTAGCTAATACTTTCGCCTGCTCATATAACGGTGCTACTAATCCGTAAGCAATTCCATCATGCTCTGCACATTCCCCTACAGCATATACGTGGGGGATATTAGTTTGCATGTAATCATTGACTATAATTCCGCGATTCACTGAAAGACCGCTTTCCTTTGCTAACCCTATATTTGGCCTAATACCCACTGCCATTACAACTAAATCAGCTTCAATTTCCGTACCGTCTTTAAACTTCACACCTTCTGCACGATCATTTCCGATAATCGCTTCCGTTTGCTTTTCCAGCAAAAATTTCATCCCTTGATTTTCTAATTCTTTTTGCAATAGCTTTCCAGCTATCGGATCCAACTGTCGGTCCATTAAAAATGGCGATAGATGAATGACAGAGACATCCATCCCTAAGTTTAAAAGCCCCCTTGCAGCTTCCAGCCCAAGCAATCCCCCGCCGATAACAGCTGCCTTTTTATATTTTTTAGAAGCATCAAGCATTTCGTCTGTATCTCGAATATCACGAAAAGCCGTGACACCCTTTTTATCAGCACCGTCAATTGGAAGAATAAAAGGAAGAGATCCAGTAGCTAAAATCAATTCATCATAGCGCTCGACTCTTCCTGAGTCAGAAATAACAGCCTTCATCTCTGTATCAATCTTTGTAATTGTTTCTCCGGTATGTAATTGAATATTCTTTTCTTTGTACCAATCCCAGTCATTTAAAGTAATATCTTTAACGTATGTATCACCCTGCAATACCTTTGACAGCAAAATTCTATTATAATTCGGATGCAGTTCACTTCCGAAAATCGTAATCTCAAACTCTTCCTCTGATACATTCAATACCTCCTCAATGGTTCTGACGCCCGCCATTCCATTGCCGATAAGAATTAGCTTTTTCTTCACTTGGCGTTCCTCCTCTTAGAAAGTTTCTTAAACTATATCACAGCAAAAAGTAAACTTAACTTCTTATGTAAGGTTTTCTGACATCGTTTTTTGATCATTTAAAATATTCAATCATATAACCAAAAGAAAAACTGGCTTCTACGGCAGCCAGTTTGAAGGTAATTTTTCTTAATTAATGCGCTGCCGCACCAACAGGTTTAATGTTAACTGCACTCACTTTAAATCCAGGCATTTTGCATGCCGGGTCTAAATCTTTTGAGACAAGCAGATTGATATTTTGTGAGTCTGCCCAATGAAATGGAACAAAAACCGTATCAGGGCGAATTTTTTCTGACCATTTGCTTCGGACTATAATACTGCCCCGCCTTGACTCAATTTTTACTAGCGTATGATTTGGAATGTGATATTCCTTGGCTGTTTTAGGATGAATTTCCATAAATGATTCGAAATTTCTGGCTGCCAGTGATGAGCTTTTTCTTGTTTGCACCCCTGTCAAGTAGTGTGACATGACCCGTCCTGTCGTTAAATATAATGGGAACTCTATAGTTGGTTCTTCTTTCAGGACTTTCGGGCTGTTCGGAACGAATGCCATAGCCGCTTTTCCATCCGCATGCGCAAAAGCTTGTTCAAATAATCTTTTTGTCCCTGCTTGATCAAGATCTGGACAAGGCCACAAAATTCCGCCTTCTTTTCTTAGACGATCATATGTAATACCATAATAATCAGCTGTTCCTCCGCGGCTTGCTACCCTTAATTCATTAAAAATTTCTTCAGCAGATTGGAAGGAAAAGAACTCGCCTTTCCCAAGAACCCTTGCGATCTCACAGATAATTTGCCAATCATGCTTCGCTTCTCCAGGTGATGGAAAGCTTGCTTCCCGCAATGTGACTCGCCCTTCTAAATTTGTCATCGTTCCTTCATCTTCAAGATAGGAGGAAGCAGGTAAAATCACATCTGCTAATCTTGCAGTTTCTGAAACAAACATATCCACAGCTACAAGATACTTTAAATTTTTTAATGCTTTTTTGACAAAATCAGCATTTGGATTAGAAACAATAGGGTTTGAACACATTAAAAACATGCCGGTAATTTCACCCTCATGTATTTTCTCTATCATTTCATAAGCAGAGACACCTTTTCTTGGTAAATCTCTTTTATCGATTCCCCACACACCCGCAATATATGATCTGTGTTCATCGTTTTCAATCGAGCGGTATCCAGGCAGCTGGTCTGCTTTTTGACCATGCTCCCTTCCTCCCTGACCATTGCCCTGTCCAGTTATGGCTCCATAACCGGAGTTTGGTTTTCCGATCTTCCCTGTAACGAGAAGGATATTGAGGAAATTCCGAACAGCTGCAGCTCCATCTGTTTGCTGTTCAACTCCTCTTGCTGTAAAGATCATGGCTGATTCTGCCTGCCCGAAGGTTCTGGCTGCATGACGGATTTGATCGGCCGAAACACCTGTTATGTGAGCAATCTTTTCCACTTCCAAAGAAGAAACATAGTCTTTCACTTCCTCAAAGTTATTCACACGATCCCGGATAAATACATGATCTATTAAATCCTCATCTAAAAGCACTTTCAGCATTCCATTAGCCAAAGCCGCGTCCTTGCCTGGTTTAACTTTCAGATGTAAGTCAGCATGATCCGTTGTAGCTGTTTCCCTGGGATCAATCGCGATAATAAAGGCACCATTTTCTTTCGCTTTCTCAAAATAAGGCATAATCGTAGGCTGGCATTCTGCAATATTCGTACCCGCTAAGATAATACATCCAGCAAATGGAATTTCCGATAAGCTGTTTGTCATGCCTCTATCCATCCCAAATGTCTGATTTGCTGCTGAAGCCGCTGCAGACATACATAAACGGCCATTATAATCGATGTATTTCGTCCTTAATGCCACTCTTGCAAATTTGCCAAGTAAATACGCTTCTTCATTTGTAATCGAAGCACTTCCATAGACAGACAAAGCATTGAGCCCATCTTCTTTTTGTATCTCAGTAAAATTTTCTTTGATGTGATCCAGTGCATGCTCCCAGGAAACTTGAATAAATTCACCATTTACTTTTAATAACGGGGAT
This sequence comes from Bacillus sp. UMB0893, assembly GCF_002858905.1. Lineage (NCBI taxonomy): Bacteria > Bacillati > Bacillota > Bacilli > Caryophanales > Bacillaceae > Bacillus > Bacillus sp. UMB0893. Next base: position 233,178 of record NZ_PKLB01000008.1, on the reverse strand, counting down.
TTAAGACGTTCATTGTGCAAAGCATGCTGGTGTGCATTCATTCCTTTTATACATAAACGTCCCTCTGAAGCAGGATTATCTTTGCCAATTGTCGTATACTTTTTTCTTGTGACAATCGATTGTTCAAGCAATTGCATCTTACACTGCACACTGCAAAATGGACATTGTGTATCATATGATTTTTCCGATTGCACTTCCAGCTGCTTTTCACGGAAATATTTCAATAATAACTCTGTCAAGCTCTCACATCCTTTGTTAGTTTACTTTCTCTATTACTTTTTTTCGATAAGACACATCCCTTTCAAAATAATGAAGGAGCTGCATGATAAGCTCTTGATTAAACAATACTTCCCTGATATGAAGTAAACCGACGCGCTCAATCCATTGCCAAGTCCTTTCTGAATAATTGGCTGTTTCACGGTAATATTGAATAAAGCCGCAGGTGAGTTTAAGCGCTTCGTCGTCTGTACTTGCGACACATAACAATTCCCCCGCCCGCACATTACGGCCGCTGCTCCCGCCTACATACATTTCCCAGCCTCTGTCCATTCCCATAATGCCTATATCTTTTGTTGTGGACCCTGCTCCATTGTGCATACAGGCAGATACACCTATTTTCACACAGTAAGGCGTCGAAATGAGATCCAGTTTTTTTTCTAATGCCACAGCAAGCTGAAGCGATTGCTGTTTATCGCAGCTGCAGATATGTTCGCCTATACACGTTTTGATGTTTTGAACATAACTGCCTCCCTTAGAAGATAAAGGCATATTTAAATCAGCCCATACCCCTTGTAGATCTTCTTTTTTAACTCCTATTAAATGAATTCTTTGTTCACTTGTAACGGCAACCTGCGAGATGCTGTACTTATCTGCTGTATCCGCAATTTTCCGAAGTTCTTCAGCATTCGTCATCCCCCCGTACATTTGGGGGATAACCGTGTACAGCTCATCACTTTGCCTGACAGCATTCATTTTTTCGTTTATAAAAATCATCTTTTGCCTGTTTTCATACTCAGGGTAGATCTTTCCTAAATAATATGAAAGAGCAGGCTGACAGGTTGTGCAGCCCTCTCTATTTCTCCATCCAAGTGAGGTCATGACTTCTTGTTCAGATGATAAGTTTTGAAGCTGCATTTTATGCACGACTTCGTCTTCTGTAAAATCCGTACATAAACACATACTCTTTTTTTCAATTACTTCATCAAATTCATCACTATTTATATATACTAAAAGCTCGTTTACAGCCGTCTTACAGCCTCCACAAGAACCAGATGCCTTTGTACATGTTTTCACTTGTTCAATTGTAGTTAATTCTTTTGTTTGAACAGCTTCAATAATGCTTCCCTTTGTTACTCCGTTACAATTGCAAATAATATCACTGCATGCCATTTCAGCAATCAGACTTCCAGCAGAATTTGAAGAGGATTGAAACAGGACAGCCATTTCCTCTGAGGATATGTCCTTTTGTTTTAGAATCAGATCAAATAACTTTGCACCAGCTTTTGTATCACCGAAAAGAACAGCACCAATCAGTTTACGATCCTGAAAAACCGCCTTTTTATAATGGCCATTCACCTCATCAATCGCTGTTATTGATTTTACTGAATCTTGCCCAATGAACTTTCCAGCTGAAAAAACATCCACACCGGAAATTTTCAGCTGAGTGGAAAGGACAGATCCCTGATAGCCTTGAGTTTTGATGCCGCAAATATGCTTCGCTGCAATTGCTCCTTGCTCATAAAGAGGTGTAACCAGTCCGTAAACGATGCCCCTATGCTCTGCACACTCTCCGACAGCGTAAATATTGGCGGCGCTTGTTTCTAAATTGTCGTTTACAGTAATAGCGCGATTTGTATGTATTCCACTATCTTTTGCAAGTTGAATATTTGGTCTGATTCCCGCTGCCATGACCACTAAATCAGCTTCTGCTTCAGTTCCATCTTTAAAACGAACACCTTGTGCACGGCCGTTTCCGATGATCTCTTGTGTCTCTCTTTTTAAAAGAAAGTTCATACCTTGCATTTCCAGTTCTTTTTGAAGAAGCAGGGATACTGTCTGATCAAGCTGCCTCTCCATTAAATAGTTGGAGATATGGACAACACTAACCTCCATCCCAAGGTTTAAAAGTCCTCTCGCCGCTTCTAAGCCTAATAATCCTCCTCCGATAACCACCGCTTTCCTATAATGCCGGGAACATTCAATCATTTTCCGGCAATCTTCAATTGTGCGAAAAGCGATCACTCCCTCTTTATCAGCACCTGGAACAGGAAGAAAAAAAGGAACAGAACCAGTGGCAAGAATGAGCTTGTCATAGGATACTTCTCTTTCTTTATCTGTTTGAATGATTTGTTTCAAAGCATCTATTTTAATAACTGTTTCACCTGTAAACAGATGTATATTATGTTTTGCATACCAATTGAGGTCATTTATTGAAAGATCATCAAAAGTTATACCGCCCTGCAGAACAGTAGACAGTAAAATCCTATTATAGGTAATGTGCGGTTCACTTCCGAAGATGGTAATATCAAATGCTTCAGAGTCATTCTTTATTATTTCTTCCACACACCGTGCCCCTGCCATTCCGTTTCCTACTACTGCTAATTTTTGTTTAGTCATTTTTTTGTAACCTCCAACTTTACTAAAAGATGGTAGCTGAGATTACCATTATTTCATATTTAAATTATAAAAGTAGTAAGTATGTTATATTTCCTTACATGATTTGTGAAAGATCATAATAAAAATCCCGCAGCGTAATGGCTGCGGGATTTTACAGAGATAAGTAAGAATAAATTTTGCACATTGATGTTTAGATCCATCGTACAACTTCCGCGGAGCTAAACGAGCTTGCGCTTTACTTATTTCGAATCGATTATTTCACCTTTGTAGAATCTCTTTTTATGAACATCCAGTTTAAGTCCTTTGCAAATCTGCTTCAATTCACGCTCTTCACGCTCGGTTACAAGCGAGACGACTGTCCCGCTCGCCCCATTTCTTCCTGTTCTTCCGGAACGGTGAACATATTGTTCAACTGTTTCAGGAATGTCAAAGTGTACCACGTGTGTAACTCCTTCAATATCAAGACCCCTTGCTGCAACATCTGTTGCGAGCAGCATCGGGAGCTCTCCTGAACGGAAACTTTTAATGGCTGTTTCCCGCTCCCGCTTTGTAGAATCTCCGTGCAGAATGCCTATAGGCAACCCATTGTAAAGTAATTTCTCTGCTAAAACAGCTGCACTCCCAATATCTTTTACAAATGCGATCGCTTTAACCTGTTCTATTCTGGATATCTTTTGAAGAAGGTCAATTTTATCTCTTGCTTCAGCAGTAAAATAGATGTGGTCTACTTCTGATTGGATGCTTTCATTTCTGCTTACTTTGATGACTTCAGGATTTTGCATCAGGCTTTTTGCTTCCTCTTCTGTTTTTTCCAGAAGAGTTGCTGAGAAAAGCAAAAGCTGTCTGTCCTTTAGAGTTGTTTTAATGATATTTTTTATATCTGACAAATGTTCAGGCTGAAGCAGCTGATCGCCTTCATCAAGGACGATCGTTTTCACTTCATGCATTTTTATTTTCTTTTGTTTAATAAGTTCAGAAACACGTCCAGGCGTTCCGACAATAATCTGAGGACGTTTTTTCAGTTTTTCCTGCTGTCTTTTCACATTCGCTCCGCCGATGAAAGAAGCACCTAAAATCCCGCTGCCTTCCGACCATTTCTGAATTTCCTGGTGAATCTGCATAACCAATTCTCGCGATGAAGCCATGATTAACGCTTGTACTCCTTTACTTTCTGCATCAATGCGCTCAAGGATAGGAAGCAGGTAAGCAAGCGTTTTGCCTGTCCCAGTCGGAGATTCAGCAATAACGTCCTTTCCATCCAAAATCAACGGGATAGCTTTCTCCTGTATCGCTGTTGGATTCGTATATTCTGCTTTACTCCATGCTTCTTGTAAAAATGGCTTTGCTGCTGTCAGCAGTGACCACGTATCATTCATATTTTTTCACCTTTTCATTTCTAGTCGTTTATTTCTTTTCAAGCAGCGTGACACTTTCCACATGAGCCGTATGAGGGAACATGTCCACAGGCTGAATGTGCTTCACTTTATACACTTTTGAAAGTGTTTGAATATCTTTTGCAAGTGTTGATGGGTTGCAGGAAACATAGACAAATTTCTTAGGTTTGACTTTTAAAATCGCTCCTAATAATTTTGAATCACAGCCTGTGCGCGGCGGGTCCACTACAACCACGTCAGGACGCCAGCCTTCCTCGAGCCATTTAGGCAGCCAGTGCTCAGCCGTACCCTTTACATAAGTTGCATTTTTGACGCCATGCTTCTTTGCATTTTTCTTCGCATCTAAAATGGAATCCGCGATTGTGTCCATTCCTCTGATTTCTTTTGCACCTTCAGACAGCCACATACCAATTGTTCCCACACCGCAATAAGCATCAACTACTTTTTCGGAACCTGTAAGCTTTGCTGCTTTCTTCACTTCATCGTAAAGCTTCACGGTTTGAACAGGATTCAGCTGGAAGAAGGCACGTGCTGATAATTCAAAGGATAGATCCCCCAATTTTTCTTGAATCACTTCTTCACCTTCTAAGTGAAAGGTTTGCTCTCCGAAAATCAGTGAAGTCTTTTCTCCGTTTACATTTTGCATGATTGATTTTACTTCTGGAAGACGTTTCTGTATTTCACTGACTATCAGCTCTTTGCGGGGAAGATCCTCCTGTGATGTAATGAGGACAATTTGAACTTCTCCGCTTGTAAAGCCGACTCTGCTGACAATTGTGCGTACAATTCCTTTGCGTTTCCGTTCGTCATAAATCGATACCTTTAAATCCTGTAAAATCTGTTTTACAGTTTGAGTCGCTTTATTTGTTGCCTCATGCTGTACAATACAGTGGTCAATATTTATAAGATGATGAGAGTTTTTGCTGTAAAGGCCGGCAATGACTTTGCCATTTCGCAAGCCCGCCTGGAACTGGCTTTTGTTCCGATAATTCCATGGATCATCCATTCCAATTGTCGGCCTGATTTCCACTTTACTCAGATCAAGCCCTGAATACCTCTCCATTGCCTGAACAATTATGTCTCTTTTTTCTTTTAATTGCTGTTCGTACGAAAAATGCTGAAGCTGGCAGCCTCCGCATTCATGATAAATCGGACAGGGAGCATCTACTCGATGAGGGGATGCTTTTCTGATTTTTTTAATCTTGCCTTCTGCGAATTTTTGTCCGATAGTTGTCGCTTCTACGACAACTTCCTCATTCGGAAGGGCACCTGGCACGAAAACAACTTGTTTTTTAAAATAGCCGACGCCTTCGCCATTTATGCCGAGTCTCTTAATAGTCAGCGGGAAGGTTTGGCCGTTTTGCAGGGTGATTCCCTGGTTTTTCTGATTCGTATTCATCTTTGACGCTCCGTTTCTATTCAATGCTTCTCCACAAATAAAGAGAGGCATAGCTTAAATAAGGTGACCATTCTTTGCTTAGTATCTCCATTTCTTCAAAGGTTGGTTTCTTTTCAAGCTGAAAATGCTTTTTTAACGCGTTTTGTATCCCTATATCTGCAAATGGGAAAAGGTTTGGACGCCCAAGGCCAAATAAAAGCAAATTCTGGACGGTCCAGGGCCCAATTCCGCGTATTTTCGTAAGAACCTTAAGAATTTCTGCATCTTCCATATGCTGAATTTCTTCTAATTTTATCTTTCCTTCCGCTATCAGCTTTGATGTATCAATTACATACTCTGATTTGCGGCCGCTGAATTGCAGCTCTCTTAGATCATTATATTCCAGGGCTGCAATTTTTTCAGGAGAGGGGTAAAACCAAACTCCGTCTACCTGTTCACCGAAAGTATGGACAAAACGTTCAGTCAGCGTATGAGCAAATTTCAGGTTAAGCTGCTGATGGATAATACACTTCATTAAACAATCATACAGCCTAAACTCTAATACTAAAGGCGTACCATCGTGTACTGCAAAGATTTCAGCAATGTTTGAAGAACGGAAATGAGTCTGAACATCTAATAGTGACACATTCCATTGAAAAATGCGCATCGTTTCTTTTAAAGCAAGGTCTTTATCTGATTTGCCGGTTAAGAGAAATTCAGGCGCCGATTTAGTGCCTAATCCTTTTACAGTTACAACAAAGGGCTTGTTTTCTTTATTTCTCAATGGGATGCAGACTTCACGCTTCTGCAGATTAACATGATGAAGCGGATCCATGGATAAACGATCAAGCACACGGTCAAAATCATATGGAGGGTCTATTCGTAAACGTTCTTCCCACATAGTCATCTCAAATCCCTTATTTTTGATACTGTGTATTATACCATGAATAGACAACCCGAAAACGCAAAACTCCCTTTGAAAGGAGTCAAAGGGAGTAAAAAAATGGCTGATGAAACGTTCTGTCGATCATTAAATCATCAAGGCTTTTAAAAATATAGCCCTGTTTCGTTAAATCCTCTATTGCCTGGTCAAGAGCCTCAGCATTATCTTTTGAAACGGTATGCAGCAATAGAATGCAGCCTGGATGAATTTGTGCCATGATTTGATCATAGGAGTATCGCCAGCCCTTTTGTGCATTTGTGTGCCAGTCTACAAAGGCAAGCGACCAGAATACTGGCTGATACCCAAGTTCTTTTGATAATGAAAGCACACGCTCGCTGAAAACACCTCTTGGAGGGCGCAAATAATTGAGACCTTGATAGCCCGTCAGCTCTTCTGTCTTTACTCTAACGGAATCAAGTTCTTTTCTCAATCTCTCATCACTGACTTTTGTCAGGTCCGGATGATGCCATGAATGATTTCCAACGATATGGCCTTCAGCCGCCATCCGTTTGACCAGCTGTGGCTGATCGAGCAAATAATGCCCTGTTACAAAAAAGGCGGCTGGTACTTTTCTTTTTTTCAGCACGTCCAGAACGCTTGCCGTATAGCCGTTCTCATATCCGTTATCGAATGTTAAATAAATATATTTTTGAGTCGGGTCGCCCATGTAGAAAGCATCATGCTTTTTTAATAAGTCCCTAAGAGGCTGACCCGGCTCTGCAGATTGATGATTTCTGCTTTTTTCAAAACCCCAGTTGATGGGGCGGTTGGAAACAGCAGCCTCGGCTGATCTGATTCCTAATGAAAAAAACAGCAGTAAGCTCAAAAGTGCGCAGACGTATTTCAAAATAATCGCTCCTCTGACAAAGTTTCTATTTATAGTGTCGGAAAGAGCGAAGATTACATACTGGATTTTATCTGGTAACATGTTACATTATAAGAAAAATGCAATCGCCGTTTAGCACCGACAGACAGAAAAGAATCCGGCAGAAAAGTCCGGGTTTGACTTCTTTTTTATTTCTTATAAAAAGAAAAAGTCGGTACAGAATCCCGGCTTCAGCTTGTATTACATCCTGTGTTAGCAGGAAAGCTTGTGATTGTTCACTGAATCTTACTAAGGCGAAACCCGTGTCTAACTCTCCTGCCGGAAATCACCGGCTTTTCCTTAACTGAAAACAGGTTCTTTAAATTGGGAAAGCTTTTCAAGGGAAGATTGATCAACATCTGCATGCAGACTGTTGCCATGTGAATCCATTGTGACGACTGCTGTGAAGCCCTCGACTTTTAAATGCCACATCGCTTCTGGTATACCGAATTGCATGAGATCAACGCCTTCTACTGATTTAATGCAATCTGCATAATACTGGGCTGCACCGCCAATCGCATTCAGATACACTCCGCCATGCTCATTTAGTGCTTTTAGCGTTTTCGGCCCCATGCCGCCCTTTCCAATTACTGCACGAATACCAAATTTTTTCATAATATCACCTTGGTATGGTTCCTCACGAATACTGGTTGTAGGTCCTGCTGCCTTCACGTGCCACTGACCGTCTTCGTCCTTCAGCATAACCGGGCCGCAATGATAAATAATTTGACCGTTCAGATCAACCGGAGCTTCATTGTCCGACAAATATTTATGAATCGCGTCACGCCCAGTATACATCATTCCATTAATATGAACGACGTCTCCTACTTTTAAATCACGGATTTTCTCTTCTGTAATAGGTGCTTCCAAAACAACTTCACGAGATAATGTTGCTGCTGCTTCATCTGTGGCATCTGTTTCATTCAGGTTTGGCATCTCACCATGTTGGTAGAGCCAGTTCTGAATCTTTCCGCTTGCAGCCTCAATGTTTACCCCTAAACGGCGGTATGCCCAGCAATTATATGCTACAGAAACGAAGAAACTCGCCGGTATACGGTTTATTACCCCTACTTTACATCCTAATAGAGTGGCTTCCCCGCCGAATCCCATTGTGCCAATGCCAAGCTGATTCGCTTTTTCAACGATATATTCTTCGAGTTTTTGCAAATCAGTATTAGGATTTACATCATCTACTGTTCTGAAAAGCTGTTCTTTTGCCAGCTCGTAACCGGACGTACGGTCTCCGCCAATACCGACACCAATAAAACCGGCACTGCAGCCTTGTCCCTGAGCCTGGTATACAGAATGAAGAATACATTTGCGGATGCCATCCAAGTCTCGTCCCGCTTTTCCAAGACCAGCCAGCTCGCACGGCAGGCTGTATTGAATGTTTTTGTTTTCACAGCCGCCGCCTTTAAGGATTAAACGGGCATCAATATAGTCATTTTCCCATTGTTCAAATTTTATAACCGGTGTACCAAAACCAAGATTGTCCCCGCTGTTTTCCCCAGTTAATGAATCAACTGAGTTTGGGCGGAGTTTTCCGTCTTTAGTCGCTTTTGCGATGGCACGCTTAATATCTTCTTTTATCTGCAGCTGATTTGCACCAACTGGTACCTTTATTTTAAAAGTCGGCAGCCCTGTATCCTGACAAATCGGTGATACATTATCGTCAGCCATTTTTATATTTTCAGATATTGTTGCAAGCGACATCGCTGCACGAGTTCCTGCGTTCTCTTTCATCTTTGCTTTCAAGATGGCACGACGGACATCTTTAGGCAATTTTGTTGATGTCTCAACAATTAACTGATACATGCTTTCGTAAAATTTCTCCATCCTGTTTCTCCCCTTATTGTCTATAGAATTCGGTCAATTCATTCAATTTTTATTATACTCCTTTGGGTTTTAGTTGGAAAGGCTTACAGATGCGATTTTGATTGTAAGGGTTTCCGAAACAATTTGATATATAGTTTTTTAATAGCTGTGAACTTCTAAAGTGAACCATTTACAAAATGCGCGTGAAATACTTTCCGTTTTAAACAAAGGCTGTTTTTGCATTGATTGTTGTTATTGGTTATAAATATAACCCGTGGATTTCCGCTGCAGGCACTTGCTTTCCGCGGGGAGGGATGGGAGCCTCTATTTCCCGCAGGAGTCAAGTGCCTTCCGCTACAATCCACTAAAGGTTTTATTTAACCATTTTTTCTAAAACTTTACGAAAAGACCCTAAACAAAAAACTGGGACTCCACCTTAATTCCAAGACTTTCATAATTAATTCCTGGACTTTGCAGATTAATTCCGCACAATTGTGAACAAGAACTGTTTTCCAAGAGGGCTTGATCGGTGAACTGTTGCTGCAAATCCACGGAATAGACCACTTATTATAGTGACAACTCAAAATAATTGGCTTTTTCCATCTGCACCTAATTCACCCGCTAAAATCCATACAAAAACCAGCTGAATCATCAGCTGGTTCCTTTATTCCTTTTCCCAATCTTTTTTAAATTGCTCTTGCTTTATTTCAAGCTCATCAAGCATTTTGATTAAACGATCAATATCATCCACGTCTGTTGATTCAGGATCCATTGAATCAATAACATTCATAAACATATTTAAGCGTGTTTTTAAATATTTTAATTGTGAGTCTTTATCATGAACGGCGTTGCCCAAGATGTATCTCTCCTTTCACTGATAATTTTATCGTAGCCTATTCGCTTTGTTTTGACAACAGCTCAGGCAATAAGGTATTCCAAACTTTTGTGTTCATGATAGAATGGTCTCTATGTGAACTTGAAAAAAGGAGTTTTAACAATGAATGCATCAGCTGCAAAACCACTTCAGCCAATCACACCTTCACATGATCCATGGGAGGCTTATTTAGATATAAAGCAATACGGAAAGCTAACATTAACAAATGTTGAATTTACAACGACGACGCTTTGCAATATGCGATGTGAACATTGTGCAGTGGGCTATACACTTTCACCGAAAGATCCGAATGCACTGCCTATTGATTTAATCTTAAAACGATTAGATGAAGTGGATAAACTGAGATCAATAAGTATTACCGGCGGGGAACCAATGATGTCACTTAAATCTGTCAACAATTACGTGCTTCCTCTTTTAAAGTATGCCCGTCTGCGAGGGGTGCGTACGCAAATAAATTCAAATCTGACGCTTGATTTGGCACGTTATGAAAAGATTGCTCCTTACCTGGATGTCTTACATATCTCACATAATTGGGGCACACTTGATGATTTTGCAGAAGGCGGATTTGCAATGATGGACCGCAAACCAACATATGAACAGCGTACTGCCTACTTTAATCGAATCATCGAAAACAGCCGGGCCCTTGTCGATGCTGGTGTTATGGTATCTGCGGAAACAATGCTGAACAAGCGCACACTTCCTCATATTGAAAAAATACATCAGCAAATTGTGAACGATATGAAGTGCCAGCGACATGAAATTCACCCCATGTACCCCTCTGATTTTGCAAGTGCTCTTGAGACACTCTCTTTAAAAGAAGTCAGAGCTGCCATACATAAATTGCTTGATATCAGAAATGAAGATGTGTGGATGCTGTTTGGCACACTGCCTTTTTATGCTTGCAGTGATGTTGAAGAGGACATTCAGCTAATTAGAAGACTTCGGGAAAGCAAAAACGTGACCGTACGAAATGATCCTGATGGACGTTCACGATTGAATGTAAATATTTTCAACGGAGATATCATTGTGACAGATTTTGGAGACACACCAGAACTGGGCAACATTCAAACGGATACGCTTCAATCTGCCTACGACCGCTGGAATGAATCAAAGCTTGCAAAAGAGCTTAATTGCCATTGCTCAGCTGTTTCATGCTTAGGCCCAAACCTTTTGGTGAAAAACAGTTATTATCAGGAAATAGATTTTCAAAAAAGAAAATCAGTCATATAAAAAAGCGAGCCATAGTGCTCGCTTTTTTCCTTACTAGAATTTCAAAAGATACGCTCATCTTGGCTGTTCTGAAACAGTAAACCCAAAGGAGGCATGATCTTGAACTGGAATCCAGGCGCCGATCCCTTGAGAGGTTACATTCTTGACAACGATTTTGCGTTTGTTGCCTTTTAAAACTAAGTAAACTTCTCCATAGGTTACTTTGCCTTTTTCATTAACTGCAGGTGCATAAGCATTTAAATAGCCCAGTCTTTTTGCGGGAATGTTATAAACCTGATCTTTTTTTGTGCCTGTTCCTATTATTGTCTGGAAAGATAAAGGAAGGCTTGTCTTCTTCATCGCTTTAATAAGCATCATTTTTTTCACATCTTCCTCATCAGGAATTTGTGCAGTCAATCCGCCTTTTATCTGCTTTTGAGATTCTTGCTTGTAATGAATTTGAATCGTTGATTTGCCGCCCCGGTTATCAAAGAAATTTGTATTGATTTTTTGATATTCCCAGTTAACGGCTGTCTCGTTTGATTCATAATTTAATGCCCATTGCCCTAAATAAATGGTTGCCCTGTATCCTATAGACAGCTGATTATCAGAAACAGAAGATTCATTTAACAGGCGAATTAAATCAGGATTATCAATCTGAATTTTCGACGTTTCAATCAGGCTTTTTGCAAATTCGCTTGGCTGAAGATACGGCAGATCCTGTGTAGGATTCGGATACGTATTATCCTTTGATATATCCAGAACAGAGCTTGGAACTTTCGCTTTGTTCACCGCAAAAACAGAGCTTGAAAAACTAATTGATAAGAGCAAAGCCATTGAAACGAGCATCCATTTTCTCATTTCCTAAACCCCTTTCGGTTGCTTTACAATTATTGTTTTCAAGCCCTTAATTCTTTATCCATTATTTTATTTATCTAAGTTTTAGGTATCCATTTCCCCATGACCGCGCCTACTGGTGCGTTGCACACTTGGATAAGCGGTCCAATAGCGAACGTTATGATAATCGTGCCAAGTCCAATAGGTCCTGCAAATAAAAGCGCAAGCACAAGCGCTCCTACTTCGCCAATTGTTTTAGCGGCCATCAGGCTAAGTCCAAACCGCTTATGCAGCGTAATCATAAGCTGGTCAATCGGATTTGCCGGAAAACTAGTTTGAAGATAAATGGACACACCGATTGCAATCAACAAAATTCCTGATAAAAGAATAACCACTTTCAGCATCATATTTTGGATGCTGAAATCCTGGAAAACATACAACATCCAAAAATCCACAAAAAACCCAACTAATAAAATGGTAAAAACACCTAATACTTTTGGAGCTTCTCTCATAATAATGGCATTAAGAAGAATGACCAAGATCCCTACTATAAAAATCCAGCTTCCAACCGTTAATCCAATTTGATCTGTTAATCCGACATTCAGGGCATCCCATGCTCCCGCACCTAAATCAGCTTGAATTGTTAAGGTCACACCGAACGCCAAAACAAATAAACCGATTACAAAAAAGGCCAATCGATAAATCATGCTCTCCATCTCCCTTAATCTCTATATGTATGTCCTGCTTCTGCTCCAAAGAATTAAAAACTGAATATTTACAAATTTTAAATAATGTGTTACTTTTAATACAACTCACATGGTTTCCATGAGGGGTAGCTTCTTAATATTTGTTTCGTCCTACACGTAAAAATGACTCTGTGCCTAGCCACAGAGTCCCTTTTTTTTACAGAAGATAAAAACCAATGCCCATGATCAAGTATGCTGCCAGGAGGGTCGCACCTTCAAACCAGTTTGTGTCCCCATCATTTGTGATGGAAATGGTCAGCAGAACGGCCGTTACCATTGAAATCAATTCCGGAATGGTGAAGACAAGCGGCATTTTTTTCGTAAAAAATAAGGAAATCAATACAAGAAGCGGTGCTACGAACATGGCGATTTGCAAAGTAGATCCAACCGCTATCTCGACTGCAATATTCATTTTATTTTTGTATGCCATAATAATCGCAGACGCGTGTTCCGCAGCATTACCCACTATTGCCACGATAATAACACCGATAAACAATTCACTCCAGCCAAAGCTTTCTCCTACTGCCTCAAATGTATGAACAAGATTCTCTGATACATAAGCTACCGCAATTGTAGCGAGCAAAAGGATAATTAAAGCTTTTTTGGCAGTCCATTCAGGCTCTTCATGTTCTTCGGACACATCTGTTTTATGCTGATAAACCCCGCGGTGAGTGACTAGCTTGAAAAATAAGGCCGCTAAGTATAAGACAATTAAAATAACGGAAATGCCTATGCTTAAGTTTAACGTTTTTGTTTCATCCATGTCCATTGAAAAAATCTCCGGAACAACAAAAGCAACGATGACAGCAAAGATCAGCAAACCTGAATTATGCCTTGCATCATAAATATTAAATTCCTGTCTTTTAAACTTTAAACCGCCAACAAAAAATGAGAGACCGGCAACCAGCAGCAAGTTTCCCAATACAGAACCTGTTAAAGATGCAAGCACAACCCCAATTAACCCTGCTTTTAATGCAAAAATCGAAATAATGAGCTCGACAGCATTTCCAAACGTCGCATTCAGCAGACCTCCAACCCGCGGTCCGGTTACAATGGCCAGACTCTCTGTCGCTCTCCCCATATAACCTGCAAGAGCAATGATTGTTATACAATATATTGCGAACATGAGGACTGACGGCCAGTGCAGCAGACTTCCAATAACAGAAAGCGGAACACCCGCCAGCACAATAATAAAGAAGATTCGATTTATCATCCTATACTCTCCCTTCCTTTTCCTTATTGTTTCTCCTTTTAAGCCAAAATTAAACCACACACTTTTGATGTGTATGAAAAGACCAATTTGATGCAGATTAATGATAGATATGAAAGGAGTGCATGAATATGAGCGCTGCAAAAGAGAAAGTAATGCAAATGTTTAAAGACCATAAAATCGGAACACTCGCAACTATCCGTCAAAACAAACCATTTTCACGATTCATGTTATTTTTCCACGAAGAACTATTTTTATATACGGCCACTAACAAAGATACTCACAAGGCAGAAGATATTGAAGGAAATCCAAACGTTCATGTACTTCTTGGGTTTGAGGGAGAGGGCTGGAAAAATGATTATGCCGAAATAGAAGGCACAGCTTCTGTCGAAAACTCTGCTGAACTAAAAGAGAAATTTTGGAATCAGGAATTACAAGAATGGATTGCTGGTCCTGATGATCCAAACTACTTACTATTAAAAATTACTCCAAAATCGATCAGGTATTACAAAAAAGCGGGAAGCAACCCTGAGGTTATTGAGCTTTGAAATAGAAAAGCGCAAGCGCCTGTTTAGCGCAGGCCTGACAGTTAAGAATCCGGCAGAAAAGTCCGGGTTTGACTTTTTTTGATGGATTTGTTCTGGCTGGGGCGATGGAGCTAGACACCAACGCGCAAAACTTTCCTATCTCTGAAGCAGGCTTCGTTGCTTACATCAGATCATTTATTTCAACTACAAACCACTTTTATAATTTCCTAACCAACATCAAAATGGGACCGTGCAAGCCGCACGGTCTCATTTTAATATCTCAAATGTTTCTGTAATTTTAATGCTGTCTTCAACCGAACGCACCATTGGACAATTTTTTCTCGCAAGCTTAATGGATTGTTCAATTTTTTCTTCGGAAAGATCATTCCCTTTGAGTAAATAATGAATGGCAATGCTCTCAATTCGATTTGCTTCTTCTTCATTTCTTTCAACCTTTGCCTGTATCGTAATATCCTCTACCGCAAGTCTCTTTTTTTCAAGAATTCCCCGGAGCACGCCGCCGCTGCAGACGGCAATTGATGATACCATCAGCTGATAAGGACGAAAGCCATATTCTTCGTTGCCCGCAATATGTAATTCCCCATATTCAAAATTAGCGCTAAATCCGACTTCCCTCATTTTAAATTCCATTGCCATCATCCTTTCTTACAGCCATCTTAACCGAAATCGTTATTCTTATAAAAGGAAAAGCAATTCTTCTTGTCTGCAAAGAATAATCGGTGTAACATTCAAGATGGAAAATAGAGTTAGGAGTCATTATTATGTCTAAATTCAGATTTGCCATTCTTGTTAGTATTGTCGCTATTTCAGGTTTTTCACAAGGAATGCTTTTGCCTTTGATCGCCATTATTTTTGAACAAGAAGGGTACTCCTCTTCGGTTAATGGATTGCATGCCACCGGTTTGTACATAGGAGTTTTGATTGCATCACCTTTCATGGAAGGTCCGCTCAAAAGATTTGGCTTTAAGCCGCTGATTTTGATCGGCGGAATTATCGTTGCTCTTAGTCTGTTTGGTTTTCTTTGGATTCATTCTTTTTGGTTCTGGTTTTTACTCAGGCTATTAATCGGTGTCGGAGATCATATGCTCCATTTTTCAACGCAAACATGGATAACATCGATCTCTACTGAGGAAAAACGCGGCCGCAACATTTCTCTTTATGGTTTGTTTTTTGGTCTAGGCTTTGCTGCCGGCCCTTTGTTGGTTCCTCTTGCTGATATCAGTTCGTCCCTGCCATTCATTCTATCTGGGAGCATCAGTTTAATCGCTTGGCTATTTGTCTTTTTCTTAAAAAATGATTTTCCTGAACAAGATCTGGAATCAACTTCTTTTTTCGGTACAGCTAAACGCTTCGCAAAAGCATCGAGGCTGGCTTGGGTAGCTTTTCTTCCAACTTTCGGATACGGCTTTCTAGAAGCTTCGTTAAACGGAAATTATCCGGTATATGCGCTGCGGACAGGAATTGACGTAGCATCTGTTTCAATTATTTTATCTTCATTTGCAGTCGGAGCCATTGTCTTTCAGCTTCCTCTTGGAATTATCAGCGACCGCTTTGGCAGAAAAAATACCATCTTATTTGTTATGTTATTCGGCTTTATGTGCTTTATGGGTGCTAGTTTTGCTGATACCCTCATTCCCTTGGTCATCTGCTTCTTCACAGCTGGAATGCTTGTAGGTTCCACTTTTTCGCTGGGCATTAGTTTTATGGCTGATCTGCTTCCTAAAAACCTTCTTCCGGCAGGAAATTTGCTGTGCGGAATGTTTTTCAGCATCGGCAGCATCTCAGGGCCTTTTTTAGGCGGATTGTATATTGAACACGTTGAATCGGCCAATTTCTTTCATGTTGTCAGTTTTATTTTGCTTCTTATTTTCATAACAACTGCTTTCTTTAAGCTGCCTTCTTACCAAACCGCCAAAAATTAAAAATTGGCGGTTTTTTTAAAATATAGGTTGAACATTTTGAATTATCTGTTATATAATAGTATCAACAAATACAAACTGTATCATAACAATATTATAACAGGAGGAATGTTTAGGATGAAAAGACAAGAACGCAAGAACATGATCGAATTTATCGCAAAAATGAAGGATATCGAAACAGAAAACTTCATGTATATGACAGACGAGGACATTGAGCATATTTATTTAACAACGTATCATAACTATATTCAGCTTGCTGAATAAGTAAAAAAGCAAACCGCACTAAGCGGTTTGCTTTTTTGTTTTAGTGGTAGCCGTTCTGACCGTTGGCACTACCACTCGTTTTATGCTGAGGCTTGCTTTTAGAATTCTGTTTCGTATGACTTCCGCCTTTTTTCGTATGCTTTGCCATGAAAATTCACCTGCCCAGCAAGAATTTGAAGACACTGTGATCTTCTTCTTTACTGTTTCACTAACTCAGCTTCTTTATCACATATAATCATTGGAAATCTTATGGACGGCTCTTCCTTTTATAAACAATGGCGTTCAGCTCTCCGCCAATCATAATAATCATGCCGGTCAAGTAAAACCAGATCATCAGGACGATAATTCCGCCAAGACTTCCATATGCGGCACTGTAGTGTCCAAAACTGCTGACATAATAAGAAAAGGCAAGTGAAACTAATGCCCACCCGAGAGTAGCAAATACTGCACCAGGCACTGCATCCTTCAGCCTTAAATGTTTGTTGGGTGCGAAAAAATAAAGGGCAGTAAAAACAATAAACAAGATAATCGCACTGACAATCCATCTTCCCATATTCCATATGGTTAAAAACTCCTCAGAAAATCCAAAAGCAGAAAATAAGAAATGGCCAATTTCTTTTCCGAAAACTGGAAGCAAGAGTGCAATTAAAATAACGAAAACCATAGATATGGTAAGTAATACAGCCATGCCCCGCGCGACAATAAATGATCTGCTTTCTTCTACATCAAACGCTCGATTAAATGCACGGACAATCGCATTTATCCCATTTGATGCTGACCATAAAGTTGCAAGAATCCCGAATGAAAGCAGCCCGCTGCTTGAATTGCTCACAATTTCTTCTAATGTCTTTTCAATAATGGAAACGGACTCCCCTGGAGCGTATTGAGCCAGGAAACTTAATAAATCATCTTGAGAAAGCGGCAAATAAGCAATCAAAGTAATTAAAAAGATTAAAAAAGGAAAAAGAGACAGCAAAAAGAAATAGGCAAGTTCAGCTGATAGTCCAATAATCTCATCTTTTGAAAAACGCTCGAACAGGTCTCTTAGGATGGATTTCTGAGCTGCCCCATGATGCTTCACGCTTTTCATTTATTCACCTCTATTTTGAATCCGTAATGAATCTTTCCTTCGTTTCTTCGATCATTTCAATCAATTGAGGAGTTGTTTCTTTTAACTCATTTATTTTTTCATTGATAAATTCAATATCTTCTTTCGCTTCCTGAATCACGCCTTTTGCCTTATCAATCTGTACTTTTATTTCATCTGTAAGGAGAGCAGGGTTTTCAATATATTGAACCGCTTTATCCTTCACGCATTTCCCTTGAGACAGAAACTGATCTCTAGTGGGTTTATGCAGAAGCGATAAAGCTCCGCCCACTGCGGCTCCGACAAATAAACCCTTAAAAAATAAATTATCGTTGCTCATTGAAATACCTCTCTTCTTATAGGTTATGTTCTTTTTTTATCACATCAAGCAACTGTGAGCAGCCTGTGGACACCATCTCGTATACCTCTTCAAAATTTCCTGTGAAATAAGGATCAGGCACATCTGCGATATCAGAATCAGGCACAAAATCCATCAGCCTGCCAACAAACCCTGTTTTTGAATAGCCTGCCATTCTTCTTAAGAAACCGAGATTTTCACTGTCCATAGCGATAATGTAATCAAAATCCGAAAGATCTTCCTGTATGACTTGTCTTGCTTTCATTCCTGAATAGCTGATTTGATGATCGTCAAGTATTTTCCGGGTTCCTTCATGCGGCTCATTGCCGATATGCCAATCTCCAGTGCCGGCAGAATCCACAATAATCGAACTGCTTAAACCTGACTCCTCAATTAAATGCCTCATTACACTCTCAGCCATTGGCGAACGGCATATATTACCTAAACAAACAAATACTACTTTAATCATGATTATCCTCCCGAAATAAAAACAATTCCTATAAAAATTGACCAAGTATAATTATATGTATGTTAACTATAACTCTAATTATGGTTCTTTTCTTTATTCTTTGCATAATTGAATATATAATTAGCATCTATTATCTATATAAAAACATGTTACAATAAATAATACTTAAATGGGAAAGAATGAAAGGATGAATTCACATGAATAATCTATCCGTTAAATCTGTTGAAAATGTAGAATATATGATTGAACAAATTAAAGAAAAACTGCGTGTCATTAATATTGGAGCAATTAAACCTTCGCATTTTGATGAGGAAATGTACGAAGAGTTGAAAGATATCTATGATTTAGTCATGAAGAAAAATACCTTCTCTCCTAATGAAATGCAGGCTATTGTTGAAGAGCTCGGCAATCTTCGAAAAACACAATAAGTTCTTCTGCACTTCGTAAAACATAAAAAGATTCTCAGCACGTCCCTTTTTGCATATAAGTGTAAAAAGGGGGCTTGCGCATGGCTGCATGGTGGCTATTTACAATTATTCTGTTTTTATTACTGATCGTCTGCATTGTCTTTGTTATTTATGCTCTCAAATCGGCGATTAACACAGAAGATTCCTCACTCATTGATCCGATGCCAAGAACGGATGACCAAGATTTTGAAGATAGAAAATAGCCCTGCGCAAAAACGCCGGGCTTTTTTTATTTAGTTTAATAGGTTGAGCGATTCACGAGTAAAAGCAGGTATATCATCCGGCGTACGGCTTGTTACAAGCTGATTGCCGCAGACAACTACTTCTTTATCGTGGAAATTAGCTCCCGCATTTTTCAAGTCGACCGCAATTGATTTATACCCTGTGACATCTCTTCCTTTTAAGGTCTCCGCTGTAATCAGGAGCTGAGGTCCATGGCAAATCGCAAAAACTGGTTTTTTATCATCCATAAAAGTCTTTGCGAATGACACAAACTTTTCATCCTCCCTTAAAAGATCTGGAGAAAAACCGCCTGGGATAAATAATGCATCAAACTCATCTGGTTTTACATCATTAATGGAGGCATCTACCTCTATGCTTGCCTGTCCTTGTTTACCATTGATTGTTTTGCCTTTTTCTTTTTCAATAACAGTCAGCTGATGGCCAGCTTCCTCAAATGCTTTTGCAGGCTTCGTATACTCAGAGTCCTCAAAATGATCCGTAACAACGACAGCAATTTTTTTACTCATATCCTAGAACCTCCTCGTATTGATAACACTTTTTTATTTACCCTTTGATGCTAAAACCAAACATATCTAATCAAACAATTGATAATAACAATAACAAGTTCTTTTTGACTACATTTAAATAAAACTTGCACCTATTTACTGAAGAAACTAGTTATTTATTTCTAGAAAATATTACAAATGTAAACCCAATGATCTGCTAAATTTTACGTTATTTTAACAATAAATGACAAAATACTCATAGATTTATTGACAGAATATTTATAGAATTGAGATGTTGTGAAAAATATTGAAAGGTGGATGTTTGTGAAAAGAAAATCAAGTAGTAAGTTTAGCAAAAAATTCTTCAATTCATTTGCTGCTTTCCTTGTTTTACTAAGTGTTCTCCCCTTAACATCAGTAAACGCAGCTGCGGAGGAGGCTCCAACGATTGACCTTCGTTTGCTTGAAACAACAGACATTCATGCCCACATCATGGACTACGACTATTACTCCGATAAAGAAACAGCAAGTTACGGTCTAGCAAGAACTGCTGTATTAATTGACGAACAGCGAAAAAGTGCAAAAAACAGTATCTTAGTAGATAACGGTGATTTGATTCAAGGAAACCCATTAGGAGAATATGTTTATAAAAATTTGGGTGCAGAAATCGCAAAAGGAACAAAAACGAACCCGATTTTTGATGCATTGAATACATTGGATTACGATGCTGGAACACTTGGAAATCATGAATTTAACTACGGTTTGGATTTTCTGAATGGCACTCTTGAAGGATCAAATTTTCCAGTAGTTAACGCAAATGTATTTGATGCAAATACAGACAAGCCTTATTTTGAGCAATATGTGATCAAAGATAAAGAACTTATAGATAATAACGGCAAGACACACACGGTCAAAATCGGATACACAGGATTTGTCCCGCCTCAAATCAACGTATGGGATAAGAAGCATCTTGAAGGTAAAGTTGTCACAAAAGACATCGTTAAAACAGCTCAAACTGTGATTCCAGAAATGAAATCAAAGGGTGCAGACTTAATCGTTGTCATGGCACACACTGGAATTGAAACCGCTGCACAGGCTGAAGGCTCTGAAAACATGGTTTTTGATTTAGCAAAAGATGTTCCCGGCATTGATGCTATCGTGTCCGGCCATCAGCACGGGCTTTTCCCTGGAGATAAAAAGTATAATGGCATCGCTGATATCGACAACGTGAAAGGTACTGTTAACGGCGTACCTGTCGTCATGCCTAAAAACTGGGGAAGCCACTTAGGTGTGATTGATTTAAAATTAGGCCAGGTAGATGGAAAATGGACAGTTACTGATTCTCTATCAAAGGCAGCTCCGATTACAAATGTATCTTCAAAAGACCAAGAAATTGTTGATTCAGTCAAGTCCACTCATGAAAACACGCTTAATTATGTAAGACAAGCAGTAGGTACGACAGAGGCTCCAATCAACAGCTTCTTTGCATTAGTACAAGATGATCCATCTGTTCAAATCGTAAATGATGCTCAAACATGGTATGCCAAACAAGTGGCTGAACAAAACCCTGCATTAAAAGATTTACCGATTTTATCAGCGGCAGCCCCTTTTAAAGCCGGCGGGCGCAATGGCGTTGACTATTACACGAACATCGCCAAAGGTCCTTTAGCCATTAAAAACATCGGTGATTTGTACCTTTACGACAACACTGTACAAATTGTCAAATTAAAGGGTTCACAGGTAAAAGATTGGCTTGAAATGTCTGCTGGCCAGTTTAATCAAATTGACCCTGACAAAACAGAAGAACAGGCATTGCTTGATCCTGAATTCAGATCTTATAATTTTGATGTCATAGACGGTGTGACATATCAAATTGATGTTACGAAACCTGCAAAATACACAGCTGATGGACAAGTTGCAAATGCTGATTCCAGCCGGATTGTGAACTTCAAATATAAAGGTAAAGATGTTGATCCAAATCAAGAATTTTTAGTAGTAACAAATAACTACCGTGCTTCTGGAGGCGGCGCCTTCCCACACATGAAGCCTGAAAACATCGCATACATTTCTGCTGATGAAAATCGCCAGGCATTGATGAACTATATTACAGAAGAACAAACTATCAATCCATCTGCTGATGGCAACTGGTCCATTGCCCCGTTTGATGGTGACGCAGGCGTTGTGTTTGAATCCACTCCAGCTGCAAAGGATCTTGCTGAAAAAACGGAAAATATTAAATATGCCGGCGAAGCTGCTGATGGATTTGCCAAATATTCTATTGATTTAAAAGGTGGAGAAGTCCAGCCCCCTTCTGATAAATGGAAATTAACAGTTATGCATACTAACGACACACATGCACATCTTGATAATGCTGCAAGACGTGTGACAAAAGTAAAAGAAATCCGTGCACAGGAAGAAAATAGTATTCTATTAGATGCCGGCGACGTGTTCTCAGGAGATTTATATTTTACTAGATGGAATGGGCTTGCAGATGTTGAATTCATGAACATGATGAAATATGATGCAATGACGTTAGGTAATCATGAATTCGATAAAGGCCCTGATGTATTAAGAGCGTTTATTGAAAAAGCGAAGTTCCCTATTGTCAGCTCAAACGTAGATGTCAGTAAGGAAGCTCAGTTAAGTGATTTAGTAAAAGACCCTAAAGACTATGAAACGAAAAAAGAAGGCGTGATCTACCCTTACATCATCCTTGATGTAAACGGAGAAAAAGTCGCTGTTTACGGTTTAACAACTGAAGATACACCAGAAGCATCAAGCCCTGGCGAAAACATTGTCTTCAATGATGCAGTTAAATCTTCAGAAGCTACTATCAAAACAATCAATGAAAAAGAAAACGCAGATAAGATTATTGCCCTTACACACCTAGGCTACAACAAAGACCTTGAGCTCGCCGAAAAGGTTGAAGGAATTGACGTCATCATCGGCGGACACAGTCATACACTTGTAGACAGATTAGAAGTGATTGATGAAGATAATACACCGACAATCGTTGCCCAAGTGCAAGATTACGGTAAATTCTTAGGTAAACTGGATGTATCATTTAACAATGAAGGGATCGTTGTTCCTTCTGAGTCATCAACAGAGCTGATTGCCATTGATGAAAGCATTGAAGAAGATGCTGAAGCAAAAGTGCTATTAGATGAGTACAAAGAAGAACTTAATAGCTTTAAAGATGAAGTAGTCGGTCATGCTAAAGTTGCTTTGGACGGCAAGCGTGAAAATGTCCGTTCAAAAGAAACAAATCTAGGAAACTTAGTTGCAGATGGCATGCTAGCGAAAGCAAAAGAAGCAAAAGGTGCACAGCTTGCCATTACTAACGGCGGCGGCATCCGTGAATCAATTAACGAAGGAGATATCACGCTCGGTGAAGTATTAACAGTCATGCCTTTTGGCAACACATTGTTTGTTCTTGATGTAACTGGTGAGCAAATTGTTGAAGCGCTTGAGCATGGCGTAAGTGCGGTTGAAGAAGGAAAAGGACAATTCCCTCAAGTAGCTGGAGTTAAATTCTCCTTCACTAAAGGATTGCCTGCCGGAGAACGTGTAATTGATGTACAAGTACAAGACGAAGACGGCAGCTACTCGCCAATTGATCCTAAGAAAACATACCGTGTCGCAACGAACGGCTTTATGGGTACAGGCGGAGATGGCTATGATGTTTTCAAAGAGGCTACCTATGCAGAAGATCTTTTCTTCGTAGATTACGAAGTTTTCCTTGAGCAGCTTGAAGCCCAAGATTCTGTTGAGCCTAAAGTAGAAGGCCGCATCATGGAGTACTTCACACCAACGATTGAAGTACAGGATAATAAAGCTGTCGTAACGTTTGATGAATCGTTCCTTTCATATATTGAAAATGCGAATGATCTTTTAATCGACTTATATGGCACAGCTGAATATGATTCGGTTGAAGTGAATTTTACGAAAGAACAAATTGCTGCTTTAAAAGCAAAAGGACTTAGCCTGACCTTAAATAATGAGGCTGTTGGGCTCGATATCCCGCTTTCTAATCTTGAAGAGAAAGACACAACCATTACTTTTACAAAAACAGAAAGCATTGAAGATGCATTAACAGACACTTATGACTTCACGATTTCACAAGAAGGACAAGCAATCACTAAGTTTAAAGAAGAAGTAACGATTGCCTTCTTCCTTGAAGGTGCAAAAAATCCGCGAGTATATTACGTAGATCGTGAAAACGAAGAGCTTGTTGAATTAGAAGGTAAGTATGAAGATGGCGCTGTTTACGGCTATACTAGCCATTTCAGTGAATTTACTGTGTTAGAATCTGAAAACCCGGTAGATCCTGCTGATCCAGTTGATCCAAGTGATCCTTCTGATCCTGCAAACCCGGCCGATCCTGGCAATGGTGATGGCAGCGGAAGTGGTGACGGAGGCTCTGGAGGTGGAAGTGACGGAGGCAACTGGCTTCCAGATACAGCAACTAGTTCATTCAACTTCATTTTGGTGGGACTAAGTATTCTTGTTGCTGGATCAGGGATTTATTTGTTTCAAAGACGCAGATTAAATAACAAGTAAAGCAAAAAATCCCTTCTCCGATAATGGAGAAGGGATTTTTTATGGTGTAAAAGTGATTTAAATTTTTTATCCACCTGTTACCCTAATTTTATCCACCTAAAGTGAAGAAATTATCCGTTCTAAAAAAAGAGACCGCATCATACGGTCTCACACCTCAGCTACTCCACTATTATACTTCTCGATGCTTGATAAAAACTCCAGCACTCTTTTTTCATACCCAATCGGATCTGTTAAAAACGCTTGTGCATGACCTGCTTTTGGAACTAAGTAAAGCTGCTTCAACCCTTTTTTCAGTTTATACATATCAAGGGTCATCTTCATGGGGATAAATCGATCTTCTTTTCCGTGAATAAACAAGATAGGGGTTTGTGTATGTTCTAGATCTTTGACAGGTTTTATTTCTTCAAACCCCCAGCCGTAACGAAGCTTTGTGACGATGCTGGTCCATGCAATCAGCGGATAAAAATTGATTTTAAAGTCGAGCTTCAGTCTTGTTTTCAATAATTCGGTCAGATCACTGAATGCGCAATCCGCAATACAGAATGAAACCCTCGGGTCTTTTTTTATATACTGCAGGGCTGATGCGGCCCCAAGTGATTCCCCCAGAATGCCGACAAATGCGTCCTCTCCAAGCTTATCGTGAAGACAGTCGACCCATGCTCTTAAATCATCGCTTTCAAAATAGCCGAAGGATGTATGATCTCCCCCGCTCAATCCATGAAATCGGTGATCACATAACAGCACATGAAATCCTTTTTTCTGAAACATTTCCACATATTTAAAACTTCCAAATAAAGACCATGTTATCCCATGTGCTATTATAATTGCTTTTTTACTCTCACTAACCGGAAACCACATTCCGTGAATTTGGTAGCCGTGAATAGAGTTAATAAACCATTCTTCCTTTCGGGCGCTTTCAAAGATTTCGTTATTAATTTCTCCGCTCTCTACTCCAAGCAAATATGTTTTTTCATAAGCCACTTTTCGCGGTATCGTAATGAGACTGCTGAAAAAATAGGACACAGCGAGGATGGCTAAAAGAACGGCGATTATGGAGCAAATAATAATCCACATGGAATCACCTTCACTTCCCTTTTTTTCATCATATTATTTACTTCCATCATAGGTGAAAATTGTTAAACCTATATATTAACTTCTGTAAATTTTTTTTAATGATACATCTTGTTTAAATAATTGATGACTTATTTTCCACCCTCATCCATTTTATTAGATATTTTAGTTCAAATCTCAAAACAGTGATTGCAGGAAATACATTTATCAGTTAATTAAACGAATACACTGCTAAAACACTATACAAAAAATTCAATTCAGGTTATAAAACAACTGATACAAAAAGACACACTCCACTAAGAAGCGCGCCCTTTATGAAAGAACGGATATACTGTTAAAAACAATGTTTCTCGCCATCAGCACTATTCTTTAAGTTGCTTTTCCCTTTTTTCAAGACAATAATGAAAATGAACTAGCGTGTTATCCCATTTGATTTTTTGTTAAAATAAGGAAAATATTTTTGTTTCCAAATACTTTCATACAATCTCTTATTCTATTAAAAGGGAGTTTTGAATAATTGAATTTTGAACCCTTGACTAAGGAATTGAAAAAAGAAAAAATTAATACTGTCATCATCAATCATAACGGGAAGAACATATTTGAATATTATAAGAATATGAAACAAAAAGAAAAATTACATAAGTTGAACTCATGCACAAAAAGCGTCATGTCTATTTTAATTGGCATAGCAATAGATAGACAATATTTAGATACTATTCATACACCTGTTCATCATTTTTTCCCTGAAGTTTTTCAAAATCAGACTGATACAAGAAAGAATGATATTACAATTTATCATTTATTAACCATGACTGAAGGACTTAATTTTCCGGAATTTGGCGAATGGAACTGTTTCGCACCGATGATCTACCATCATAACATTGTAAAATTTGTGATAAACCGTCCTATGGAACATCCTGTCGGGAAACATATGAACTACAATTCAGGTTGTTCCCATATTTTATCATCTATATTACAACTAGTAACAAAAACGAAAACAGAAGATTTTGCAAACGAATACTTATTTAAGCCGATTGGAATTAAAGAGTACACTTGGTACTTAGATAAAATGAAAATTAACAAAGGTGCTGATGGGTTAGTTTTAAAAGCAGAAGATATGATGAAAATTGGCCAATTAATGCTGCAAAACGGAACAATTAACGGAAAAAGCATCATATCAGCTGATTGGATAAAAGAAACAACCAAACCTAATTTAATGACATATGATTTTATTGGACACTATGGAATGCACTGGTGGGTAAATAAGATAGACGAGAGAAAAGATTTTTCTGATGATAATACTTATTACTTTGCTTTAGGTTTTGGAGGTCAATATATTATTGTTTTGCCGGTCAAGAATATGGTGATTACAATTACAAGCGATATTTACAGCGATAGCTTAAAACCAATGAGGATCATTCGTAAGAGTTTATTTAATGGAACATGAAAAGAGTGAAACTACCCGTACTTTGTAAAATTAAATGGAATACTTAGACAAGAGTTTTATCAATATACTTTTAAATGTGATAAAAGCAGCGCAAAAAGGAGTTGCTTATTTCAATTATTAAACCCATTAGATTAAGTAGAACCCAATAATTATCAGCCTACTCCATTTAATGAATATAAATTTGAAGATTTATTAATTAATTGGTTTAACATTAATAAATAGAGGGTATTAGATTTAAGGGAATTATATCTAAAAAGGGGGATAAATAATGAACGTGTTACTAGATACATATAAATTAATGAAATACCTCGAAGAAAATAAACAGAAATTTGAAAATTCATTATTAAACCAAGCAGCTCATTCAAAAGAAAAAATTCAAAATATTCTAACAGTCGGCAATATTGACCTCGTAAATAATGCCCATAAGCTGGTTTATTACGTTATTGATGGTAAAGATAAAGAACTTCAATCCTTTGCGAAGCAAGAAGGTATTGCGTGGGCAACACACGAAATTACATTATCATTCAAATTAGAGTGGGTTCAAGCCATTCGCAGAACCTTGTGGGACTTCCTGCAAAAATATAACGAGTTAACGAATAACGCTATAAGAGAAGAATTTTTTTTGATAGAAAAACAATTTAATAGTCGAATAGATCAATTTTTAAATGTTTTTTTCATTAATTATTCTAAATACAAGGATTCATTGATAACGGCTCAAAGAAAATTGGTGCAAAATCTATCCGTGCCTATTATACCAATAACACCCACTATATGTATTTTGCCTTTGATTGGTACGGTTGATACTTTTCGAACGAATATTATTGAGGATAAAGTTTTGATGGAGGTTGGAAATTTACATATTCAAACATTGATTATGGACTTATCTGGAATTGCGGAGATGGACACTGAAGTAATTGAGCATTTAATGAAGATTATTGATGGGACTTCAATGATGGGATGTCACACTGTGATAACAGGGTTAAGAGTAGAAGTGGTTAGAAAAATGATACGCTTTGGAATAACATTTGATAAAAACACCCAAACATTAGGAACTTTACAACAAGCATTAAATAAATACTTAATAAGTTAAATGGAATTTTTATACCTTTAATACGGGGTCTTAGAGGAGAGTTGCTTCGGCAGCTCTTTTTGCACTTTTTTATGCAAGGCATACTGAATTTTGTGCATGCAAAACCCAACAGTTCAATGACAGAAGGGCAAAATTTATCGAGGTAAAAAGAATGATGTTTGCTGTCATAAGGGGAGGAATGAGAAGTTAGAACTGAATTTAAAAGAAGTCAGGCAATTCCTGACTTCCTAATGTCCTCTTCTCGCAAAATCGACAAACCTGAATTTATCAAGTCTGTGACGTGATTCTGTGTACTGAAAAAGACTTGTATCTTCAAGGTAAACATGATTTCTCACAACGACGATATGCTGAAAGCTTTTTAAATCTAAGTATTCATGGTCTTCAGCTGTACATTCTTCTACAACTATTTCTTTTTTTGCAAAGCTGATCTTTAATTTTAAATCTTCTTCAATATAGCGATAAATGGAATCCTCACAGATTTCTTTCGTTAAAAAAGGAATGTGTTTGCGATTAAGGTAATCCTTATCGAGAATGATGTTTTCCCCTTCAATTTTTCTTGAACGAACAACCTCCCATACCTCGTCACGCGCACCCAGATTCAGCTGCTGCATAATGAAATTGCTTGGCTTGCCGAGGCCAAATTGCTCTACAGTTGTAAGAGAGGATCTTCCTAGATTTTGCGAGAGCTCCTTAAAGCTGACAAGACCTGAAACAGGAAAACTCATTTTCGTTACATCAAGAACAATCGATCCCTTCCCCTTCACCTTTTGAATATAACCATTTTGGGCGAGAAGATTGAGGGCTTTGCGAATTGTTTCCCTTGATGTTTCATATTGTCCGGAAAGTTCATTTTCAGAAGGAAGTGTTTCATTCACTTTTAGATGACCCTGTTTAATTCCGTCTGCTAATTCCTGATAAATCGCTAAATATTTATTGTTTGTTTTCACCTTTAACCACCACTATTAGTTTACCATTACTTTGTCAGATGATAAACGATGGACTCAAATGGGCGCAATGTTATTTCTTTAAAGGAATCTGCAGAATCCGGATAGTTGGAGACGAGAATTTCGCTGTTATATTCTTCTGCATCAATATGATCAGGCAAAGTGAATACTGCTTCCTTTTCATAAAAATTATTTATGACCAAAAGCTTCTCTCCATCACCATTTCGCACGTAAGCAAATAGCTGCTCATCATCCTCAAGAATGAGTTCATAGTTGCCATATGTGATAAGATCAATTTCTTTTCTAAGCTGAATCAATTTTTGATAATGATAAAAGACAGAGTTTTCATCCTGAAGGGCTTTCTCGGCATTTATTTCCGGATAATTGCTTGCAGGATGGATCCAAGGCGTTCCTGTTGTAAATCCTGCATGCTTCGTATCATTCCATTGAACAGGCGTACGTGAGTTATCTCTTGATTTGCTTTTTAAAATCTCGATAATCTCTTCTTCTGATTTCCCTGCATTTTTTAAAATTTCAAATGTATTCAGCGTTTCTACATCACGATATTCATTTATTGTGCTGAATTTAGGATTGGTCATCCCAAACTCTTCCCCTTGATAAATATAGGGTGTTCCTTGCATCATGTGAATCGTAGTTGCAAGCATTTTAGCAGACTCTACGCGGTATTTACCGTCATTTCCATATCTTGAAACAATCCGCGGCTGATCATGATTACACCAGAAAAGCGCATTCCAGCCGCCGCCTTTGTGCATTTCAATCTGCCATTTTGAAAGAATTTTCTTTAATGCTCCAAAATCAAAATCAGCAAGTGCCCACTTTTCTCCGTTAGGGTAATCCACTTTTAAATGATGAAAATTAAATGTCATGCTTAATTCTTTGGCTTCAGGATTTGAATACTCGATACAATTCTCAATCGTTGTTGAAGACATTTCCCCAACGGTCATGCTGTCGTATTTTGAAAAAACTTCCTTGTTCATTTCTTTCATATATTCATGCACTCTCGGCCCATCTGTGTAAAACTTACGGCCATCGCCAGGGGCTGTGCTTCCGTCATCATCCGGGAAATCCTGATCTTTAGATATGAGGTTAATCACGTCTAGTCTAAAGCCGTCGACACCTTTTTCAAACCAGAACTGCATCATGTCATACACTTTTCTTCGGACTTCTTCATTTTCCCAGTTCAAGTCGGCTTGAGTGACATCAAACAGATGCAAGTAATATTCTCCTGTCTTTTCATCCAGCTTCCAGGCAGATCCGCCGAATTTTGAAATCCAGTTCGTTGGTTCGGAGCCGTCTTCTTTTCCCTCTTTCCAAATGTAAAAATCACGGTAAGGATTCTCTTTGGATGATTGTGCTTCCTTAAACCATGCGTGCTCCGTAGAAGTATGGTTTACAACAATATCCATGATAATTTTAATTCCCCGATCGTGAGCCTCCTGTAAAAGAGATTCAAAATCCTCCATTGTTCCATATTCTTCATGAATGGAGTAATAGTCGCTGATATCATAGCCATTATCTTTTTGCGGAGATTCATAAATAGGCGTCAGCCATACAACATCAATGCCGAGCTCTTTTAAATAATCCAATTTCTCTATGATACCTTGAATGTCGCCAACACCGTTTCCATTCGTATCGTTAAAGCTTTTCGGATAAATTTGATAAACCGCTGATTTTTTCCACCAAGGCTGTTTCATTTAACATGCACCACCATCATATTTTTTTAACGGCAAAAAGGACAACTGCTTGTCCTTTTTGTTTTTTATTTTTTCTTCCAATTAAACTTGGCAAATACGTAAGTCAGTACGAATGGTACCACTATTGCGATCGCCATCCCGATAAAGAATGCAGTCCAATATTCAGAGCTAATGGATAAAAATCCAGGTATTCCGCCTACACCGATTGAGAAAGCTTTAACATGGTTTAATGTAATAAATACACCTGCGATTGCAGAACCAATCATCGCTGCGATGAATGGATAACGGTACCTAAGATTCACACCAAACATAGCTGGTTCAGTGATGCCAAGATAAGCAGAGATCCCTGAAGTAAGGGCCAAACCTTTTTGTTTTTCATCCTTTACAATGCGCATCATTGCAAATGCAGCAGATCCCTGCGCAATGTTTGATAGAGCAAGCATTGGCCATAAGAATGTGCCTCCAGCACTTGCTACAAGCTGCAGGTCAACCGCAAGGAATGTATGATGCATTCCCGTTACAACAAGCAGTGAGTATAAACCTCCATAGAGTAAGCCGCCAAGAGCTGCAAAGTTATCAAAAATGGCTATAACGCCATCAGTAATGAAGTTTCCTGCTGCAAACGTGACAGGTCCAATTGCGATAAAAGCTGCAAATCCAGTAACCAACAGGGCAATAGGGGCAACAACCAATAATTTAATAGAATCGGCCACACGTTTATTTAAAAACACTTCTATTTTAGCCAGTAAATACGATGCGAACAAAACTGGAAGCACTTGACCCTGATAACCGATTTTTTCGATTTCAAGACCGAATAAGTTCCAGACCGGAACCTCTCCTTTAGCTTGGGCTTCACCATATGACCATGCATTCAGAAGATCAGGATGCACAAGGATTAATCCAAGAACGATACCCAGAAGCGGACTGCCTCCAAAACGTTTAACAGCCGACCAGCCAATTAAGGCAGGAAGAAAAGTAAATGCTGTATTCGCTATTAGATTAATGATGCTCGATAAATCCGCCCACTGCGGATAAACCTCTATAAGGGACTTGTTCTCAAAGAAAATACCTGCACCGCTCAAAATGTTATTAATCCCCATCAATAAACCAGCTGTTACGATGGCAGGCAAGATAGGAATGAAAATATCAGCAAGCGTCTTAACCGCTTTTTGGAGAGGATTTAAATTCCCTGAGGCTGCATCTTTAACATCCTCTTTTGAAGATTCACCGATTCCTGTCTGATCAGCCATTTCTTTATACACTTTATCAACTAAGCCTTGTCCAATCACAACCTGAAATTGGCCGTTCGTTGAAAATGAACCCTTAACCATACCAATTTCATCCAGCTTGTCTTTATCGACTTTGCTTTCGTCTTTCAAAGCAAATCGCAAACGCGTGACGCAATGTGTCGCTGCAGAAATATTGTCCTTGCCGCCAACCGCATCAACAATTTCGCGAACTTCTTGTTTGTTCACACTCATCTATTTCAACCTCCCGTAATCGTTTTCATTATTATCTATTTCTTCCCAGAAACTTTATCTCTTTTACCTAATTCAAAAGTCCTGTATATACAAGTTACAAACTTATTGTAATCTTGTATATACATGCTGTCAACAAAAAATAGTAATCGTTTTCATATTTTTCTTTGCTTCTCCTGTTATACAGGCTTTTATTTTGTCATTCGTGAATCTTGTGTTCCCATACTTCTTTTTTCATACCCTCTATCTCGAGCAATAAAGCACTCTTGGCGGAGGCTGTATAGCATCACACCTCTGTAAAAGGTTTCTCGTCCATTTTTTTATGACTGCTCAAGCTGTTTTTCAGACCCTTCAGCCAAATACCTTCAATTATCCGAGAATAAAAATAGACCACGCTCTATTAAGCGTGGTCCTAAATCTTATCTGGAAAATCAGCAGCAAATCAAATGGATGATACGGAGGTGCAAAAGAAATCTCCTTTCACAAATCAAATTTCAATTGTTCATAATCAGAAGCTTTTGAAGAGCGTGCTGATGTACCTGCCTGGGCTTTCCTTGCAGCCTGATTTGCCTTTTTAACATCTACAATCGGCGCCTGATAATTCAAATGAAAAAAACCGGGATAGTGCCAAGGCTCATGGATATGCTTAACAGGAACATTCTCCAAACTTGGTAAGTATCTTTTTATAAAAGCCCCATCTGGATCTTCTTTTTTTCCTATTTTCACAGGATTCTGCACTTTCTCCGACATCTTTTGAATCTGGTGAAAATGAATGATAGGCTCATAGTCCAGAAAAAGGGCAGCTAGCGCATCCGAGCACTTTTGCACGTTCAGTGAAAGAGTATTAACGGCAAAAGATACGAGCATACTCCGATATTTTGAGGGAATCCAGCCGGTTTTGTGCAGACAATTCATTGTAGCATCTATCATGGGAATCCCAGTTTGTCCTTCAAACCATCTTAAAAACAAACCATCTCCAGTATCTTTTTCATCAGGAGAAGGCTCAAAATCAAATACATTTTCCTGCTCCATCAGCTTCCACCGTTCCTTAAGCCGTTCCTGAAAAGATGTTAATTGTTTCACAAGAAACAAATTATCACAATTTTCTATCTTTATCGACGTTTTCTGGACAACTGTATGAAACGAAATGTTTCCCCATGCTAAATATGGCGAAAGCCTGCTTGATGAAACAGTTGATTGAAGAAGGTTGGAACCATGCTCTTCATATAAGTGAAAACGCTCCTCCAAAAAGGTTTCAAGCGTTTCAAGCGCCTGCTGTTCACCGCCCTGCTGGCCAAATCTGATTGGTTTTCCTCCGACAGGAAAAGATTTAAGTTTTTCTGCCCCAATGAAAAAGCTTTCTGGAATGGTTTTTGGTACTTCGACACGCTCAGGGCTGCTGAAAGGTTCACTTCGACAAAAACCGCTCCATCTGTCCTGAATATTTCTCCCGCTGTTTTTTTCATTAATGGGATACTCCAAAAACCTGATACCTCTCTCAATCATCCATTCTCTCACTCTTGCATTCCTGTCATGTACACGTGGACCAGCCTTTTCTTCATAAGCATACAAAGTGAATGGGCCATATGTTTTAAAGAGTGCAGAAAGCGCATCTTCCATCTCCCCCATATAGGTGAATAATCTGCCGCCCCTATCTTCCAAAGCGGCATGCATTTCCTCTAAGCTTTCCCGGACAAATTGAAAGTGCCTTGCCGAATAATCATCTCCAGACCATATAGATGGTTCGGCTGCATACAGCGTGAGAACTTCCCCATATTTAGCTGCATCAGCAAACGGCTTATGATCAGCTATTCGTAAATCACGTTTAAACCAGACGACGTTCATGAGAATCACTCCATCATCGATGTTTAGGACCATTTGGAATAAATCTTATCTTTATAAAAAGCAGAAGCTCTTGAACTGAAAGTGTTTCTTTTCTTTAGAATTTTATCAAACTGAAAAGATTTCTCGTTAAGCTGCACTTGCAGTTTTTCTTTCTCCATTTCATCCGGACATTGGGCTATCAGCTGTTCTAACGTATGAATCGCTTTTTTCAGCTCGATGTCTTCTTCCATCATGTTCGCATTTTTCATCATTTTATAGGACATTCGGAGATCAGGCGGGATATGGGACAAATCTTCAAGCAGAAGAGGCTTTCCCATACCGGGAAGCTGCTTGAACTCGCCATCTTTTATCGCCTGTTTAATTTTATCTTCTGAAAGAATCGTAAAAAGATCTATTTTTCTTCCCCCCAATAAAATCCTTCTCTTACTTAGGTTATACAATCAGCTTCGTTATTCCTTCTTAAAATATAGATGTTTCATGACAAATAATCAAACAAACGTTCTACAGCCAGGCTATTCAGCATATCATTTAGAATCACACGTAAAATGGAGGCATCTAAATGAGCGATTCAAAAACCTTTCAAATTCCTGAGGAAATGGTTGCACGATATGCTTCATTGAATGAAAAGGCGAAAAGGATAGAAGAGGAACTTACAGAGATGAAAAAAATATTCAATTCCTTTTTTGATCATACGCACGGAAAACTCTGCAAAGGTGAAGAGAGAATCGGTGATTACAAGATTCAGAGGCAAATCCGGCATTCTGAGCAATATCATCCTGAGAAAACCGTCAAGGTTTTAGAAGACTTAAATTTAACGGACTGTATTATTTCAGTAAAGCAGCCTGACAAGCAAAAAATTGATGCCGCCCTTACACTTGGAATGGTCTCTGAAGAGGAATTAAAAGACTGTCTGATTAAAAAAAGCTCTCAGGCTATTGTAGTAAAGTCAATTAAATAAGGATGTAAGATAAAAGAAACCAACCATTAAAAACAGAGGGTGTCCCAAAAGTGAAAACATTGGGACATTCTTTTTCTATTATCGCATGTTTTAGATCTAGACAATCACAGAAAACGGAAAGATAGGATCCATTGGAGCTGTTTGGTGCCCTTGATTCAAGGAAAACGGAAAGTCAGGGCACCATTGGAGCTTTATGGTGCCCTTGATTCACAAAAACCGGAAAGATAGGGTACCATTGGAGCTGTATGGTGCCCTTGAATCTCGGAAAACGGAATGATAGGGCACCATTGGAGCTGTATAGTGCCCTTGATTCACGGAAAACGGAAAGTCAGGGTACCATTGGAGCTGTATGATACCCTAAAATCACGTGGTTTTAACAAAAGCGGAAAGATATACATCAAATCGCAATGTCCCGAAAGTGATGTACTTTTTGCTTGGAATTAAAAGCGCTGGCGAGAAAACAAGTATTTTTCGTTCCTGCCCTTCTTTTTTAAGACTATGGCCAGCCCCTTTCTATTTATACATACTGCCGAAAACCTGATAGTAGGACTTAAAAACCGGCGGATCGAATTCAACCAGATATGGACCTTCCCCTTTTTTTTCCAGCATTTGCTGGACGATGCCCGCTCCGGATGCTTCTGTAAAAACGAGCTTAAAGGATGGAAGCGTGATGGCGCAGCTTCTTGCTCTCCACTCATCATTCACCGTTTCTTCTCCCCTTGGAAGATCAAAATATTTTCTCCACTTGGTAACGGCTGAATTTAAATCTTTTACGATATAATGCACGTTTGAAATGGATACCCCTAAATTGGATGATGTCAGAGCTCCATTTTTATGTAAGTCTTGCTTCCGTTCATCATCTGTCTGATTCCATTGAATAAAAAAAGGCAGCGGACAGTCTTCATCGCTTTGCTGAATAAAAAGCATTTTCCATTCTAATAAGCTGCCATCTTCTCTTTTTCTGCTGGCATCAATCACTTCCCCTGTTTCAAGACCCTTTTCATCAAGCTCCTCTTTTACTTTCTCAATTCGGTCAGTCCGAATCGCTATCTGACTTAATCCTTCAGCAGGCTGCTTTAACAGGTGATGAATAAGAGGATTCTGTGATCCGTTTGCTTTGTTCCGGTCTTCAACAGCAAGAAACTCCAGATAAGCCAGATCGCTGAAATAACATAAACTGTTGTGAGTCCCCCAGTTTTCATGACGCCCGCCCATAACAGCCTGTAAATCCTGTTTTATAAACATATTTGCGGCTTCAAGCGGATGCCTGTCCACAAAATGAACGATGTGATCTAGTTTGAATTCCA
Organism: Bacillus sp. UMB0893; assembly: GCF_002858905.1. Lineage (NCBI taxonomy): Bacteria > Bacillati > Bacillota > Bacilli > Caryophanales > Bacillaceae > Bacillus > Bacillus sp. UMB0893. Next base: position 197,015 of record NZ_PKLB01000008.1, on the reverse strand, counting down.
TAGCTTCACTCCTTTTCTTCAAGTAATCTTTATCATTCTAAAAATGATCCAAAGCGGTCTTTCCTTAAAAACTATCATCTCTTCAAGGTATTCACAAGCATGAATACGTTGCTCTTCTATTCGTCTGAGGGGTATCATAGAGAAGGTGTGATTTTGAAAAAGCGAGGATTACAGCATGAGACTTAGGGATTGGGACCGAAATTTAAAAATACGCTTGTTTGGCGAAGCAATGATGAATATTACATATTGGATGTTTTTCCCCTTTTTGACGATATATTTTGCAGAAGAATTCGGGAAGGAACAGGCAGGATTTCTGCTTGTGTTTTCACAGATTTTTTCTGTTATGGCTAATTTAATGGGAGGCTACTGCGCTGATCGGTTCGGTAGAAAGAAAATGATGGTGCTGTCAGCAGTTGGCCAGGGTCTGTCATTTCTTACGTTTGCTCTATCCGTTTCCCCATGGTTTGAAGCTCCGCTGCTTGGATTTATCTGCTTTGCACTTGCTGGGGTTTTCGGATCATTTTATTGGCCGGCCAGTCAGGCCATGATTGCAGATGTCGTAGAAGAAAAAGACCGGAGCAATGTGTTCGCCGTCTTCTACACATCCATTAACCTGGCCGTGGTCATTGGCCCGATTTTAGGTGCTATTTTCTATGTGAATTATTTCTTTGAATTATTGGTGTTTGCAGGAATCGTCTGTTTCTTGCTTGCAGGAATGCTTTTTCTCTGGACGCGCGAAACCGCACCTTCTGCCGGCAGCAAGCTTGGCAGCGGCTCGAAGTGGTATGAATTCCTTCTTCATCAGATACGGGAGTACAAAATTATTTTTAAGGATAAAGTGTTCCTGCTTTATATAGGTGCAGGCGTGCTTGCAGCTCAAACCTTTATGCAGCTTGATATGCTGATTCCTGTGTATACAAAAGAAACTGTGCAGGATGAGAAGCTGTTCGCATTTGGAGATTGGTCTTTTTCTCTGAGCGGGGAGCAGGCATTTGGTTTTTTGCTTTCAGAAAATGGATTGCTTGTTGCTATCCTGACGATTTCTGTTACAAAATGGATGACGGTATATAAAGAAAGAAATGTGTTCATTCTTTCCTCTGCCTTGTACGGAGTCGCCATTTTCCTTTTTGGCCAATTCAGCTTTATTTGGGGACTTATTCTCGCGATGACGCTCTTTACATTTGCTGAACTGATGACGGCTGGATTGCAGCAAAGCTTTGTTTCAAAGCTTGCTCCTGAACACATGCGCGGACAATATTTTGCAGCAGCAAGTCTTCGCTATACGATTGGAAGAACGATAGCTCCGCTTTCGATTCCGATGACTGTATGGTTTGGATATCAATGGACTTTTGCAATTCTTGCTCTTCTTGCATTTGCCAGCGCTATTATGTACTGGATCATGTTTTCCGCCTATGAACGAAGTACCGCCGTTCAGCCAAGCTAAGCACACGGTCATTGATCGTGTGCTTTTCAATGTTCCTTTAGCCGCTTTTCAAACGATTTTCGCCAGCTGTCTGATAAAGCTTTTACTTCTAGTATTCTCTCGATAGCTTTTGTATTTTTCTTATCGTGGTATTTTATTTGATTGGCAAAAGCGATCGTGACCCCATCTTTTTGAGTGTGAATGCATTTCATTTCATCTTCATAGCTTACTCTTCCTTCTTCCAAAACACGAAAATAAAAACCCGTGAACATTGTATTTTGAAATTGGACAGGCAGATCCTTTACCTGATGTTTCATTGCCAGCTTAAAGCATGGCTGTCGCGGCTCACTCACTTCTACTATAGATTCTCCCAGCTGAAAAATATCTCCGATGCACACATCTTCCTCAGTCATGCCGCTCACCGTTAGATTTTCTCCAAAAGCACCTGGATTTAAGGCCATTCCAAGAGCATCTTCCCAATATGGGTAGTGATCAAATGAATACACACAAACGGCTTTGTCGATGCCTCCGTGATTCACAAGATCTGCTTGCCCATCTCCTTCAAAATTCGTTTTAGTTAAAAAAAGCGGATTTTTCACAGGCTCCTTGTATATCCCGGTTTCGATTTCCTTGCCGTTATATAAAACGGCCCTTGGCATACCGGCGTTTATTGACTCAATTCTATATGTTTTCATCGCGGCACCATCCTGTTTATATTTTTACCTTTAATTTTGCCATAAAATTGTCTATTACACATTGAAAAGTTTCAGAGACAGTATTTGTTTGTGCCTTTGCCAATCAGAATCTATTAAAAGAAAAATTCTTTATAGAAAAGAGAGAAAACGAGGAGCACAGGATAAACATTTCGTTTTGCCCTGCTAATTTTATCTAGACTCCCGATAATTAAAACCTATGAAACTTCCTAACTTATCTCGCAAACTCTGATTTGTGTTTTTTTATCACAATGACAAACAAACTGGCCAGCAGACAAAACATGCCTGCAAGAAAAAATGCCCATGTATAAGAATTAAAGACATTATAAATTAAACCTCCGCCAAAAGCTGCCACTGCTGCACCAGCTTGATGCGCTGCAAAGATCCATCCATAAACAATGACGCTTTTTTCCACCCCAAAGACTTGCCTGGAAATGTTGATAGTTGGCGGTACGGTCGCGATCCAATCTAATCCGTAAAATACAGTGAAGATCATGAGAAGGGTAATAGAACCTTCGGATAAGGCAAAAGGAAGCAATATAAGGGAAGCACCTCTAAGAATGTAATACCAAAACAACAGCCAGCGGTTATCGAACCGATCTGATAACCAGCCTGAAAGGGTCGTTCCGATCAAATCAAATACTCCCATAAAAGAAAGCATGGAAGCTGCTGTTACAGCAGCAAACCCGAAACCAATACAGTAAGTAATGAAATGGGTGCCGATAAGTCCGCTTGTTGAAAGACCGCATATAAAAAAACTGCCCGCTAATAACCAAAATTCTTTTACTCTTACTGCCTCAAATAACGACTGAAAAGCCATTACGATCGGATTTTCCTTTTGTATGGGTTGTTTTTCTTGCGCTTCATCTTCAAGCCCATATGGCAGAATCCCTATTTCTTTTGGTGAGTTTTTCATAAATAGCAGAATGATCAGCAGCAGAATGATACTAAGAATCAAAATGAGGGCAATCGCCAATCGCCATGAATGATTTTCGATGATAAATGCTAACACTGGCAGCAGTATTAACTGGCCAGTCGCTGTACTTGCCGTTAATATTCCAACTGCAAGCCCTCTCCTTTTTTCAAACCATCGATTTGCCACATATGGACTTAAAACGGTTAAAAAGAGTCCTGATCCTAACCCGATAATTATTCCCCAAATTAAAATTAACTGCCAAGGCTGTTCCATGAAATAGGTGAGCGAAACTCCTGCCAGTAAAGTTGTCATCGCCAAAACCATCATCTTCTTTAATCCTAAAACCTCGATCAGTGCCGCCATAAAGGGACCTGAAAGCCCATAAAGAAGCAGGCTTACTGCAAAGGCTAATGAGATAATGGAACGATCCCATCCGAACTCAGTTTCAAAGGGTACAATGAACACACCCGACGATGACCGGACAATTCCTGCAACAATAATTGAGAAGAATGTAATAGATAAAATAACCCAACTATAATGAATACGTTTCAAACTCTCACCCACAATTTCTTTAATGTGATAAAATTATTATAATGATCGAAAAGCGCATTATAATATTTTATTATATTGTACAATATAGACATTATAATGTTCAAGAGGAGGTTTTATGTATGGAACAAATACATAACATCATTTCAAGTAATATAAAGAAAATAAGAGAAAAAAGAAAAATGAGTTTAGATGAACTATCTTTCCTCTCAGGAGTCAGCAAGAGCTTATTACGTCAAATAGAAAAAGAAGAATCCAATCCAACCATTTCGACACTTTGGAAAATTGCCAATGGCTTAAAAATCCCATTTACCTCACTGATTGAATATGAGACTCCCGATACAGAAATGGTTAAAAAAGAAGAGATACAGCCTCTTCTCGAAGATAATGGAAGATATCGTTTATATCCTTATTTTCCTTTCGAAGATCAAAAGCCTTTTGAATCATACTCGGTTGAAATGGAGCCTATGGCAAGCCTAAATGCAGATCCCCATACTCCGGGAACCATTGAATGCATAACTGTATTCAGCGGAACACTTTGTCTAACGGTTCAAAATAAGAAACACATTATACAAGCTGGAGATTCAATTAAATTTAAAGCAGACAATCCCCATTCCTATTTAAACCCAGGTAAGGAACTCACAAATTTAAGTATGATTGTTTATTATCCTGAGTCATGAAAAAACAGAAAAGCCCGCTGCATTTTATTTGCATGCGGGCTGATATTTATATTGGCTTTCTAACACTTTGCTGCTTTTCACTCGTTTTAAATACGTTCAAATTGTTATTTTTTTGTTCATATCAGAAAGCAGAACAACTGCTGTCTCCTCATTGCGAACATGTCTGCCTAAAGGAAACAACAATCTATGGCGAACATAGCCTTAGAATAACAAAAGCAGCAGATTCCATTCCTGAAATCCACTGCTTTTCATTTTTTATTTGGTCTGTTTTTTTTATGAGCACATGTATGAAAACACCTTACCTTTAACCGGCTCGTTTTCTTTCTGCTTATTTCACCCCTATAGGGACAACCTTCTGTCCGATTGCCTGAATCAGCTCAGGCGGCATTGGAAAGGACACTGCAGCAGGATCAAGTGCAACAGCCGGTATGACCTTCTCTAAATCTCTTTCTGAAATTCCGTACTCTGAAAAATCAGATGGAAGCCCTGCTTTATGCTGCAGCAGCTTAATTTTATTAATGACTTTATTTAATACTTCCGGACCCTCCTCATTTCCAGTTTCCACATTCAATGCTTCTGCCAGCTGATTTATTTTTGGCAGGTATAAGGATGGTATGCTCTCCATGACAGCCGATAAAAAGACTGCATTTGCAAGGCCATGAGGGATACGGAACATGGCTCCATATGCATGCGCAAAATTATGAACCGGTATGGCGTTCAATGCGAAGCTAAAAGCTGTGATTCCCATTAAGCTTGCATGAAGCATGTCCATCCTTGCTTCAACGTTCTCTCCATTTGAAACAGCGGTTAACAAGTTTTTTTCAATTAACCGAACGGCCTGCAAGGCATGGGCATCCGTTAATGCCGTTGCATTTGGCGAAGCGAAAGCCTCAATCGCATGTGTGAGGGCATCAAACCCTGTGAAAGCCGTTATGTCAGGTGGAAGTCCCACTGTCAGATCCGGATCCAGCACAGCGATATCCGCGCTGATAAATGGATTAATAATATTTGTTTTCAATTTCAATTCTTCATTGTAGATAACGGCAATTGGCGAGACTTCAGATCCCGTTCCTGCTGTAGTCGGGATCGCAATGTGCGGAATTGGAATGTGAACGGCTTCAGGAAAAGATTCCATTAAAAATCCGCCGGGGATTGCCTCTTTTATATCTGTAATCCCTTTATGAAGACAGTATTTTACTCCTTTCACTGTATCTAATACACTTCCGCCTCCAACTGCAAGCAAGGCATCAGCTCCTGCTTCTCTGGCATAGCGGACTGCATCGTTTACACAGCCGCTTTCAGCATCCTGCTTAATATCAAGATAGATTCCAACAAGCTCTGGTCCAGTTCCATGAGTCGTCAGCTCGAAAATCTGGGAAACCTTATTCACAACTCCCGCTTTTTCAAGACCGCGATCACTGAAAAGAACAACCCTTTTTGCCCCGAGTCCGCGAAATAGGTCAGGCACCATTGCCCTTGTATTCGATCCGCTGTAGATGCCGGAGCGCAGCATGAACTGTGAAAATGTCGTTGTCAGCATCATTCTTCACCTCTAGTTTCCATTTGATTTTGTTCAGAAAACAAAATACCGTACCAGCTGCGTTTATGAAGATCAGATACCATTGATGTGTGAACATGCTTTACTTGTGTATAAGCATCTAGGGAATGCTGGCCCATTTCACGGCCAATTCCGCTCTGTTTGTAGCCTCCGAACGGTGCATCATTGCGGAGCATGTGCCAGTCATTGATCCAAACAACTCCAGCCTGAAGCTTTCTTGCTGCTTCGTATGCTTTGTTAACATCCCTTGTCCAAACGCCGGCTGCTAATCCATAGATTGTGTCATTTGCCATTTTGATAGCTTCTTCTTCGTCAGAATATTTGATAATTGATAAGACTGGTCCAAATATTTCTTCTTGTGCAATTTTCATTTCATTTGTAACATTTGTGAAGATTGTTGGTTCGATGAAATGCCCGCCCTCACATCCTGGAACTTTTATTTCTTTACCTCCGCAAACTAGTGTAGCTCCCTCTTCTTTTCCAGATTGAATATATGCCAGAATCGAATCTTTTTGCTTTTCAGATATAAGAGGACCCACATCTGTTGATGCTTCAAGCGGATTGCCAAGCTTCAATTTTTTTGTCAGTGCAAGCAGACCTTCCACGATCTCATCATGCATGCTTTCGGGTACGAACAAGCGAGTACCTGATTCACATAGCTGTCCAGAATGCAGGAATACTCCAAAAAGACTTCCAGGTAAAGCGAGAGAAAGATCTGCATCCTCAAAAATAATATTCGGCGATTTTCCTCCGAGCTCAAGTGTTGTGTTTTTAACCGTTTCAGCTGCAAGTTTCATAATGTTTCGTCCAACTTCTGTTGAACCGGTAAATGCGACTTTATCTACCTGCGGATGACGGACGAGTGCTTCGCCAACTTCTGCGCCAGGACCTGTCACGACATTGATTACACCTGGAGGTACTACTTTTGAAATGATTTCTGCCAGCTTCAAAGTCGATAATGGCGTGTAAGTTGCAGGCTTGATTACTAAAGTGTTTCCCATTGCAAGGGCAGGAGCAATTTTCCATGATGCAATCAGCATCGGCATATTCCAAGGTGTGATGGCAGCACAGACTCCTATCGGCTCTCTCCATATGAAGTTATGTGCAGGACCTGGAAATGGGGGATTTGGCAGCGTTTCAGAGTAGGGATAATCTGCTGCAAATTTCGCAAATGTCTGAAATAAGTCTGCCATTTGCAAAATATCATTTGACGAGATGCGTCGGATGGTCCCTCCTGAGCTGATGCACTCTAAGTATGCGAGCTCTTCAGCATGCTGAATGATTTGATGGGCAATCGCATTCAGCACCTTTCCGCGCTCTTTCGGTTTCATGCTTTTCCATTCTGTTTGATCAAATGCGTGTCTTGCAGCAAGTACCGCTTTATCCACATCATCCTTTGATCCCTTAGCTGCTTTTGCCGCGATTTCTCCGGTTGCAGGATTAAAAATATCAAAGGTTTCTTTAGAAACAGACTCCTCCCATTTCCCATTAATAAATAGAGGCATTGTCATAATATTTACATTTACAGTCATGCTTCTTCCTCCTTTAAATGACTTAAACAATACCAACCTCTATTTCTGTCATTTTTTGAATATCTTCCATTCTCTTTCCGCGGGCTCTTGCAAGAATGTCCATGCGGACGGATAATTGTCTCATTGTAAAATTCATTGTTTCATCTAGCGTATTGCCAAATGCATTTTGTTCTCCTGACATGCCTTCCTGGTTAAGTTTTATCGCATAAGGAGTAAGCTGCTGCATTTTTTCTGAAACAAGGCCAAAAATATGATCATGCTCACTGATTAAACGCTGAAGAAGAAACGTTCCATAGCCGATATGCCTTGACTCATCCTTCTTCAAAAGTCCGACTCCTTTTAATAACCCGGGCATGATTTCTGCTTTTTCAAGTGAGCGATAGAACGAGAAATATCCTGTTTCAGCCAAAACTCCTTCTACAAACATGTTGTATACGGTTGACGCTTCAGCCACCGCTTCAGGAGATTGATCATGAATGAGACGTTCCATTGTCTGCGGCAAAAGCTCATAAAAAATCGTTTTATACGTGTCAGTATGGAAGGATGAGAGATCCCCTTTTTCACCAATCGCATTTAGAGCAAGCCGGAAGAATTCCGTGTGCTTCGCCTCCTCAAACAAAAAAGTAGTTAAATACATTTCCTCTTCCAGACGGCCTTCTTTTGCAATTGTCATCATAAGAGGCAATAAATCTAACGTAACCGCTTCTTCACCCGCCTGGAATTGAGAGATTAACCGAAGAACTTCGTGTCTCTGAGCCGAATTCAATCCTTGCCAATCTTGCGTATCCTGCGTGAAATCAATATCAGACGGATTCCAAATCCCAAACCGCTTCGCCTTCTGAAATAGACGGTAAGGCAAAGATTCTTCATTTATACCTCTGCTGCTTGTCGTAATGATTTCTCTTTTGTTCATCGTTCCCTCCCGGACATAAAATTTTTTAATAGTCTGACTTTTTTATTTGTAAGTGCTTACATTTTTATTTTACAATGGTAGGGATAAGTGAAATAGTACTGAAAAGGTAGGGGAGGAATTTGTCGAATGCTAGATGCAAAAGTAAGGGAATACATTAATGATGCTGCTCGGATTCAAGATTTTATGAAACGGACCGAACGGATGGTTAAGGGATGTGTTCGATTTTTCCCATTCAAGCGTGCTACTATCTTTACTTACTCTTCCTTCAGTTATGTAGGAGAAGGTCTCATTCAGGCAGACAAAGAAAAAATTACATCCATGCATTGGATAAAGGAAGATGTCCGCTATATTCCTCCAATATACAATGCCCTGGCAAATAACCAGCTCCAGCTCGTTGACCTCACACAAAACAACGTACCTTTTCCAAAAAAATATATTAATCAATTTAAGCTTTCAACTCTTGCTATCATTCCAATCAGTCAAACAAGCAACGTCATAGGCTGTGTTCTCGCAGACCAATATACTGGCCGTGAACATTCGATTCAAAATCACGTAGAACAGCTATCCCACTACTTTCAAGAATTTGTAGCTCCCCCTTCAAACCACATATTAAGCAATCGGGAAACGGAAGTGCTTCAGCATCTCGCAAATGGGTATTGCATGAAAGAGATGTCTGTATACATGAAGATAAGCGAGTTTACAGTCCGGGATTACATAAGTGCCGTCATTCGGAAGTTAGGAGTGAAGCATCGCGCAGAGGCTGTGGCTGTCGGACTCAGGACAGGAATTATACATTAGAAAGATTTACTGCCCGCTGCTTATATTTGCATACGGGCAGATATTTTTATAAGAGAGGCCTTCTCATGCACTCATCTATTTCAAAGCCAAACTGCCGATAAAGCCCATGAGCATCTTTTGTCGCTAACCCCATTTTTGTATGTTTAATGTCCGGATGCGCGGTTATACAGTCAACGAGCTTTTTTCCCAGGCCTTTTCCTCTAAATTCTGGATCGATGATCACATCCATAATCCAAGAAAAAACCGCCTGATCTGTAATGACTCTGGCAAATCCTATTTGCCTTCCATCTGCATCATACATTCCAAAGCACAAGGAGTGCCGGATGCTCTTTTCAATGATTTCTCTAGAGCGGCCTGCTGCCCAATACGCTTCGCTGATCCAAGCTTCTATTCTATCCATTTGAAGCATCGTTTTTTCATCTGATACGATGTATCCTTCTATCTCCCATTTCAACTGCATCATCTCCTTTGTATCACTTATATTTTGATTATAATAAGAAAACAACGGGAAAAGACAAATTGGAGGCGATTTTACTATGAAGACTTTGCATATAATTGTAAACGGCCGCGTACAAGAAGTAGGCTTCCGTTTTCATGCCCAAATGATGGCTTCAGCAAATGATCTGACTGGCTGGGTTAAAAATAGAGAAGACGGCTCCGTTGAAATTATGGCTCAGGGAGAGAACAAGCAATTAGAAGATTTTCTAAAGGATTTAAAGAAAGGCAATCGTTATGCGAAGGTAGACGACATGTCAGTGAAAGGAGAACTGCATTCAGAGACATTTTCTGAATTTAAAATTGTACATTAAATAATCTGGAAACTCTGTTTTTCAATCTGATTAAAATTAGACTTCAACTTAAAAATCAAAATTGACCATGAGAATGGTCTTTTTTTTAACTGTTTTCGCATTGATTGTTGTTTTTGGTTATTAATTGTACCCGTGGATTTTCGCTGCAGGCACTTGCTTTCCGCGGGGAGGAATGGGAGCCTCTATTTCCTTCAGGAGTCAAGTGCCTTCCGCTCCAATCCACTAAAGGTTTTAACCATTTTTTTCTAAAAGCAGCAAACTTTACGAAAAGAGCCTTAGTAAAAGATCACACTTTCCTCCGTTCTCTGCTTGCGATTAGGCTTTCAAGTCCGACTATTTCGTGTAAAGAACGATCTACAGTACAGTTCTGTGCGCCAATTCAACTTTCTGTGCGATACCATTAGTTTACTGTGCGATAAACCACTTTTTCTGTGCACTCTTCCAGTTGCCGCCTAATTGAGTGACATACGCTAATCTCGGCAACCGGTTCTACCTGAAGCAGAATGTCCCTTTTTCTAGTTGCACTTGGCAAATCAATGGTTTTCACACCCTGTTTTCAATTAAATCGAGTTACTTTCCAAATCTGCTCAAATACTTTCCAAAAAGTCATTTTACTGGCGAAAAACATTCCTATACTTGCTGGATTAAGCAGTTTACTTTCCTTTTTCCATTTCCCTCCTAAATAAACTTCACCTCTCCTTTCCTTAATAGAAAACAAAAACAAGCCCCTGCGAGAGCTTGTCCTAATAAGCGCGATCCTGATAAAAATAATTCGGCTTCACGATTTTATTTTCATACTGGTTATGAAAAATATGAGTCGTCGCAGGTGAAACTGGAGGAATCAGCCATGTCCAATCTCCAGTTACATCCCGGCCCTCTGTCATTTCGTTATGCTCGAAGCGTTTAAATTGCTGGGCAGCGGTATGATGATCAACAATGCTTGCTCCTGCTTCTTTAAAGGAATGCAGGACAGCGACATTTAATTCAACAAGCGCTTTGTCTTTCCAGAGCGTTACATTAGAAGAAGTATCTAATTCTAAAATGGACGCCACTTTCGGAAGCAGATTATAGCGGTCTGCATCTGCTAAATTCCTGGCACCAATCTCCGTTCCCATATACCAGCCGTTAAATGGTGCAGCAGGAAATGTCACCCCGCCAATTTCAAGACTCATATCCGATATAATCGGAACCGCATACCACCGTATATTCAAATCGCTGAATGCCGGTTGCTGCGGATGGGAAATCGGAATTTCGAGCACAATCTCAGCAGGAATTTCAAACCACATTGGATCTCGATCACCAACTTGAATGACAAGAGGAAGCATATCAAATTGCGTTCCCTCTCCTTTCCATCCAAGCGCTTCACATTTCTTCGTAAAAGCGATTGAACCAGGATCACCTAAAATACCATGCTCTGTTTCATATCCCGCATATCTCAGCAGCTGATGGTTCCAAATTCGCACAGCTGAACTTCCAGCCTCCTTCGGTTTAAATACCGTAATCGTCGGACGGATTCTGCCTTTATTCGTCGCAAATTCAATATGCGAAAAAAGAGCGTCTCTGATTTCTGCTTCTGACGTAAGGTCTCTTGCATCTATTACTTTGAGCGTATTCCAAAATAACCGGCCAATGCATTTGTTGCTGTTTCTCCACGCCATTTTCGCTCCATGCTCAAGTTCTTCAAACGTTAATTCATATTGATTGGTTTTTTCCAGAGAAGACTTAATCTGCAGCAGCCGGGCAGTTGTATCTTCCTCTGTTTTGCCAAGCTCACCATAACATTGTCTGATGAATTGCTCAGCCTCTGTTATACATTCAAGTTGAGTAGTCACAGGTACCTCCTAAATAACTAAGCTAATATAGTAAGAACTACGTAATATTTATAAAAAAGATCAAATCCGATATCATTACAGTATAGCATTTCTATTGAAACAAACATTTACTACAAGCAAAACTTTCTTGAACTTTTCTATATGGAAAAAATATAAATGAAAGAAATTACGTCTAATTCATATGTACTATGTTAATTTAGGGCTATTAAAAAAATATTCTATAAAAATATGAAAAACATCAAACATTTTTGTTGCAATATGAAAGCCCTTTAATTAAAATAAGATTTATGCAAGCGATTGCACATTTTGCACTCTTAATTGCACAATTCATTATTTGAAAATAAGTAAGCAATTCTGCCTTATTATGAATTCGTTTACACCATTAATATTTAATAAGGGAAAGTAGGGCAAAAGATGAAGAACTTATTATCGTTCGATTTCTGGCAAAAATTCGGTAAAGCCTTGATGGTTGTTGTAGCAGTTATGCCAGCAGCCGGAATTATGATTTCACTGGGCAAGTTAATTGCCATGTCAGGCGGAGATATCACATTGGTGCAAACGATTGCACGAGTGATGGAAGACATTGGCTGGGGAATCATTACGAACCTCCACATCCTTTTTGCAGTAGCCATTGGTGGTTCTTGGGCAAAAGAACGCGCTGGCGGTGCCTTTGCAGCATTAATCGCATTTATTCTAATAAATCGTATTACAGGAGCTATTTTCGGTGTGAACTCTGCGATGCTTGCAGATCCTGAAGCAACTGTCAGCTCATTATTCGGACAAGAATTAATTGTTAAAGATTACTTTACTTCCGTTTTAGGCGCGCCTGCTTTGAACATGGGAGTATTCGTTGGAATTATCGCAGGTTTCTTAGGTGCAAACCTGTTCAATAAATACTACAACTACAATAAGCTTCCAGATTCCCTTTCATTCTTTAACGGAAAACGCTTTGTGCCTTTCGCTGTTATCGGGGGCTCTGTTGTAACCGCTGTCGCGCTATCACTAGTTTGGCCATTTATCCAAGGTTTATTAAATGATTTCGGTCAGTGGATTGCAACTTCCCGCAACACAGCTCCAATCGTTGCACCATTTATCTTTGGTGCATTAGAGCGCCTGCTTCTTCCTTTCGGTCTGCATCACATGCTGACAGTACCGATGAACTATACGTCTCTTGGCGGAACATACGAAATTCTGACTGGCGGAAGCGCTGGTTCTACTGTAGCAGGTCAAGATCCACTATGGCTTGCATGGATTGCTGATTTAAACAACTTCTTGGCTGCAGGAGACACTGCAAGCTATAACCAATTGCTTAATGACGTAACACCGGCCCGTTTTAAGGTTGGACAAATGATTCTTTCGACTGCATCATTAATCGGTATTGCTTATGCAATGTACCGCAACGTTGATAAAGACAAACGTAAAAAATATAAATCAATGTTCTTATCTGCTGGACTCGCAGTATTTTTAACAGGTGTAACTGAGCCAATCGAATTCATGTTCATGTTTGCTGCTCCAGTTCTATATGTTGTCTATGCGATTACAACAGGTTTTGCATTCGCAATCGTAGATATTATCGACATCCGTGTTCACTCATTCGGTTTTATTGAATTATTGACACGTACTCCTATGATCATCAAAGCTGGATTATGGATGGATATTGTGAACTTTGTACTTGCATGTTTAGTGTTCTTCGGGCTTAACTTTGCAATTGCAAACTTCATGATCAAGAAGTTCAACTTCCCTACTCCAGGACGCAACGGAAACTATATTGAGTCTGAAGAGCCTGCTGCAAAAGCTTCAGGTGAAGCAAACAGCAGTTCACAAGCTTCTGCGATCATTGCTTTGCTTGGCGGATCTGCTAATATTGAAGATGTGGATGCATGTATGACCCGCCTTCGTGTAACTGTAAAAGATTCAGGCAAGGTTGCCGGCGAGGCGCAATGGAAAGAAAATGGCGCTCTTGGCTTAATCATTAAAGACAAAGGCGTACAAGCAATCTACGGACCGAAAGCAGATGTATTAAAATCTGATATTCAAGATACGTTAGGAGCTTAAACATGAAATTATTAACGCTTAATTGTCACTCTTGGCAAGAAGAAAACCAGATGGAGAAAATCAAAACACTGGCAAAAACAATCCAAGAAAAATCATATGATGTCATTGCCCTTCAGGAAGTCAGCCAGCTTGAAGGTGAGTCCATCGTTTATGATCAGGTTAAAAAGAACAATTATGCGTTAGTTCTTCTTGATGAATTAAAACAGATTGGTGTAACCGATTACCAACTTGTCTGGGGCTTTGCTCATATTGGGTATCCTGGCTATGAAGAAGGCTTGGCTATTCTCACAAAACATCCCGTTATCAATAAAGAGGTTTTCTTTGTTACAAAAGGACAAGACACCTCTTATTGGAAAACACGTTCTATCGTTCGTGCGACAATCAAGTACAATGAGAAATTGATCTCCTTCTACTCATGTCACCTTGGCTGGTGGCATGACGAAGAGGAGCCATGTAAATTCCAGCTGGATTCTCTTATTGAAAAGCTGGATCGCTCTCACCCATTTTTCTTAATGGGCGATTTCAACAACAGCACAGAAATAAGAGATGAAGGCTATGATTACTTACTGTCACATGATTTATTTGATACGTATGAACTGGCCAAAGAAAAGGATTCAGGCATCACAGTCAAAGGCAAGATTGCCGGCTGGGATCAGAATAAAAAAGATTTAAGAATTGATTTGATTCTATCAAGTAAAATTGTTGAGGTTTTATCTTCACAGGTAATTTTTAATGGAGAAAATAAACCTGTCGTTTCAGACCATTATGGCGTGGAGACAGAAATTAAACTCTGAATAAAAGGCTGCTTCTTATTAAAGAGGCAGCTTTTTTTACATTTTGCCATCTATTCTTTTTCTTTTCACGTTTATCCTATATATCTCATGGGGAAATTAAAAAGGTTATAGGAGGACGACTATGAAAGATTTACTTAGAAGAATTCATCAGCATGAACTTAACGATTTATCTGCGGTCATTGCCTATTACTTTTTACTGTCTCTTTTTCCGCTGCTAATTTTCTTAATTGCACTGTTTCCTTATTTTTCACTCAATGTCTCTCCTCTGCTTACCTGGATTGAGCATTACGTTCCTTCAGAGACAGCTGAGCTGCTTACGAGACAGATCGCAAGCCTATTTGGCGAAACAAACAGTTATATTCTTTCATTTGGACTCATTGCGGCTCTTTGGTCTGCCAGCAACGCGACTCATATTTTAATTCGGGCTTTTAACCGTGCACTTGAGATCAAAGAAACGCGTCCCTTTTTCAAAGTGAGAATTGATGCGCTGCTTTTGGCTGCAGGGCTGATTATAACCATTACAATCGCTCTGGTGCTTCCTGTTTTCGGTAAAGTCATTATCGATAGCGTGACTCGCTTTGTGCCATTTCTTGAAAATTTAAATCTCATTTTGAATCAGGCAAGATGGATCCTTTCATTCTTTATGATTAATCTAGTCTTACTTGCTCTTTACTACTTTGCTCCAAATGAAAAACTTGGTTTTTTCGATATTTATTTCGGATCGCTGTTAGCAACAACACTGTGGCATATCAGCTCTTATGGATTTTCTTATTATATTGAAAACTTCAAAGGCTTTAATGCTGCATATGGCAGTTTAGGCGGAATTATTATTTTGCTGATCTGGCTTTATTTTACTGCCTTCTCCATTTTGCTTGGCGGGGAAATCAATGCCATGCGTGTCTGCAGGAGAAAGAAAAAGTTTTGCCCGGATTAACCTTCTCCTGAAAGTACCAGTTTGATATTCATTGCAAGGGGTATTTTCATGGTAAGAAGACGAAAAAGGAGAAAGGAGATCGAATGTTAGATTTCATCATAAATCTATTGAGGGAATTTGGAATATGGGGTCTAATGGCAGGTCTTGCGATTGAAGCCTCATCCCTGCCTTTTCCAGGTTCGCTTATCACCCTTGCATATGGCTATTTACTGGATTTATCAATTCTCCAATTAATATGGATTGCCCTTTTAGGCAGTCTTGTGTACACCGTATTCAGTTTTATTCCTTATTGGATTGGATATAAATTAGAGCATAAAATGAAAAAGAAGCTGACGAAAAAGAAAAAAACGTTTGAAAAGACACAGCGATGGTTCAAAAAATGCGGACTCTGGAGCATTTCGATCGCACGTCCCTTAGGAATCGGCAACTACATTTCCTATGTTTCAGGCTTATCAAAGGTCAAAGTGCTTCCTTTTGCAGGACTTACCTTTTTGGGGATTTTCCCATTGAATCTGACTATGCTGTGGTTAGGTCAGATCGGAAATCTAAAATCAATATCTGCTTTCATGTCGGATATGCAGACATATATTTTTATTGCGATTGGAATTGCAATTGGCATCTTCCTGCTTTATCGTTTTTTCTACAAGAAAAAAGATTGCCAAAATCAGCCTAAGTCTTCCAGTCAAAAGGCATAAAAAAACCAAGGGAACGCGTCCCTTGGATTATTTTTTTGCACCTATTAAATAAATCAGAGTCAATATTATGCATATCGCAAGCGCGATAAACGTGCCAACAGGCGGTGATGTAATTAGAATTCCAGCAAGAATGGCAAGTAAGGCGAGTAAAGAGAACCACGAAGTATATGGGAAGCTCTTTACATAAAAGCCATTAAGGGGAATACCTTGTTTTCGGCTTCGCAAATGGGCAATCGTAAGCATGATCCAGATGAAAAGAATCGCATATCCAGGAACGACCATAAGGTATCCAAACGTCTCACCTTCAGCAAATACTGCGATAATCACGCCGATATACAAAAAGGAAGTACTTGCAAGCAGGGCTCTTACAGGCACTTTTTTCGATGATAATTTCGAGAAAAATTGTGGTGCATTTCCATCCAGCGCTTGTGTATAAAGCAGGCGCGATGCTGCGTACATTCCTGTATTTGCAGCCGAAATAACTGCAGTAAGCAAGACAAAATTCATAAATCCGCCGATATAAGGGATGCCCACCGTATCGAATACCGTTACAAACGGACTTTGCTTGCCCACTTCATTCCACGGCATCAGACTGACAATCACGAGAATTGGAAGGACATAAAAGACCAATATTCTGATAATAACGCTGCGTGCCGCTTTCGGTATGACCTTTTCCGGGTTTTGTGTTTCCCCAAGCGTCATCCCGATCATTTCCGTTCCGCCAAAAGAAAACATGACGACTAGCATTGAAGCGGCAATACCGGATATTCCAAACGGAAGAAACCCGCCGTGCTCAGTAAGATTGGCAAATCCTGCAGCGCTTTCCCCATTGAATCCGGCAAAAATCAGGACTCCCCCCAGTAAAATAAACAGTGTAAGAACCGAGACCTTTAAAGCAGATAGCCAGTATTCTGTCTCCCCAAAGATATTAACGGCAAATAAGTTAATGACAGTTATCAAAACTGAAACGATCAACGATAGCATCCACAAAGGTGTATCCGGGAACCAATATTGCAAAAATCCAGCTGCCGCTGCCATTTCTGCAGCCATAACAAGCATCCAGCTGATAAAGTAAATCCATCCGGCAAAAAATCCGGCAAATGGACCAAGAATGGTTTGAATTAAATCTCTCAGTGTTTTTGCTTTTGGCTGCTGAACAGCCATTTCAGCCATGGCCTGCATGACAAAATATAAGATTATTCCTGCTAATAAATAAGATAATATAACTCCAGGTCCTGCAAGCTCAATCGATGAACTGCTGCCCTGAAAAATGCCTGCTCCGATCGCACCGCCAAGGGCAATCATAGTTACATGCCTTGATTTAAGTCCTCTGGCCAGTTCTTCATTTCCTTTATCTGGCTTTTTAATATTTGAACTCATGCTCGTCTCTCCTCACTCATGTTCTATGCTCTTTTGTTCAGACTTTTTTTTAAGAATCTGCTGCTTTCAATATAAAATAGGGTGTAAAATCAAACCTGATTTTATAAAAGCGAATGAAACCCTAATTACAAAACAACAATTCTTGCGGAAACAGCCTATCTACAATACATGTTATCTTAACAAAAAAGCGGAAACGTGAAAACTGCCTGAAATTTAGGTTTTTTTCGTTAATTGCCAAATCTCATTTAAAACCGGCATCTCCTTTTTCTCTTCTTCCGTTACCTTATCCCAGTGAATGCCGTCTGGCTTGCTGTATGGTGTGTTCGTCTCAATTACACCGAGCTCTGTTACGATAAAATCCACAGGCAAATCATATGTATCTACCTCAAACTCTTCTTCTGTCACTTGGATGCTGTGAATCGTTGAGATGACTGGAACATGAGGATTTCCCAGCTCTCTCATGATGGCGTATTCGCGATCCGAATACCCTTCCCCTTTTCCGATTCTTCTTCCATCCTTTTGAACGGCAACTGATCCCGCTACAATTAAATCAACTCTTGGAAGCTCAGATAACGGAATCTCTTTTCCATATTGTTTAATATTCTTCAAGCTTACAGCCCTGCGCTCTTCTCCTTCAGGAACCCATTCTCTTTTCAGCATAATAAAGCCTGCTTTTAACCTTGGTGTCGGCACTAGAAGGATCTTACCGTCTTTAATGACACGGGCACGAAGAGGCAGCTGCGGAGCATCAGGATTAATCTTTATAACTTCCGCATTCTTGTATACATCAAGCTGTGCCGCATATTCTGCAGCGGCAGCGGCTCCTTTAAAGTTAGGAATTCTATTCTTTAGTGGAAATGGAAAACCACCAAGCTTTTCATTTTCAAGTCTGCTCCACTTATCCTGCCGAATTTCGTCTTTTGTTTTCATTCCATGTCCCCCTTTCGTGTCAAATCTAAATAATATGTAGAATTTTCATATTTGCCATTTTCAATAAAACCTGCACGCTTATAAAAGAGGGCTGCTTCATTAGTATCCGTTCTAAGCACAGCGACATAAAAGAAATCATCAGCTTTCTTTAAAAGAGTTCTGAGTTGAAGTTCGCCGGCACCTTGTCTTCTATGTTCTTTTGAAACATAGAACCTTCTTATGCGCCCAGCCTTTTCATTTTGTGAATATGGATCATCATTTATGCCCGCTACACCAATCAGAGTTTCACCGTTATATGCACCCAACAGCATTTCCCCTGGCTTTTGAAACGTATTGGCCCCAGATTGATAATCAGAAACGAGTCTTTCCAAAAAACGAAATCCACCCCGTTTACTTTCCTCCTCAAGCTTTAAAATCCCTTCCGACTTTACTGAATCCAATCTTTTTATTGTAATCAGCTTATTCCCACTTTCTTTGCATTGTCCATCACCAGGGTCGGCACGCTATTTTTTAATTCTAAAATAAATCCATATGTACTATTTTATTAACTATTTTGCGGCTAATCGTTAAACAAATAAAAACTGACATTAAATTATTCTTTACTGATCCTCCCTTTCCACCAGCCTAATTTATTTAGCTTTTTATTCATAAACCTTCTTCAACTCTGTTAGTTTATAAGTACATTAGTTCACAAACCTTTACAAACTCAAAAAACCGTCAAGAAAATTCTTAACGGCTTTTTCATTTGGCTCTTTTCGTAAAGTTTTTACTTTTAGATAGCGGAAAGCACTTGTCTCCTGCGGGAAATAGAGGCTCCCATCCCTCCCCGCGGAAAGCAAGTGACTGCAGATGAAATCCTCGGGTACAATTAATAACCAAAAACAACAATCAATGCGAAAGCAGCCTTTCATTTATAAAACGGAAAAAATTACATATTAAAAGGCTGTCCAACCTGCATCCCCTGTAATGACTGTGCCATTAACGAAACTTGATTCATCTGAAGCAAGGAATAGCGCTATGTTTGCAATTTCTTCTGGTTTACCAACACGAGGATTTAAACCAAGTCCTGGCTGTATGCGTCCCATACCAAAATGGTTAATATTAGTCATTGAAGTACCGATGTTCGTTTCAACCCCTCCTGGCGCGATTGCATTACATCGAATACCTTTAGGTGCGTACATGAATCCAGTATTCTTTGTGAATCCTACAACTGCATGCTTAGAAGCTGTATAAGCAGCACCTGCTCTTGCTCCTTGAAGTCCACCTGCCGAAGCAACGTTAATAATTACTCCATACTGCTTCTCTATAAAGATAGGTAAAGCTTTACGTGTTGCACGCATTACACTCGTAGTATTTATTGCAAAAACTCTTTCCCAATTATCATCTTCAATATCACCAGCAGGTTCAAAGTTATCCATAATTCCTGCATTATTGACTAAGATGTCTAATGTTCCATAAGTATTAACAGCTGTATCAATAAGGGATTGAATATCTTCTTCTTTCGCTACATTTGCCATTACCGCAATTGCATTCCCGCCATTCGACTTAATTACTTCAACAGTTTGATTTGCTGCGTCCATGTTAATATCAGAAACTACTACCTTTGCTCCTTCTTTTCCATAAAGAACAGCAATTGCTTTTCCCATTCCAGAAGCTGCACCCGTGACTACTGCTACCTTATCTTGAAGTCTCATTTCAGTTTCCTCCTTATTAATGCGTTTCTATTCTAATTTTATCAAACAGTTGTTTATTATCTTACATTTACATATAGTATAATTACTTATATATGATAGATTCAATCAGCAAAATAAGCGGTAAATGTCTATTAATGAACAATAATACTCACAAGTGATTAATAAGTTTTTTTATTGAACATTGGAGGTATTTTATGTCTAATAAAAATGAGAATATTGACAGAAGAATTGTTAAATCTAAGAGAGCCTTAAGAGATGCGTTGCTATTATTAATGCAAAAGAAGGATTTCAAGGATATCTCTGTTACTGATATTGTACAGCTGGCGGACCTAAATCGAGGGACTTTTTATAAACATTATCAATATAAAGAGGATGTACTCAATGAAATCATAGATGAGGTAATATCTGATTTGATTGATTCCTATCGTGAACCTTATAGAAATAGCGACACATTTAAAGTAAGCATGCTCACATCTAATGCAATAAAAGTATTTGAACATGTTAATAAACATTCGAATTTTTATACCTTAATCGTGCATTCTAATGTTTTAAC
Organism: Bacillus sp. UMB0893; assembly: GCF_002858905.1. Lineage (NCBI taxonomy): Bacteria > Bacillati > Bacillota > Bacilli > Caryophanales > Bacillaceae > Bacillus > Bacillus sp. UMB0893. Next base: position 176,257 of record NZ_PKLB01000008.1, on the reverse strand, counting down.
TGGTTTCCAATATAGGATTTGTGATGTTCTTAGGAGCTTATCTTTGCAAGACCTTAGTAACTGCTCCCCGAATTCCAGCGTTAACAGAGAACTTACTGCCAGTTATCATTCATACGCTATTTTTGGCATGGTAATAGAATGGATTAATGGCGGATTTAAATACAGCTCAAGCTTTATGTCCGAACAATTAATAGCCATACTAAATACCAATCCAGCAGTTGCTGTATATAAACCATGTGTTGAAAATAAGTAGTCTTCCTAAATTGCTGAATAAATTAGCGCTTTCCAAATTAATTCAACATCATTGTCAAAAAAGCGCAAGTATATAAATTTTGATAGTATTAAAAAGTCGACCACATTCGGTCGACTTTTTTTAACAGTTAATCCATTCACAAGGTACATTCCATTCTGCAGGCTGTTCGGCATTAGAAATAATTTTGTCCACTTTTTCAATTGGCACCATTTTATAATTGGCGCGTGCCCCAATTTTAGAGTGATCTGCTAAAACGTAAACTTCCTTTGCATTCTGGATGAGTATTTTTGACAAAACGGATTTCTCAAGATCAAAGCAGGTAATTCCATCCTCAGCTGAGATGCCGTCAATTGAAATGAACGCTTTATTTACGTAAAATTCTTTCGCCATTTGCTCCGCCATCGCCCCGGATGAACGGTAGTGCTTGCTTCTCACGCTTCCGCCGATAAAAATAACTTCACCGTCAAATAGATTCTTATTGGTGTATGATATCAAGAGCGATGCGACCGGAAAGGAGTTTGTAATGACGGTCACATTTGGACAATCACATAATGGCCTGACCATCTGCAAGGTCGTACTTCCTTCATCAATAAAGATCACATCGTTTTTAGTTATGGAAGATACAGCTTTTTGTGCAATGCACTGTTTTTCTTCAATTCTAATGATTTCCCGTTCAAAAAGCGCAGGTTCTTCCTTTTCCTCTGATACCTTTACGGCGCCTCCATACACTTTTTTAAGTTTTTTTTCACTTTCAAGCTCTTCTAAGTAACGCCTGATGGTTTCAGTTGATACGTCAAAATCCTTAGCCAGATCGCCAACCTTCACTTTACCTTGTTTTTCTATTAGCTCCGCAATGACTCGTTTTCTTTCCTCTGCTAATAAAGACATTCCTCAGACTCCTATATTAACGTTTATTTTCAACCAATTTATTGATTTCTTCATGGATAAATATACCACGTTTTTCTAATTGATTAAATATCTTTACTGGATCAGCAAAAGCATCCTCTGGAATCACAATGCCTTTTTTCTCAACTTCACCTTTTGCAATCAATTCTGCCGCTATAGCAAATGGAATGGCTACATTGCGGGTATAAGCTCTTAATCCTTCCCAGCCTTGGGCGCTGCCATCTGAAGCAGGGTGTGTATGTGTTAGAATATGCTCCACTCTTTCGCCATTTTTTGTGCCAATGACTTGGATATGAAGAGCATAACCATATTGCTCTGTTTCAGTGCCCTCTTTTGATTGATATAAGTACTCCGAGATACAATCCATAATTCCTATTTCTGTACCGTTCATAATGAATTTATCATTCCGCAGGATACCATAATCATATAACGCCCGCACTAGCTGCATATTTTGCTGCGGCCACGTTCCTCTGACCTCGATTAACTGAACTCCTTTATGCTTTAAAGCTTGAGCGAGTGTTTTTGTTTCTGAGTGCGGAATTATATACTGTACACCTCTTCCATATGGCTCGGGAAGCTCAATTTATTTCCATAGGTCTCGCAAACGGGGGCACTTGTATGAATTCACCGTTCTCAAAGACAACTCGTGATGGAAGATTAGGATCATACTCATAGGATGTTGTTTCTGCAATTGAGCGAGAAAAGGCAATAGGACGGAAAGAACCGTGGCTGACTCTTACAGACTCTATTGTCTCAAGCTGATTCGCAGCATGCATCGCCATCATTTGGGTCAGGCCAGGAGTCATGCCAAAACCGGGAAGACACGTTTTTTCATTGCTTTGAAATAATTCGTGCTGTGAATCCTCTTCTCCAAAGCCGTTTAAATTAATGCCATGACAGCCCGCTTCGGCGATGCACGCCGTTGATTTTCCGTTCAGCGTTATCGTGGTGCCATCCATTACAATATCATAGCCCTTCATTTTGGAGGCTGTATCCTCATGATCAAACACGTTCACTTTTACAAAATCGACTCGAGGATCATTCAGCCACTCAACAACCTTCATGCCTTCTTCTTCGTTAAAATCTGCTACTGTGATTCTTTCAAATTCAGAATGCTCCACTAAATCTAAGATCGCTTCTCTGCATATTTTCCCTGCTCCGCCTAAACAAAATATTTTCATAGTTTCACAGCCCCTTCTGATGTTGTCTCTTTAATTGCAGCTAATAATTGATTAATATCTTCCGGATAGACCTCGCCGATGTTTCCGATTCTGAAAGTGTCTAATTTAGAGATTTTCCCGGGATAGATGACAAATCCCTTTTGTTTTAATGCTTCATAGAAACCTGCAAATGTAAATGAAGTACCTTCAGGATACAAAAATGCCGTAATAATCGGGGACTGGTTTTCAAGATTCAGCAATGCATCAAAACCCATACTTCCCATGCCCGTAACAAGGCGGCGCTGATTTTCCTTATAGCGCTCATATCTTGCCAAAACACCGCCTTCTTCTTCAAGCTCTATTAGTGCTTGATAAAAAGCTCTCACAACATGTGTAGGTGATGTAAATCGCCATTTTCCATTATGTTTTTCCATTGTTTCAAATTGATCATATAAATCAAGAGACAGGGATCTGGCATTGCCTTTGCATGCAGCAAGCTCCTCTTTTTTCGCAATGATAAATCCAAATCCCGGAACACCTTGAATGCATTTATTGGCGCTGCTGATCATGTAATCGATTTCGAAGGCGGAGACATCAATCGGAATCCCGCCAAAGCTGCTCATTGCATCGACAATCGTGATTAATCCATGCTTTTTTGCGAGACGGCATATATCTTCAATCGGATTCAGCATCCCTGTTGTCGTTTCGCAATGCACGACAGCGAGGTGCGTAAGATCTTTATGCGTTTCAAGTAATTCTTGTATGGACGCGATATCTAAAACAGTCTGCTCATCCGATCTATAAATGATCGCAGGGATCCCCAGGATAACCGCCATTTCGGCAATTCGTTCGCCATATGCCCCGTTGCATGCGACGAGAAGCTTCCCCTTTTCTTTCGGCATTACGCTTGAAATGACAGACTCAACTGAAAACGTTCCGCTTCCCTGCATGAGAACAGCCGTGTATTCTTCTGAACCAGGAGCTGCAAGAGCTGTTAATCTCATTCGAATTTCCTGAACGATTTCGTTATAATCCTTATCCCACGTGCACCAATCTTTCAGCATCGACTCGCGGACTGTTTTTGAAGTTGATAATGGTCCGGGTGTTAACAGCAAGTATGGATTATTCATGTTCTGTCAGCCCCTTTTCCATTTCTTCTAATAAAGGAATCAGTTCTGCAAATTCATTGATTACATAATGAGCACCAGCTCCATAGAAACGGTCCCTGACTTCATCCATCTTTTCCTTTAACTCGTCCTGGTCAAGTCTGCTCACTTCATCTTCAGTCAATCCAAGCTCATTGCTCCCAAGAATAACTCCAATGGTCCACATGCCTGCGTTGATGCCTTCTTTCATATCTGAAACGGTATCACCGACTTTTACAAGCTTGTTCATTGGATAAATCCCCATCTCCATTGCATTCATGTAGGTCATCCACGGATATGGACGGCCTTCTTTTACATCATCAGGAGTGAAAAGATAATCGGGAAAATAGCCTTTTTCCTTTGCATGAGGCGCCACAATTTTCATCATTTCTTTTGTGTAGCCAGTGGTGGAGCCAATTTTTAAACCTTTTTCGCGCAGCTTTTGTATCGTTTGAACCACACCTGGAAGAGGCGATGTAAATTGCGGAAGAATAGTAAATAAAATCTTTTCAAACTCTTCATACATTGTTTCGATATCCTGTTCAGATGGCTCCTGTCCATGAACATTCACCCATTCTTCTTTAATGCGCGGCATTTCGCAAAGTGCGCGTATATGATCAATTTTTAATAACCCCATCGGCTTGCGCGCTTCCTCTGCTGTAATATTTACATCCCGATTCAGAAAAACTTCTATAAACACCTGGAGCGGAGCAAAGCATCCATAATCAATTGTTGTTCCTGCCCAATCCAAGATAACTCCCTCAATTTTCCCCATTTATAGTTCCTCCTTCATTGATTTTCGATTTTTCATCCATTTCACAATCAGTTCATAGCTCACTCTGACAAGAATGTTTGTCGCAACAATCAGGATGCTCATAGCAGCAGCAGACGCTAAATTCCCGGCATCATCCATGCCTACGATTGATACGGCTGCAAGTTTAAAATCAGCTGTATATAAGAATATGACCGCTGAAACTGTCACCATGGCATTCACAAAATAATACATCGCTACTTCAAGAACGGCCGGCAGACACATTGGAACCGTCACCTTCATGAAGGTTTTATAAAACGGAATGCCCATAGACTCAGATACGAGCTCAAATTCTTTGTCCAGTTTTTTCAATGCCGTTGTTGCGGTAATAAACGAAACGGAATAAAAGTGAACGATATTTGCAATGACAATGATGGCAATGGTTCCGTATAGAAAATGAAACGGATTTGCTATCGTATATCCAAAGATTGATAGATTTTGTTTACTGAAAAAAAAGATGTAACCGAGTCCAATGACCAGACCAGGAACTGCAAGTGGAATCAGAGATAAAAAGGTGCTCAATTTCCGGAGTCCAATCATTCCTCTGAATTTTTCAATCATATAAGCAAAAGTGAACGTGAAAATGGTTCCAAAGACCGCTGTCAGAATCGCTGCAAGCACACTATTTTTATAAGCTGTTAAGCCATCGCCCGTGAAGCTGTCAAAGGCAAAATGCTCTAAAGTAAACGTCATGTTATATGGCCAGATTTTCACGCAAGCAGCAATGAAAACAGCTGAAAACAGGACAAAAACGGCTAATGATATGCCAGAGCAATAAAGAAATGCGAATCGGTCTCTTAAAGGGCTGCGTTTTATTTGATAAGGAACTGCTTTTGAACTGGCTGCCCCTTGTTGTTTCCGCTGTGATAGCTGGTCAGCTGCAAATGCGAGTATCGCCGGAAGCATGAGAATCATGCCGACCGTGGCGCCCATCCCCATGTTTTGCTGGCCAATGACCTGCTTATAGACATCTGTCGCAAGAACGTTATATTGGCCTCCTACTATTTTAGGAGCCCCGTAATCTGTAAAACTCAAAGTAAAGACGACAAAGATAGAACTGATTATGCCGTATTTCGCAGTTGGAAGCGTAATTGTGAAAAACTTTTTTATCCTGCTAGCTCCCATGGAATCAGCTGCCTCATATAGACGCTGATCGGCACCTGATAAAGCAACCATTAAAATCAGAAAAGCCTGAGGAAAGGTGTAAATTGTTTCAGCCATAATGATACCGATTGGTCCATATAGATCGATTTTAAATCCAGGAATCGTTTCGAAAAAACCATTTGTAATCAACCCTTGATTACCAAATAGATACATCAAAGCAATTCCGTGCATCATCGTAGGTGCAAATAACGGAAGCAAAGCAGAATAGCGAAAGATTGCTTTTCCATATACATTTGTCCGAACGATTGCAAATGCATATACAAATGCCATACTAACTGCCAGGACTGTTGTGATGCTTGAAACAAAAAGTGTATTTTTTAGAGATTGCACAAGAATTTCCGACTGAAAGTAGCTTGCAAAATTCTGCAGACCAATAAAGATGCCTTCACTATCAATAAATGCTTGTACAAACAACATTAACAATGGGAGTACCAATACAGCAGCAGCAGCTAAAAGCGAGAAGATCAAAAGCAAGCGCTGCAGCCATTCATTTAATCCTGCTTTTTGCCGTTTACGTTTAATCGATGAAAGCTTAGAATGTGCAGTGGCCATTTGCATCTCCATTTAGACAACCACCTGTTCTTTGTAGGCTAACAATCGATGAGCCGGCAGTGTAATCTTCAAAGATTTCCCCTTCGAAAGGTCCATGCGGTGCGCCATATGAGCCGATAAATCGACATGCAAATTCTGATTGAATAGCATCGATTCATTTTCGGTAATTTTCACCTTCACCCTGTAAACAGGTCCTTTGAATTCAACTGCCTCAATCACTGCATTTGCTCCGTCATCATTTGAAACCTGGACATGCTCAGGCCGTATCGCCATCATTTGATTTGTGTCAGAATTCAAGAAATTCATAGATCCGATAAAGTTCGCGACAAAGGGCTGATTCGGCTGATGGTACACTTCCTGCGGAGTACCCGCCTGCATGATTTGAGCATGATTCATGACGACAATCCGATCCGCCATTGTTAATGCTTCCTCCTGATCGTGCGTGACCATAATCGTTGTGATCCCAATCTTTTCTTGAATGGCGCGAATTTCATACCGCAGTTTTTCACGCACCTTAGCATCAAGCGCAGATAAAGGCTCATCCAGCAAAAGGAAGTCCGGCTCAAGTGCTATCGCTCTTGCAAGTGAAACACGCTGCTGCATACCGCCTGAGAGCTGTGCCGGATATTTGTCCTTAACATGCAGAAGATCTACTAGATTCAGAGCTTCCAGCGCTTTCTCTTTCATTCTTTTTTTCGGAACCTTGCGGGTTTTCAGTCCAAATTCAATATTTTGAAGAGCAGTTAGATTAGGAAATAGTGCATAGGATTGAAACACGATTCCGAAGTTGCGTTTAGCCGGAGGCAAATCTGTAATATCTTTGCCATTCACATAAACACATCCTGCATTTGGTTCCTCAAGTCCTGCAATGATGCGCAGCAGGGTTGTTTTTCCGCATCCGCTCGGTCCGAGCAGACAAACAAATTCATTTTTACGAATGTCAAAAGATACATTGTTAAGAGCTGTAAACTGATTGAAGTTTTTACTTACTCCTTCGACCTTCAGATAGGAATTCGGCATCTTTATACCAGCCTTTCTAATGGCTTTGGCGAGAAACCAAGCCCTCGCTAAAGCCTCATTTTCTTACTCTTTCGGTTCCGCTTTTTCACCAAATTCTGCTTCCCACTTCTTAAGAATCATGTCTCGGTTTTCTGCAGCCCAATTCAGATCATTGTCTTTGTACATTTTGTCTTGTACACCTTCAGGGAATGCTTCAGGTTTTTCATACTTATTTTCCATTGTTGAAAATCCATTAGCATCGTAATATTTCTTCATCACATCTTCTGTAATCGCCCAATCTAAGAAAGCTTTTGCAGCCTCTTCATTTTTCATCTCATTTTTAGCAATAAGACCATTCGCTTCAACATCCCAGCCCAAACCTTCTTCAGGAAGAATGACATCTACAGGGGCACCGTCTTGTTTTTGAGTGACACCGCTGTATACTAATGAAATACCAATTGGATATTCCCCGGCTGCTGATAGCTTGGCAGGTTTTGATCCCGAGTGTGTGTAAGTACCAATGTTTTCATGCAGCTTTTTCATATATTCATAGCCTTTATCTTCGCCCATCATCTGCAGCCATGCATTGACTGTTAAGTATCCTGTTCCCGATGATGCAGGGTGAGGCATGACGATTAACCCTTTGTATTCAGGCTTTGTTAAATCTTCATACGTTTTTGGAATTGGCAAGTTTCTCTTTTTAAGCTCCACTTCGTTCACAACAATCCCCGTCATAAAAGCTGTGTTTCCAACCCATTTCTCAGGCTGATTGGCATCTTTGTATTCTGGCAGAATTTTATCTGAATCCTTTGGAGTATAGCCTTGCAGCATTTCTTTCCCATCAAGTGCCAGCAGACTTGAAGCAGCAAGCCCCCAAACAACATCCGCTTTAGTATCTTTTCCTTCTGCTAAAAGCTTAGCTGTAATTATTCCGGTTGAATCCCGAACAATATTTAAGTCGATATTCGGATATTTCTCCTCAAATGATTTTAAGTATTCTGGAATCAGTTCTTCTTCAATTGCTGTGTAAACCGTTAGTTCACCTTTTACTTCTTTGTTTGCTGCTCCATTTGAAGCATTTGACCCGCAAGCAGTTAACAACGTGAATGACAAAAGTAAAACGAAAAGCTTAAGAATGTGGTTTTTCATTGTTTTTTCTCCCCGTTTCGTATTTTTCCTTACAAATACAATATAAAACCACAATGTTAAGCTAATATTAACGTAAAGTTAAGAGTTTGTTTTGTATGCTTTTTTGTTGTATTTTGTTGTTTTTGAAACAAAAAGAAACAGAGGGCACGATCTTCCTCTGTTTCTAAGCTGCTTTGTTATTCAAACCTTTAAATTTTTTTCTATAATAAATCGATAATCCGATAATGATAGGAGTGATCACGATTGTCGGCAGAAACCACAAGAGGATGCTCACAGATTCAATACCCAGCAGCCTTGGAGCCCCAAATACCATAAACGCTGTAATCGTCGAAATACAGCAAGCCAGCATGCCGGAAAAATGCTCAAACCACCAATGCATTTTGTGCTTCGGTTTTTGAAGCCAATAGGAGAGCTGAGAGATTCCAAGAAAAATACCTACAAGCGGAAACCATGTAAGTAAGGGAGCCTCATTTACAGTCCCATAGATGCATATTCCAATTCCAGATGAAAGAAGCAGCAAAGGATAGAAGAGATCAAGCACATTTCTGTGGCGATCCTTTCGATTTTTAAACCGAAGGACACGAATTCCATAATAGGCTGCCGCTGAGCTTAAAATCGCAATAAAAATTAAAAACCATGAAAATGAGATCAGCTCCGCATTTGCATTTTGATCAAAAAAAATACGGTAGGCACCCATATAAAACGCACTGATTGCAACCACGATCATGCCGCTTGTATAAACCCAGCCTGACACACGGTGTGCCTTCCCTCCCTTTTTCGTGACGATTGGAATCCAAAAGACAAATAGGGCAATAAATCCTCCGATAATATGAAGGATTTTAAATAATTGAAAGAACTCCACTTGAATCGCCTCCCTCATTTCATCTTACCATTTTTTACATTATTTTCTTATTATTATTTGTGTTAATTTCTTATCTCAATGCTACCCGAAGAGTAATTTGATTGATTTTTCCAAATAGATCATAACAGCAAGAATGAGGACGAAATGGATTCAGCTTCCTTGTTAAAATTGGAACAACCAAACCATTAGGAGGCTGTAAAATGAATAAAATAAACAAATTTAATGAGCTTCACTTATCAGGGGATGTATTATTTTTAGGAAATGCCTGGGACTTGCTGTCTGCTTTGGCACTTGAAAAAGCAGGGTTTAAGGCAATTGGCACGACAAGCTTTGGGATTGCCCGCTCTCTTGGATTTACAGATGGTGAAAACATTGAATTTGATGATCATTTAAAAATTATCAAAATGATTGTGGATTCTGTTAAAATTCCCGTTTCAGCAGACATTGAAGCTGGCTACGGAGAAGACATCGATACCATTGTTTCTAATGTGTTAAGAACAGCAGATGCAGGTGTCGCAGGTATTAATATTGAGGATTCACTCAAGAAACAAAAGGGGCTTAAAGAAGTTGAGCAGCACAGCAGGCTGCTATCAAAAATGAGGAAGGAATTAGATCGTACTGGCTTTGAGGGATTTTATATTAATGCTAGAATTGATACGTATCTCCAAAAGGAAAATCCCTTTTTGGAAACAATCAATCGGGCAAAAGCATACGCAGAAAGCGGAGCAAGCGGAATTTTCGTTCCCGGTTTGTCTGCAGATGAAGAAATAAAAGAAATTGTCTATCATGTAAACGCCCCGCTTAATCTATTATCTTTACCAGGACTAACAAATTGTAATAAGCTTAAAGAATTAGGAGTTAAACGCTTCAGCTTCGGTAATGCGCTATCCGACAAAATGATAACTTTATTAGAAAAGAATGCTGCTCGCTTATTGGAATATAACGAGACTGCACACTTATATGAGGAATAACCTAATGAGGCGGTGAGTCCTATGATGCCGGATATCAACCTTTCTTTTGAAGAAAAGTGGGAAAAAATCATTGCTTGCGATCAAAAATATGATGGGTTATTCTTTACGGCAGTGAAAACAACTAAAATCTATTGCCGCCCTTCTTGTCGGTCAAGAAAGCCTAAAAAAATGAATGTAGTATTTTACAATGACCTAATAAGTGCAGAAAAAGCCGGTTTTCGTGCTTGCAAGAGATGTCAGCCAGAAATAGATCACTCTCCTCATATTGCACTTGTCAGAAAAGTCATTGCTTTCTTGGTAAATAATTATAATCAAAAGCTCCAATTACAGGATATTGCTGTTCATGCAGGGGTAAGTCCGTTTTATCTCGAACGGCTGTTTAAACTGGAAACTGCTGAAACCCCGCGATCCTATTTGGAAAAAATAAGAGTCGACAAAGCCGTACACTTGCTGATGAGCACTGATAGAAATAATCTGGAGATTTGCTATGAGACTGGATTCCAAAGCCCTTCAAATTTTTACAAAGTATTTCGCCGCTTGAAAAATTGTTCGCCAAGTGAATATCGAAACCTTTTCAGGCAGTGAGATTACAGGAATCCAAAATCAGAAGGCATTACCTTTTTCAGGTAAAGCCTTCTGATTTTAATAGATGGTCTAAAATTTACAGCTGTCTTTCTGCTTTGTGCAGTAAAACGTTAGCCAGTTCCAACAAGCTTTCTGTCGTTTTATTAATTTCTTGAATAGAGTCAACAATTGTATCCAAATCCACTTTATTCCGCCCGAACATCTTTAAGTAATTTTCTATTTTCATTTTCACTGTGATAAGTCCGTTTCTCACTTGTGCAATTTGTGATTGAGAGGTTTGAGTTGAATCATTCATTGAACTCATAATGGTAACAATTGTATCCATATGTTTATTGCTGTTAGCGATTAGTGAGTTAATTTCGTTGCTCGTTCTCTTCGAATCTTCAGCAAGTTTTCTGACTTCACTCGCTACAACCGCAAAGCCTTTGCCGTGATCTCCCGCCCGTGCAGCTTCAATGGAGGCATTTAGTGCCAGTAAATTCGTTTGATCTGCAATGCCTTCATTACAAGCAGTTGACTTATATCCATATGAACATGTTATTAAGTTTAATTGGTTTACTCTCTGTATTTTCCATCTATCCGAAATCGAGATCTAACTTTCCTGTTTAAAAATCCACTTTCAAAAATACAAAAAAAGCGCAAATCAATTTGATCTGCACTTCATTCTTATTGAACAAGAGAATGCTTAAACGCGTAAATAACTGCCTGTGTCCGGTCTTGAACATCCAGCTTGCTTAAAATATTACTCACATGAGTCTTAACTGTTTTTAATGCAATGAATAATTCGTCAGCGATTTCCTGATTTGTCTTTCCTTCTGCAACGAGAAGCAGGATTTCCATTTCACGGGCAGTCAGCTCATCGTGTGGAAGGTGTACCGGCTTTTGACGCATTTTCATCATCATTTTCCCAGTGACTTCAGGCTCAAGAACAGATTGACCGTGAAACGTGTTTCGGACAGCATTAGCGATTTCGCTGGCCTTTGATGTTTTAAGCATATAGCTTGTGGCACCAGCTTCAAGGGCTGGATATACTTTTTCATCATCCAGGAAGCTTGTGACAATGATGATTTTTGCATCTGGCCATTTTTCGATGATCTGTCTGGTTGCTTCAATTCCATCCATTTCGTCCATAACAAGATCCATTAAAATGATGTCAGGACGAAGTTCCATCGCAAGCTCAATTGCCTTAAATCCATTTTCTGCTTCACCCACGACTTCAATGTCGCTTTGCGCGGCCAAATAGGAGGAAACTCCGATCCGCACCATCTCATGATCATCTACAAATAAAACTCTAATCATCATTCTCACCCCTTACAATTGGTATTTTAACTTCAAGCTTCGTTCCTTTTCCGGGGAAGCTTACAATCTTCATCGTGCCACCCAGTTCAACTGCACGTTCATGCATATTTTGCAGACCGTAGCTTCCTGTCTTTGCATCCTCTACTTTAAAGCCGACTCCATCATCCATCACTCTTAGCAGAACAAGGTCGTCACGTTCAATAAAAAGCACTTCAAGTGTTTCGGCTTTTGAATGACGAAGCGTATTGGAGACAGATTCCTGCAAAATGCGGAAAAGGTGATCTTCAATTCCTTTGTCCAGCTTCATCTCTTCCATTTTCCATGTGATTTCCATCGGCACCTTTTGCTGAAGCTCTACTAACAGCTCTTCCATCCCTTCCTGCAGCGTTTTCCCTTTAAGGGCAGCAGGTCTTAAATGCAAGAGCAGGGCTCTCATTTCCAGTTGTGATTGATGGATCATTTGCTCCACCATCTTTAATTGCTTATTTTCTGCATCGCTGCGATTATCTGCTGATTCATTTACAGCTGACATCATCATGGATGCAGCAAATAGCTGCTGACTGACAGAGTCATGCAGCTCTCTCGCCAGCCTGTTCCGCTCTTCTGAAACAATTTTCTGAATGCGCTTTTCCTGCTCTTCCGCCTTTTCATTCGCAAGCTTTTGCGATAGCTTTGTCTGTTCTGTCATATGCTTTTGCAGTTTGCGGACATGCTGCCATATTTTTTCAAACTCCCCTGACTTTCGGGTAAAAGCGCCATCTACATATTTTCCCTGTTCAAGCTGCGAAAGCCCGTCCGAAAGCTGGGTAATCTCGCTTCGCAAAAAAAGACCGGAAAGAAATCCAACGAATAAGCCGATTAGAATACTGACAGCCGGTAAGAAATAGATGAAAGGAAGGTCAAGCATTTCGCTCTCCCATAATATGCTCCAGTCATCCAGCGGAAACATAACAAAAAAACTGACAGACATAAAGATGAGGACTGAAAAAGAAATGGCTGCACCTAGAGCCATTTGCCGAAAAATGCTGCTCATATTCTTTTCACCTCTAAATCGCCGACTATCGAAGTTGTTACCACTTTCACCTTTTGCACAGCAGATTCGTATCCTTTTGTCTGATAAGTAACAACCTGGTTAAAGAACTTTGGCTCACGATTTTCGAAAATCGTAACAGCCCCTGCCCATGCAGAATGAGAAAAAGATGCATCCAGCTCGTATGGAATAAGAATTTTCACATTTCCTATGACATTTCTAATGACGATAATGCATTCTTCCTTCGGCAAAACCGTGTTGCTGAGATCAATGATTGTGTCTCCGATTCCGCTTTGAATGTTAATATCGTTCCATTCATAGATGTCTTCAGCTGATGACTGCTGTCCAAATACATTGTTGCTGAATAAAGGTTTTCTATAGACAACGTCCTCTTTTTGCAATCCGATTGACACTTTGATTTCGGGTGATATAACAGATGGTGTTTTTTTAGACTGCCGATATTGAAATAATAAATAAATGACTAAGGCAAAAATAAGGAATTTAACTGCCCATAAATTTATAATCGTGATGACTAAACTGATTAAGCCGAACCAAAAAAGAAGTTTGCCCGTTTTCTTGGCAAGGCGCTTTTTCCCAAGATAGATGCAGATTGAAGAGAAAAACAGAAAAAAGATAAGACCACCATGATCAAATAATACTTCAAGCATTAATAGAACAATACCTACGAGTAAAATATACGTCATCAAATCAGCGTTCGCTTTTTTGAGCATCTGGGCTTACCTCCTTTCCATTCTGTATGGCTTCAAAAAGGCGCAGATATCTACGCCTTCTTAAGAATACCATGTTTTTACTGTGTAATAGAATCTTCTTTTTTAAGTTCTTTTTCAAGCTGTGCTATTCTTCCGTCAATCGTGTTGCGGTGATAGCCGGTATTCACTTGATGCTCTAAGCGCTCCAAATAGTTTTCCATTTCATCAAAGCGTGCATATGAGCCAGTTGAAAAGCTGCTGCTGTCTAAGACTTTGTTCATTCTGTGTGAAGCGCGTGCTGTATTTTCACGGCCCATCAATTCCATGCGTTTAATGTACATGTCCTTTAATTTATGCTTCATTTCCTCATACTTGCGTTCAAGATCTTCTAACTGACGAGTTACTTCTTTTAGAGACTCGTTTAATCTTACTGTCCGCTCCTGGTATTGCTCATGCTCTCTTACTGCAAATTCATGCAATTCTGTCTCGCCTGCTTGTGCTGCAATCTCAGCCTGACGTTTGCGTTTTTCAGTGAGGTGCTCTGCCTGCTTAAATTCACGTGTAAATTCTTCTTGTAATAAATACTGTCTTTCCACAAGCTTGCGGACCTTATCCGTTTCCTGCTCGCATTCTCTTAAGTATTGGTTCAGCAAAGCGATTGGATTTTTCTGTTCCTTTTGATCCAGCATTTCATGGAAATCTGCTGAGATTGTTTCTTTAATTCTTGTAAATAAATTACTCATTATTTACCTCTCCTTTTTATGTTTTTGTATAGAGCCTGAACTATTGATTTTTTTTCATTTCTGCCCATTGTCTTTCGAAGTTAGTGAATGGGTCATTTGATTCTTTTACGGATGACTTTTCTTTGTTATTCCATTTCTTATAGATAACATAAAGGATATAAGCAGCAACTGCGCCTAATACAGCTGGAAGATTTGAGGCCGAAGCACACAAGGCAATGATTCCGACGATTGCCCAGAAGATCTTCATTCCAGTTGAATCTGTCTTCATGAACCCTTTATATGAGTAATAAAGGATGACAAGGCTGATGGCGAGTGCTAGCATCGGGGCAAGGTTTGCCAGTAAAACAATGGCTGCTATACCTCCTGCTACCAATAAACCGAATTTTTTCATTTTCTGTTCCTCCTTTCTATATCTCTATCCTACCTTCATCGCTGTTTTCTCATAACGAGCCTGAGCTTTATTTTGTACTAAGACCTGAGGCGTAGCATGCCTGAGACTAATGTAAGACTCAAACTTTCGCTTAATATATTAAATTTTTATATAATTTTAAAGATTCCCTCTTGTCCAATACTTATTTCCTTGTTATTATAATGAACATTCAACTATGTAACATCAGGAGGCATTTTTGTGAAAAAACAATATTTGATAGGATTACTCATTTTCATTCCATTTTTACAGATTATCTTGCTTCCTTTCGTAAACAAGATTGATCCGATCATCCTCGGACTGCCATTTTTTCATTTTTGGCTTTTCCTATGGATTGCTCTGACTCCTTTATGCACATGGGGAATCTTTAACATCCAAAGGAAACAAGGAGGGCATGAATGATGCAGGGAAATGTAACAGCATTAAGCATTACGATTTTCATCATTTTAACTGTCGTATTAATCGGTTTTTTAGCAGGCCGTGATAAATCATCAAGAAGTTCAGTTGAAGAGTGGTCTGTTGGCGGGAGAAAATTTGGAGGACTGCTTGTATGGTTCTTAGTAGGTGCTGATCTGTATACAGCCTACACCTTTCTCGGTTTAACAAGCACGGCCTTCCAGGCAGGAAGCATCGCATTTTTCGCGATTCCTTACACAGTATTAGCTTACTTTATAGCTTATTTCTTCCTTCCAAAGCTTTGGAAAGTAGCAAAGGAGTTTCAGCTGACAACACTTGCCGATTATGCCCGTGAACGATTTGACAGCAAGCTTCTATCATCATTAATTGCAATTGTCGGTGTACTAATGCTGATTCCATATATTGATTTGCAGCTCAGCGGAATCATGGATACGCTGCGTGTTGCAGGAACTGGCTACATTAATGTTACCGTTGTTGTTATTACCTCTTTTTTCTTAGTCGCTCTTTACACGTTCTTCAGCGGAATTAAAGGACCGACGTACACAGCGATTATTAAAGATGTTCTTGTATGGGCGATTATGCTCTTTATGGTTGTGTCCCTTCCATTGATCCATTTTGGAGGCTGGACACCAATGATTGACAGAATCGTAACAGATGCCCCGCAGCTGCTGACGATTCCAGAATCAGGTCCTAAAGGGATGGTGTGGTTCTCAACCGCGGCGATCGTTTCGTCCCTTGCCCTATTTATGTGGGCTCATGCGGCTACAGGGGTATTTACAGCGAAAAGCGCAAATGCCATTCGTAAAAATGCTATGTTCTTGCCGTTATATAATGTTGTATTAATTCTTGTTATCTTTTTGGGTTTCATTGCATTTCTAGTTCTGCCGGAAGATACAGATCCGCGCTTTGCTTTGCTGACATTGATACAGACATCTTATGGCGGTGTTGCACAGGGCCTTGCCTATTCAACAATCGCACTTGCATCGCTTATCCCATGTTCCATCATGGCCATCGGTGCATCTAACTTGTTTGCAAACAATATCTACAGAGATTTAATCAACCCTAAAGTAAAACCGGCAAAACTGACGCTCATTACCAGAAGCATGGTTTTTCTTGTAATTGGTCTAGCCTTAATCTTTGGATTGTTGTTCCCAACAGCACTTGTCTCCCTTCAGCTGCTCGGCGTATCCGGAATGGTTCAAATTTTTCCTGCAATCGTGCTGAGCCTGTTCTGGCAAAAGCAGACAAAGGAAGCGACTATCATCGGTCTGCTTGTTGGATTAGGGGTTACCTTCACAGTATACGGAACAGGCCTTTCGTTTGGAGTGTATGAAGGTTTCTGGGGATTATCAGCGAACTTCTTAACTCTTTTTATCTTAAATCCTATTTTTTCTGCAAAAACAAACCATGTTTCTACCTATCTTTTTAAGCCGAAAAAGGAAGATGCTCCGATAAGAAAAGGAGCATAAATGATTCAGGTACATTTCTTACAGAGATGTACCTGTTTTCTTTATAATGAAAGAAACAAGCTAAGGGGTCATTTTATGAAATTTACAGCAAACTACTCAGAGAATACGGTTTTACGCGAAAAATTATATGGTTTATTCGAAAAAGTATTTGGAATTGAAGTTTCCCTGCTCAAAGATTTTCACAGCAGAGGATTTTGGAACAATACTTATCAGCCTTTCTCTTATTTTTTGGAGAACAAGGCCATTGCCAACGTTTCCTTGTTTGAGCTTCCTCTGCTCATCAATGGGAAAGTAGTAAATGCAGCTGGTATACAATCCGTTATGACACATCCCGACTTTCGCGGTAAAGGATTGATGAAAGTTCTATTTCAGAAAATGCTGCAAGAGATCGATGACAATTATGCTTGTTCTTTTTTAATGACAGCAGAGCCTGAGCTGTATACACGTTTTGGTTTTCAAGTGATAGAGGAGCACTGTTTTATTTTGGACTGCCCGCATATTCCAGTACAAAACCGGCTAAGAAAAATGGATTTTTTTGCGGAAGCTGATTTATTCTTTTCATTATTTAAAAATCGGGAGCATCTTTCTCAGGAGTTCTCGCCTCTTCAATATGAATCTTCCTTTGCCTTAAATATGTATAATCCAGCTTTGCAGGAAAATCTTTATTATTCCAGTGAACTGAATTGTGTACTTGTATTTGAAGTGAAAGACAGTACATTAAAACTATATGATGTGATAGGAGCTCAACTTCCATCGCTGCTTGATTTGTGCGCAGAAATTTCTGCTCCCTTTGAGAAAATCGAATTTCATTTCGTGCCTGATGCTTTTGTCAAACAGAGAGTACAAGAAGTAAAAAAAGAGCAAACAACAGTTTTAATGGCAAGACATTCATTTTTATCAGAAAATCAGAGGATTAAACTTCCGATTACAGCAGCCTTTTAAATTCATTATTATGGTTTCCTTCTTTCGTAAAAAGGGGATAATAACTCAAAAAGGAGGCTGCTATCAAAATGAATCTTTCTGGTAAAGTCGCGATAGTCACAGGTGCAAGCTCTGGAATTGGAGAGGCCGCCGCCATTAAATTAGCTGCAAATGGAGCAAAGGTGGCTCTTTTAGACATAAAAGAAGAAAATGCTGAAAAGGTGAAAACAGCTATTGAAGACGGAGGCGGAGAGGCAATGATCGTAGAATGCGATGTTTCTGACGCCGAAAGAATGCAAAACAGCTATGGAAAAGTCATCAGCAAGTGGGGAAAAATTGATATTGTATTTGCAAACGCAGGTATTAATGGCAAATGGACTCCAATTGAAGACCTCACTCCGGAAGATTGGGATCAAACAATCAACACGAATTTGAGAAGTACGTTTTTAAGCGTGAAATATGCGATTCCTTATATGAAAAACAAAGGCGGAAGCATTATCATTACGAGCTCTATTAACGGCAACCGGACCTATCGGGGATTTGGACGCTCAGCCTACAGCACGTCTAAAATCGGGCAGGTCGGATTTGGTAAGATGGCTGCTTTAGAGCTTGCAGGCTATAAAATCCGAGTAAACATGATCTGTCCAGGAGCGATTGAAACAAACATCGGAAGCAACACCTTCACAGAAGAAGAAAACATTAAAAAAGTTGAGATCCCGATTGAGTTTCCAGAAGGTGAACAGCCTTTGGAAAAGAAAGCTGGATCACCTCAGCAAGTGGCTGATCTCGTTTATTTTCTTGCTTCAGATGCATCAAGTCATATTACCGGTACGGAAATTTACATTGATGGAGCAGAATCATTGTTATAAACCAAGTCACCTTCTTTAAAGAGAGGGTGTTTTTTAAATTCCAATGTGAGCCCTCCTGATAGAGAGCTCATTTTTTCCATGCTAAAATTGATCAATATCAATGAAACTGGGATCAAAATCGGTCTTTTGTATAAACTAAACTCCGAACATGTACGAAAGGAGGTTTGACCATGACAAACCGAAATGATAATCGTGAAAGTAAAAATAAATATCCGAACAACCAGAAGCAAGATACTGAAGTCTCTAAAGAAATCAACATTCGAAGTGAAATTACAAAAAAGGATATGAAGAAGTAACGAAAACAGCCGGCAGAAAAAAACCATTTTCTCTGCCGGCTGTCTTAATCTATCCTTGCTTTGCATTCTCAATTTCTTCAACCATCAGCGAAAGTTCTTCCCAGCGCTCCATCGTTGCTTCGAGTTCAGCATCAATTGTCTGCTGCTTTTCCATGAGCTGCTGAATTTTGCCGTAATCACTGCCGCTTGAAGCGATTTGACCTTCAAGCTCTTCTCTTTTTTCTTCTAGTTCTGCAATTTTATCTTCAATAACGTCCCATTCCTGCTGCTCTTTATAGGAGAGCTTTTTGCGCTGCTTCGGAACTTCGGCCGTTTCCTGAACTTTTGGGGCTGCGGCCTGACTTTCAGCCTCTTTCACTCTTTTTCTCTCATCCATATAATCTGTGTAACTGCCTTGAAAACGGCTCACCTCTCCGTTTCCTTCAAAAACGAGAAGGCGGTCAACAACCCGATCCAGGAAATAGCGATCATGGGAAACAGTTATGACGACGCCAGGAAATTGATCAAGATAATCTTCCAGGACACTGAGTGTTTGTGTGTCTAAATCATTCGTAGGCTCATCCAGAAACAGAACATTTGGCTCCTGCATCAATACTTTAAGCAAGTATAAACGGCGCCGTTCTCCCCCAGACAGTTTGCGAATATACGTCCACTGCATCGAGCGCGGGAACATGAAGCGCTCAAGCATCTGTTCTGCTGTTATCGTTTGATGATCAACCGTTTGAACCACTTCAGCAACTTCTTTTATATATTCAACTACGCGCAGATCCTCATCCATTGCTTCATGATCCTGAGTATAGTATCCAATTTTGACGGTTTCACCAATCTCAACCGTGCCGCTGTCAGGCTTTATGCGCCCTGCTATCATGTTCAACAGCGTTGATTTCCCGCTTCCGTTTGGCCCGATAATACCAAGCCGCTCACCTGGGACAACAAGATAATTCACATCTGTCATTAAGCTGCGATCTTGAAAAGCTTTTGATACTCCTTCAAGTTCGATCACTTTTTTGCCAAGCCGAGTAGAACCAATTGCGAAATCAACACTTTGTTTACTAGCTGGTGCATCTTGATCCTGCAAGTCTTCCACACGTCCAATACGGGCTTTTTGCTTTGTTGTACGGGCTTTCGCTCCGCGTCTGAGCCAAGCCAGTTCTCGGCGCAGCAGATTTTGACGCTTGTTTTCAGATTGCTCAGCGTTAAATTCGCGCTCCGCCTTTTTCTCCAGAAATACTTCGTAGTTCCCGTCATAAACGTAGAGTTTTCCGCGCTCTAATTCGAAAATTTGATTTGTTACACGGTTAAGGAAGTATCGATCATGTGTCACAAGAAGAATTGAGCCTTTGTATTGCGCCAAAAATGATTCAAGCCATTCAATGGTTTCATTATCAAGATGGTTCGTAGGCTCATCTAGGATAAGCAGATCTGCCGGCTGAATCAATGCTTTCGCAATTGCAACACGTTTTTTCTGGCCGCCAGACAAGAGGTTAACCGCTTTAGAAAAATCAGAAATCCCAAGACGGGTCAATACAGTCTTTGCAATGGTATTAGCTTCCCAAGCATCGTTTTCATCCATTTTTTGCTGCATTGCAAGAAGCCTCGATTGCTTTTTCTCATTTGCCGGATCTGCTTCTAACTCCGTAAGTGCTAGTTCATATTCGCGCATTACCCGCATGATTTGTGAATCTCCATAATAGATTTGCTCAAGCACGGTCAATTCTTCTTCTAGCTCCGGCTGCTGTGGAAGGTATTCAATATGAAAGGAGTTTGCATGGATCATTTTTCCTTCTTCAACCGTCTCAATTCCTGAAAGATACTTCAGGAGCGTTGATTTGCCTGTTCCGTTTGTTCCAATTAATCCAATTCTCTGTTTTTCAGCAATAGAAAAAGAAATGTGATCAAACAGTGTTTTTTCGCCATATGTTTTATATAAATTCTCTACAGAAAGAATGCTCATTTGCTATCCGCCCTTATCTTTTGCAATGTTTCATTATATTGTACAGCAGGTAGCTGCAGAAAAACTAGCATAAGATATTTCCCTTCACCTAATAACACCTTAGTTTCCAACAACTACCATGGTGTATTTCTGCAGGAATCACCAAATATCCTTATTTATTTCCAAGGAAATGTCGAATGAATAAGAAATGACCTGTTTTTCTAAAAAAAGAGAGAGGAATGTATGTCTCCTCTCTACCTGCTTTTGTTCGACATGATATTCAGTTCTATTAAATTCCCATCTGGATCATTGAAATAAATCTGATCAAACCCGCTTACCCCGTTTACATCCTCACGATATTCAATATGATGCTGAACAAGCCAATCAAGGGCAGACCTATAATCATTTATTCTTAATGCAAGGTGGCCTTCTCGGGAATTCAAGTCATGATTTTTCCGGAGTGTCTGTGAATTTTCATCCACAATAAGATGAATTTGCTGGGATCCGATTTCATACCAGGCACCGTCTGAATCAAATGGCGGTCTTTCAATTTCCTTTAAACATAAAATATTTTCATAAAAATGCTTTGCCATCTCAAGATTTGTTACAGAAAGGCTGACATGCTGAATTGATTGATGTGAGATCATTGGACACACTCCATTGCTCTTATAGTGTATTTCCTGCAGCAGGAATTGGATGTTCTGCCAATATCCTTGCTAAATGAACTAAATTTGAACTCATTGTTCTCGTATTCTTAATCGTAAAAGCATTTTCTTTTCCTGCTTCGATATAGGATGGACCAGGACCTGCTTCTCCAACCCAATACACATCCGCATTAGGAGGAATAAGAAAACCGATGTGCTGTAATCCGTATATAATGGAACGGGACGCTTCTTTTGCTCCATCTTCGTTGCCCGTTACAGCAACTCCGCCAACTTTATTATAATAAATCGACTGACCTTTTTCATTCGTTTCATTGCTTGACGCATACAGCCTTTCCATCACAAGTGTTGCGATGCTGCTCTTTTCTCCCAGCCATAGAGGGGTTCCAATCACTACAATATCAGCTTCCCTTATTTTCTTCAAAATAAGCGGCCACTCATCACCTCTGCCCCTATCCTCAGCCATTCCAAATGCAATATTATAATCTGCTATGCGCAAGACTTCTGTATGCACATTTTCATTATGCAAATACTTTTGAGATTGTTCCATTAACGATTCCGTATTTGAAGGTTCATTTCCTCTTTTTAAAGAGCAATTTAAATAGAGCGCTTTTAACATAGCAAAATCTCCTTTTTGGTTCAATGATATAAATCTAATTGCCTTTTTTTCTTTCCAATAAACATAAAAGCCTCTCGGGTAGATGCTTCGAGAGGCCATTAAATGCGGATGCTACTGCTAAAAAACCCAAAAGTGTTACCTTAAAGAGAATTAGTTAAAAATTGAATCAACCCATTCAGGATGATCAATAAATGGATTTCTGTTGTATTGATAATCATTGTATATGATGTCATTTCTTCTTATTTCACGTGCATCGACAGGATCCTCTCTGTGCCATTCAAGCAGGACAGACAATTTCCCATGAAGCGGAGCTGTTCCGTTATTTACTAGATTATTCAATTCAAGATCAAGCTCTCCGCTGTCACCTTCATAACGGACAGCCATGTAAAATAACATTCTTGCTACATCACCTTTTACAGCATCTCTAGGCTCCCAGGAGTCAGAATCATAATAGTTTCCAAGAGCTTCTGAATGCTGTGAGCCGCCGTTATCAAAATCAAGATTTCCCCGTGAGCTGTTTACAGATACATCAGTCGGCCTTAGATGATGAATATCTGTACCGGCGCCAGCACTTGTTCCAAAGTCTCCATGAGATTTCGCCCAAACGTGCTCTCTGTTCCAATCATTCACGTTTCCGCCGTTTGTCAACTTGCTTTGTGAACGACCTGTATAGAGAAGAAGTACATTATTCGGATTATTTGGGTCTTCGTCTGTATTTCTGAGCGCATCCCAGACACTGTCATAGGAAAGCTCTCTATGGTCATCAATAATATTATGAAGTTCATTCTTTAAATCTTCACCTGTTTTGCCGATAGCAGATTGATAGTATGTGTCATCATATGGGGAAGGTGTTGGATCGACAGGATCAGTTGGGTCAGTCGGATCGACAGAGCCATTTTGTTTTTCCATTGCTGAAGCATTCTTAATTCCAGCATGTGAAAAATAGGCTGCTAATTGACCCGTTACTTTTAATTCTGAACCTTTTAAAGCAGGATTTGTTTTTAAACCGAATTGTGTACGGAATGATGATGGAATTTGAACATAAATCATGTTGGCTGTATTTGTTTCTGTTGGTGAATCTGCCAATGCCAATGCATAATCATTCGGATAGCTGCTTGTGACAACTGTGTTTGCCGCTGTTGGCTGACCAACAACATATCCTTTAACCGTCTTCACAGAATTGTTTTGATTCATATTCGCCTGAGATACAGAATATGGGGCTGACCAAGAGCCGTCTCCCGCTGCAGCCTGTGATGGTGATGCCTGAAACATAGGTATGAATAAACTAAGTACAAGTGACAGTGTTACAATCATCTTTACCTGTTTATTTTTCAGCATGATTCACATTCCTCCTTATTTTTTCAAGATTACGAAATTAGAATACTATGGAAACATTAACTATTTATGATGATTTTGTAAATTTACGTCATTATCCTGCTCTTTCACGAAAGATGAGCGAATGAGACTACAAAGTTCTAATTCAATTAGCATAGAATTATGGGTTAAAACAAAAAAAATACACCTCAGCTTGAAGTGCATCTTTTCATACATATTAATGATTCTGATTTTTCATATGCCCAGCTTTGCGCTTGTTTTTCCGTTTTACGCCAATCACCGCAAAAACGAGAACTACAAACAGCAAGATTATGCCGATGTTTAAAAATCCGCCGATAAAAAGGAAGATATCTCTTAGCATATCAGTCATTACTAATCACCTCTTCTCTCTTTTTACCCGGCTGCGGCAATAAATAATCCTTGTACAGAGAGTTTACACGGCATGAGAAATTTCCTTTTTACCGCAGGATGACAAAATCGCTCCATTCATATGGCAAAAGCGCTTGGTATTTTCCGCTTAAAAAACGGTCGTCTACAAGCACAATGGTACCTGTGTCATCCTCGGAACGGATCAGTCTGCCTCCTGCCTGCAGCACTTTATTCATCCCTGGAAACACATAAGCGTAATCAAAGCCGTTTTTTCCTGTCTTCTGGAAATAGTCTTTCATGATATTCCGTTCAAAGCCGATTTGCGGCAGACCTACCCCAACCACAATGACACCATTTAATCGATCGCCTTTTAAATCAATGCCTTCCGAGAAAATGCCGCCCATAACTGCAAATCCAATCAGCGTTTTGCTGCTATTCTCTTTAAACTCAGCTAAAAAAGCCTCTCTTTCTTGTTCAGTCATTTGAGAGTGCTGAATGAGTGTTTTAATATGAAGATTTTGCTGAATATATGATTCATACACTTCTTTCATATAAACATAGGACGGAAAGAAGATGAGGTAATTTCCAGAACGCTCTGTAAGCAGCTGGTTCAGCATTGATACAATCGGCTGCTTGCTTCTTTCTCTGTCATGATACTTGGTTGATATCGGCTGAATATAGACTTGTAAATTTTCCTTTGCAAAAGGGGAAGGAATTTTGATTTTGAAATCGTCAGACTTACCGCCAAGCATATTCATATAAAATGGAAGCGGGGACAGCGTTGCCGAGAAGTGAATCACAGAACGGTACGATTTTTTCACTTGCTTCAGCAGAAAGGATGGATCAAGACAAAGCAGCTTAATTAAAACCTCACTTTTTTCAGTTTCGATCGTCGTCACATACCTCTCGTCATACAGCTTCGACATTTTCACAAATGCCTGAGCTGAAAAGTAGCAATCCAAAAGAAGCTGTGACTGGCTTCCCATCATGAGTTCTTTTTCCGCGTCCGCGATGAAACGTTCAAGCAGATGAATGAACTCTGCCGGTGAATCCTCCATTTTCACGGCCTGATTTTCACATTGTTTTCTAAATGCAATAAAAGAATCGTTAACTTTTTTAGCATGTTCAAAAATAAGCGTGCTTCCTGCTTTAAATTCTCTTTTCAGTTGAAGAAAATCTGATTTTATTAGTTCCGCTGAAAACATAGATCTGCTTCGGTCAACTAAATTATGAGCTTCATCAATAAGCAGAACCGAATGCTTATTTTGATCGTCAAAAAAACGCTTTAATGAAACACGAGGATCAAATACATAATTGTAATCACAAATAATTGCATCTGCTATGTATGCGAGATCTAATGAAAATTCAAACGGGCATACCTTATGTTTGATTGAATATTTCTCAATAACACTTGCTGTTAAAAGGGATTCATTCGATATTATATCAAGCACGGCACCATTAATCCGATCGTAGTATCCATTTGCAAACTCGCAATAATCCTTTTGACAGCGGGTCTCCTCCTTTAAGCAAACCTTATCTTTAGCAGTAATCGTAACTGTGTTTAAGCACAGTCCCTTTTTTTCCATAAAAGAAAAGGTCTCTTCTGCTGCTGTTCTTGTTATCGTTTTAGCCGTTAAGTAAAAGATCCTTTGGAGCTTGCCCTCTCCCATTGCCTTTATCGCTGGAAAGGTCGTTGAAATCGTTTTTCCAATTCCTGTTGATGCTTGAGCAAACAGATCTGCCTTTTCTGTGATTGTCTTGTAGACAGTTCCTGCAAGCTTTCTCTGTCCTTCTCTATATGTTTCAAATGGAAATGATAACTCCGCCATGCTTTTGTTCCGCTGCGTATGATGCTTAGTCCTTACCTCGGCATATGGAGTATAAGCTTGCACCAATTCACCCATAAATGATTGAAGATCTTTGGCTGAACATGACTTTCTAAACCGCACCTGCTCGCCTGACTGAACACTGACATATGTTAACTGAACGCCAATCTCATCCAGCTCTCTCTCTTTTGCAATCATATAGGCATAGCATTTCGCCTGTGCCCAGTGAACTGGATGTGTATCTTCACCTATAAGAGAAATGTCACCAGCCGTTGATTTAATTTCATCTATATAAATTTGCTCTTCTGATAGGATGAGGCCATCGCATCTGCCTTCAATTAAAAACGAAAGATTATTGTATTCAATGACGGTTTTCACTAATACTTCTTTTTGATCCAACTCTTTATATGTCTTTTGTATAGCTTGGTGTGCCTTCGTTCCTTCTGTCATTGCTGCTGCAGTCCGGAACCTTGAATCAATGCTTCCAGCTCTGAAAACATATTCTACTAGTGCTCTAACTGATATATGAATTTCATTCATTTCGTCATCACCTGCTTTTATTTTACCAGATATGGAGTATGTGCTGAAATCGCTATGTGAACTCAATATTTTTAACGCACTCCCCTTAAATCAACGGTCAAGCTGGGTCCTACTATCAAAAACAGGTCTTCCATTATCAGAAATGCCCTTTTATTAGCGAAACACCCGATTCAATTATCAAAAAACTTAGTTTCATTATCAAATCGGTATATATGAACGAAATCTCAGGTAAAAGCTCGTATCGGCTCTTACTAAAGAGAATATGAACTCCATATTATAACACACTCCCGTAAATCAACGGTCAAACTGGTCCAACTATCAAAAACAAGTCTTCCATTATCAGAAATGCCCTTTTATTAGCGAAACACCCGATTCAATTATCAAAAAGCATAGATTCTTTATCAAATCGGAAATATGAAAGAAATCTATGGTAAAAGCTCGTATCGGCTCTTACTATAATGAATGTGAACTCCATATTTTAACACACTCCCCATAAATCAACGGTCAAACTGGGTCCAACTATCAAAAACAAGTCCTCCATTATCAGAAATGCCCTTTTATTAGCGAAACACCCGATTCAATTATCAAAAAGCATAGATTCATTATCAAATCGGTAATATGAAACAAATCTCAGATAAATGCATGAATCCAGCTCTTCCTAGACAGAATGTATCCATCCAGTCTTTACACATTTTACTGCTAATCCTACGATTCGCCCTGTCGAATAAAAAATCGCCCATCTCCAAAGATGAGCGATTCTCCTATCTAACAGCAGCGTGAAACCTTGCCGCCTTTTGCATTATAGCGAGCTTCCTGTGCTTCACAGAAAAATTCTTTTCTGCTTTGAACTGGCTGCTCTGGATGATGTGCGGTCATATGCTCCACATACGTTTCATAGCTTGGAACACCTGCTATTAAACTAATAAACTGTTTTCTATGCTTTAAGATCGAAGATAGTTTCCTAAACATGATGGCTCATTCCTCCTTCAGAACGAGGGATATATGGAGCCTCATGCAGAGTCGTTTTTTGATTTGTCAGCACTTTTATCCAAATACGAACGGCTGAAATCAGTACGGCTATTACAACGATCATAAAGATGGCACAAAGTGCGGCATCGACATAATCATTGACCAAAACTTGATTCATTTGATCGGCATTCGCTGCAGGTGCGAGTACTTTTCCTTCATCTAGCGCGCCTTTAAACAGTTTTGCATGTGATAAGAATCCAATTTTTGGATTTTCATGAAAAAGCTTTTGCCATCCGGCTGTCATGGTCACAATTAAGATCCATGTCGTTGGAACAAGTGTGATCCAAACGTAAGCTTTCTTGCCCATTTTAAAAAGAATGGTTGTTCCCAGCAGCAAAGCAATGCCTGCAAGCATCTGATTCGCGATGCCGAATAAAGGCCAAAGTGTATTAATTCCTCCTAATGGATCAATAACACCTTGATATAAGAAATATCCCCATCCAAAAACACATAATGCTGTTGCAAGAATATTGGCAGGAAGATATTCCGTTCTGGCCAATGGCTTGTATATGTGACCTAATATATCCTGGATCATAAAGCGGCCAACACGTGTTCCCGCGTCGATCGTGGTCAGGATAAATAAAGCTTCGAAAAGAATCGCAAAATGGTACCAAAATGCCATTAGAGCTTTTCCCCCAATGACTTCAGAAAAGATGTACGCCATTCCAATGGCAAGAGTCGGTGCTCCCCCTGTCCGGGACAGAATGGTTTCTTCTCCAACATCATCCGCAAGGGCAGTTAAATCATCAGGCGTTATCGTAAAGCCCCAGGTTGAAACTGTTGTTGCAGCTTGAACAGCTTCCGTGCCAATTAATGCCGGGGGACTATTAATCGCAAAATAAATGCCGGGCGTCAAAACACATGCAGCAATCATTGCCATGACAGCCACAAAAGATTCTGTAAGCATGGCTCCATATCCTATTGGACGCGCATGTGATTCTCTTTCAATCATTTTCGGTGTTGTTCCCGAAGATACGAGAGCATGGAATCCTGATACAGCACCACATGCAATCGTTATGAATAAGAATGGAAACATGTTTCCTGCAAACACAGGTCCTGTTCCATCAATAAATGGTGTGACAGAAGGCATCTGTAAATCTGGTGCAACGACGATGATCCCGAGTGCAAGTCCGACAATCGTACCGACTTTCAGAAATGTACTTAAATAATCGCGCGGTGCAAGCAGCAGCCAGACAGGTAAAACAGACGCAATGAAACCGTATACAATCATTAAAATGGCAATCGTTTCACCTTTATATGTAAACATCTTTGCCAAAGCTGGATTTTCAGCTACATATTGTCCTAAGAAAATAGATAAAAGCAGCAAAACGACTCCAATAATGGATCCTTCACCAATTCTGCCTGGCCGTATATATCTCATGTAAAGGCCCATAAAGATCGCAATTGGAATTGTGGCTGCAATCGTAAACATTCCCCATGGACTTCCTACAAGCGCTTTCACAACAACCAATGCCAATACTGCTAATAAAATAATCATAATTCCTAAAATGCCAACCATCGCAATAAGTCCAGTTATCGGTCCAATTTCTTCTTTGATCATCTCACCAAGTGATTTTCCTTTGCGGCGCATCGATCCAAATAAAATAATAAAATCCTGTACAGCTCCTGCAAGGACAACCCCTACAATGATCCAGATGGTTCCAGGCAAATAGCCCATTTGTGCTGCTAAGATAGGTCCAACAAGCGGTCCTGCTCCCGCGATTGCTGCAAAATGATGACCAAACAATACCCACTTGTTGGTCGGCACATAATCCTTACCGTCATTATGTGTCTCTGCAGGTGTTTCACGTTTGTCATCTAACTCAAATACCTTATTTGCAATAAATCGGCTGTAAAATCGATAAGCAACCGCATATACACTAACAGCAGCTACCAATAGCCAAATTGCATTTATGCTCTCTCCCTGGTTAAGAGCTATCACAGCAAATCCCGCTGCCCCTAATGCTGATACTAAACCCCAAATTACAATTGATCTCAAAGCCTTCAACTGCATCACCCCTTCTATAACATACAAATCTATTATACTTTTAATATCTGAATTTTTAAATAATTTTTTAGATAATAATACCTTTTTGATAGCAAAAAGGTATAAAACTAAACTCCATTTGTACAAAGAACAAAAGGGCGATGCAAGGGCACGCATCAACAGAAAAGTTCCGGTTTTACTTTTTTTGGCGGAGCCGCTCTGAGTTTTAAAGTAGTTCATGGAAAATCTACTAGGTATAGTGATATTCTTTGATGCACTTTTTTCATCAGTGATCATTATTATAAATATTCTTGGTGAACAAGCAAATAACCACAGCATAATTTTACTGTGGTTTTTTCTTCACATTTTTTATCGGCAAAATCATAGTAACTTCAGTACCATAACCATATTCACTTTTATAAGTCACTCTTCCATTCATTGTTTCGATTATGCGCAGAGAAACAGTTGTCCCAAGTCCTGTCCCTTTATCTTTAGTCGTATAAAAAACAGTCCCAATTCGGGAAAGCTGCTCGGTTGTCATTCCTTTGCCTGTATCTGAAATGACTGTATAAGCTTGCCCGTTTCTTGAATGGAGGTTCACACGGACTTTTCCGCCTTGGGGAGTCGCTTCAATTGCATTCTTAATAAGGTTCACAAGTGCCTGCTTAAGCTGGCTTCGATCCGTTTCTATATAAAGATTGGGCTGCAGCTGATAGTTTAATAGGACTCCCTGTTTAACAGCCAGTGCATTTAAGAGATAGATGACATCATAAATAACCTCTGAAAGCTGAAATTTTTCTATTTTCTTCAGCTGGGGCTTCGCAAAATTCAAGTAATCATTCAGGATGGTTTCCGCTCTGCCAAGCTCACTTAATATCAGACTTAAATATTCTTCATTGTGATTCTTTTTTTCTTTTTCCATCAGCTGCAAAAATCCTTTTACAACGGTTAAAGGATTTCTGACCTCATGTGCGATAGATGCAGCGAGCTCACCTAGCGTGTTCAGCTTTTCCGTGCGGATAATCTCCTGCTTCATCATCCTTCTATCAATACTTGCCTCGAGCAGCATAGCAGCTATGCCAATCGCAAAGACTTGGAGAATCCCGAAAACGAGCACATAAAACAGCAATTCCTTACTCCCGTTAAACGTGTATCTTGATGTAAACAAGAAAACGATCAGAATGAAAAGCTGAACAAGCGCAGGCCAAAACCCAATGATAATGGAAAGCTGAACTCTCTTTCTCGGCCTGTATTTTATAAATCGCCTTGAAAATAGAAAGGGTCCAATCAGCGCAAGGAAGGCACTTATGTACCCAAATAGAAGAGCTTCTCCTCCAATATATGTACGGGCAAGCAGGATGAAAGCGAATACAATCAGACCTGCTGCCGGTCCTCCATATAATAAAGCCAGCACCATTGGAACATATCTTAAATCCCAATAAAGTCCGTAATCATAAAATGAGAAAATCATGCACAAAAAAGCGGCAATCCCGTATAAAACACCTGAAAAATAAGGTGAGGACGCTATTCGCCTATTTTCAAATAGAACTGTGTAAATTAAAACAGGAACTAAAACGATTAATACATGTAATGTCAGTTTCTCTGCGAGCATCGTAATTTCCCCAATTATATATTTATTTCTTGAAGATATTCGACAAAACTCGCATAAATCCTCTTCAATTTTGAACTTACATAACATTTAAACAAACGTTTATTTAATGTTTTAATCCTATGTAAAACAGGTATCTGTACAAACATGGAGGTGATGTTAGCGTGAATGATAAAAAAAAGACAAAACAGGATAACCCTGAACAGATTCCAAATAGAGATGGAAAAACACTGATTGAACGAGAAAATGAAATAACCGTTGACGCTATTCCAACAGAAGAGGTTAAGATCGGACTTCATGATGAGAAAAATAAACACAAAACAAAAGACAGTTCTTCAAGTGAAAACAAGCATAAATAGCAGAAAAGCCCCCTGCCTTGTTAAGCAGGAGGCTTCTTTCTTACTGTGAAGCGTCTCTCATCCCAGTATTAGCTTTCACGAGTACTTCATCAAACTTCTTAGCATCTTCCTTCTTGTTTGAAACAATGGTTCCAATGTAAGCCCCAATAAAGCCAAGTGGTATTGAAACAATTCCTGGATTAGATAAACTGAACAAAGGATCTCCTACCAGAATGGCAGCACCAGCTTCAGGTGACCATACGTTAGGACTTATCGCTACAAGAATCAGTGAACTGAGTAATCCTGTCAGCATACCTGAAACCGCTCCAGCTGTATTAAAACGCTTCCAAAAAATCGTGAATAAAAGGATTGGCAGGTTTGCGCTTGCCGCAACGGCAAAGGCTAGTGCAACCAAAAACGCCACATTCATATTTTGGGCAAATAAAGCGAGAATAATAGAGAGAACAGCTACACCAATTGATGCCCATCTAGCTGCAACAACTTGCTCTTTCTCAGTCGCTTCACCGCCTCGGAGAATATGACTGTAAAAATCATGGGCAAAAGCAGAGGCAGCTGAAAGTACAAGTCCCGCGACAACAGCGAGAATCGTAGCGAAGGCTACTGCTGATACGAATGCAAATAGGAAATCTCCTCCAATAGCTTCAGCAAGCAGCGGTGCAGCCATGTTCCCTGCAGAATTCGCAGCCACGATATTGTCATAGCCAACAAATGCAGCAGCTCCAAATCCTAAGAACACGGTCATAACATAGAACGCACCGATAATCCAAGTTGCATAAACAACTGATTTACGTGCAGTAATAGCATCCTTAACTGTAAAGAAACGAATCAAAATATGCGGAAGTCCAGCTGTTCCCAAAACAAGAGCAAGATTCAGGGAAATCGTATCAAGCGGATTCTTAAACTTATTTCCGGGATTCAAAAAGCTTTCCCCAAGCGGTGTTGCTGTCTGCATCTCTGAAAACATCTTCATAATACTGAAATCAAATTTAGCAAAAACAATAATGGAAATAATGAAGGTTCCAATCATAAGCAGAACAGCTTTTACAATCTGCACCCAGCTTGTTGCTGTCATTCCGCCAAATACCACATAAATGGTCATCAGCGTACCTACAATTAGAACAGAGTAAACGTAATCAATTCCAAGCAACAGATGAATAAGTCCACCCGCTCCAACTAACTGAGCAATCATATAAAAGATTGAGATTGAAATCGTATTAAGAGCGGCAACACCACGTACCTTATTATTTTTAAATCTGACTGCAATCATATCTGCCATTGTGTATTTCCCCAGGTTGCGAAGTGGTTCAGCCACAATATATAAAACAACAAGGTAGGCGACCAAAAAGCCAATACTGTAAAAGAATCCATCAAATCCAGAAAGCGCTATCATACCTGCGATCCCTAAGAAAGATGCAGCAGACATATAATCGCCTGCAATAGCCAGTCCGTTTTGCCAGCCTG
The DNA here is from genome assembly GCF_002858905.1 of Bacillus sp. UMB0893. Lineage (NCBI taxonomy): Bacteria > Bacillati > Bacillota > Bacilli > Caryophanales > Bacillaceae > Bacillus > Bacillus sp. UMB0893. The sequence continues at coordinate 143,790 of NZ_PKLB01000008.1, read as the reverse complement.
TTAAACTGCTGTCTGCGGTGTAGAAATCACTTGTTGTCTTCGTTCGTTTGGAGGCGAAATATGTGATGAATAGTGTTAGAATGACGATTCCCAAAAAGAGAGAAAATGCTAGCATGTTCATTGTAAAATTCCTCCTTTATCCTTTTGCCTCGGCAACAATTTCTTCTACGATCTCATCGAAGTGTTTCGCTCGTCTTGAATAAAGAATACAAAGCGTCCATGTCATAATGAATTGGGCAAATGCAAACACCCACGCCCAGCTGATCGGTCCGACTGCATACTCATTCAGTACAGTCGTATAAGCTGTTAATACTGGCAAAGTAAAGTAAAACGCTAAGAAGAATAAGGACATAGGCAAGATGAAATTACGTTTAGCCTGAAGCAGCTTTTGAAAGGATTGTGACTGAACAATTTTTGTGTAATCAACTGAAGACTCTGCACTCAGCTGTTTCGATGACTCTCCATTACTCACTATCAATTCCCCCTTTTTTAAATAACGTAAAAACCTAATCCTCCTTCTTGTCAATTTTCCACCTTTTCATTATATATTTTTCTGAAAAGTATGTAAATTTAGATATCTTATTTTTAGAATCTTTTCTGAAACATTGTATCTTTTCCATCATATTAGGATGCTAATGAAATAATTGAATATGTCTATCTATGTAAATTAACAATTTTCACGAACAAAGCCAATTTTTAAAAATTAATTCCCTTCCCTTCATTCAAAAATAGATATATTTTAGAAGGTAGACTAAAATAAAAAGGATTATTGAAATCTTGTAATTTCATCAGCTGTTCCAGACAGCTGTTTAGGAGGATAATATGGAGAAAACAAATACACTTCCAACCCGTAAGCTGCTGGGAATCGCCGGCCTTGGCTGGCTGTTTGATGCGATGGATGTAGGGATGCTGTCATTTATTATAGCGGCCCTGCAGTCTGAATGGGGTTTAAGCGTAAAGCAAATGGCATGGATAGGGAGTATGAATTCAATCGGAATGGCTGTTGGGGCCCTTGTTTTTGGACTTTTATCAGATCGGATTGGCCGGAAACATGTCTTTATTATTACGTTGCTTCTCTTTTCAATCGGGAGCGGACTATCTGCTTTCACAACAACATTAACAGCCTTCCTCATCCTCCGATTCTTTGTCGGAATGGGACTTGGCGGAGAATTGCCGGTTGCATCAACACTCGTTTCCGAAAGTGTTGCTCCTGAAAAACGCGGACGAATTGTTGTGCTTCTTGAAAGCTTTTGGGCTGCAGGCTGGCTTATTGCTGCACTCATTTCATATTTCATTATCCCAAGCTATGGATGGCAAACAGCGCTGCTGCTAAGTGCCGTGCCTGCATTGTATGCGTTATACTTACGAATTAAATTGCCGGATTCCCCTCAGTTTTTAGCAATAAAGAAAGCAGAAAAACCTTCCATTCTGCAAAATATAAAGACGGTCTGGTCAAAAGATTACATTCGTCAAACAACCATGCTTTGGATCCTTTGGTTTTGCGTCGTCTTTTCCTATTACGGCATGTTTTTATGGCTGCCGAGCGTAATGGTGCTGAAAGGCTTCAGTTTAATAAAAAGCTTTCAATATGTCCTGATCATGACTCTTGCACAATTGCCGGGATATTTCACCGCTGCGTGGTTTATTGAAAAGTTTGGGAGAAAATTTGTGTTAACAACTTATTTAATCGGTACTGCTCTAAGTGCCTATTTCTTCGGAACTGCTGAATCACTTGCCCTGCTGCTTACATCAGGAATATTCTTATCTTTCTTCAATTTAGGAGCATGGGGAGCCCTATACGCCTATACTCCAGAGCAATATCCGACTGCTGTTCGCGGTACTGGAGCTGGAATGGCTGCTTCCTTTGGACGAATTGGCGGTATTTTGGGACCATTAGTTGTTGGTTATCTTGTAGCACAAAATGCTCCTATGACCGTGATCTTTTCAATCTTTTGTGTATCTATCCTGATCGGTGTGTTAGCCGTAGTTATTCTTGGAAAAGAAACAAAAGCGAAAAAATTATTTTAACAGGAAAAGGGGCTGTCCTATAAATCCCTAAAATGAAGCAGGCAGGAAAAACTTCCGTTTTTCCTGCCTGCTTTTTTTGTGATAATAATAAGTAGCATCAGTCGCCTTAGTATTACCCCTTTTAACAGCTCAAAGCATAATAAGTGGCATCAGTCGCCTTAGTATTACCTCTTTTAACAGCTCAAAGCATAATAAGTGGCATCAGTCGCCTTAGTATTACCTCTTTTAACAGTTCAAGTATAAAAATTGGCATCAGTCGCCTTAGTATTACCTCTTTTAACGGTTCAAAGCATAAAAAGTGGCATCAGTCGCGGTAGTGCGCTACCACTTTTGATGGGGCAAGATCCCAAAAGAAAGGGCTATCCATAAAGTCAGTGAAAAATGACTTTATGGACAGCCCCTCTTATTAATGGCCACCGAGATATGCCATTTTCAGCTGATCGCTTGCATTCAATTCTTCTGCTGTTCCAGACAGCACAACCTTGCCTGTTTCTATTACATATACTCTGTCTGCAATTGATAAAGCCATATTCGCATTTTGTTCGACTAATAAAATTGTTGTGCCAGTCTTATTAATCTCTTCAATGATTCTGAAAATCGTTTTTACAAGCAGCGGCGCGAGTCCCATCGATGGTTCATCAAGCAGGAGGAGCTTAGGGCGGGCCATCAAGGCGCGTCCCATTGCGAGCATTTGCTGTTCTCCCCCAGAGAGTGTTCCTGCCTGTTGTTTTTTGCGTTCAAGCAATCTTGGAAAGAGTTCAAACACTTTTTCGAAATCCTGTTTGATTTCAGCTTTATCCTTGCGCAAGTAAGCACCGAGTTCCAAGTTCTCCTCTACCGACATGTTGGCAAACACCCGACGTCCTTCAGGTACATGAGAGATTCCCTGTTTTACGATTGTTTGAGCGGCTTTTCCTGCAATCGGTTTATCTTGAAAGAGAACCTCTCCCTTTTTAGGCTTTAATAGCCCTGAAATGGTTTTTAAAAGGGTGCTCTTACCAGCACCGTTCGCTCCAATCAGCGTCACGATTTCACCTTGATTGATTTCAAGAGAGACATCCTTTATTGCTTGTATATTTCCGTAGTAAACATTGATACCATTCACTTTCAGCATTATGAAACCTCCTCGCCGAGATACGCTTCGATGACTTTTGGATTGTTCCTGATTTCCTCAGGCGCTCCCTGAGCGATTAACTGACCATGATCGAGCACATAAATTCGTTCACAAACCCCCATGACTAGCGGCATATCGTGTTCGATCAGCAACACGGTTAAATCAAACTTTTCACGGATAAATGCAATTAAATTCATCAGTTCTTCTGTTTCCTGAGGATTCATCCCTGCAGCAGGCTCATCAAGGAGCAAGAGTTTAGGGTGAGCTGCAAGCGCACGCGCAATTTCTAACCGGCGCTGCTGTCCGTATGGGAGGTTCTTTGCTTTCTCGTGCTTCACTTTGTCCAGCTTGAAAATTTTAAGAAATTCAATCGCTTTTTCTTCCATTTCGCGTTCTCCTGAAAAATGGGCAGGCAGCCTGAGAATAGAGCTTGCGATTGAGTGCTTGGCAAGAGAATGATAGGCTACTTTAACATTATCCAAAACAGAAAGTTCGCCAAACAGTCTAATATTTTGAAACGTCCTGCTTATTCCTTTACGCGTAATTTTATAAGGTACAAGTCCGTTCAGCTTTTGACCCTCAAGCATTAACGTTCCTTCAGTCGGAACATATACACCTGTTAATAGATTAAAAAAGGTCGTTTTCCCAGCACCGTTTGGTCCAATCAATCCTACAAGCTCACCTTTTTTCAATTCAATATTTACGCCTGAAAGAGCCTTAAGACCCCCAAACTTTATGCCTAAATTCTGCACATTAAGCAACGGTGTTTTTGCTGTCATGATCCGGACCTCCTTTGATGCCATTGCGATTTTTGAAAAAAGAAGTGATTTCTTTCGTGCCAAGCAAGCCTTGTGGACGATAAAGCATCATCACGATCAGGACAAGACTGTAAATGATCATTCTCGTCTCTGGGTATTCCTGAAGGAATGTAGAGACAATTGTAAGCAGGATTGCAGCCAGAACAGCACCAGACATACTGCCTAGTCCCCCAAGAACAACAAAGATTAAAATATCAAATGACTTTAAAAAGCCAAAGTTTGTTGGCTGAATGATATAAAAGTTATGCGCGAACAGTCCGCCTGCAATTCCTGCGAAAAAGGACCCGATCACGAAAGCCGCAACTTTGTAGTACGTTGTATTGATGCCCATTGCATCTGCTGCTATTTCATTTTCACGAATGGAAATACAGGCCCGTCCATGAGTTGAATTCGTAAAATTGACAATCGCAAGAATGGTAATCAGCAAGCACCCGAACACCCAAGGCCATGTAGTCAGATGGGATACCTGCATACCGCTTGCTCCGCCGACATAATCAATATTCAAAAGCGTAATGCGGACAATTTCACCAAATCCAAGTGTAGCAATGGCAAGATAGTCCCCTTTTAGACGTAAGCTTGGTATTCCAATAATGAGACCCGCAACTGCAGCTGCAAGTCCGCCGACAATCAAGGCAACTGAAAACGGCAGCTGCATCTTCATTGTAATAACAGCTGAAGCATATGCTCCTACCGCCAAAAAGCCTGCATGTCCAATTGAAAATTGGCCGGTAATTCCAATAATAAGATGAAGACTTGCAGCCAATATAATATTAATAGCCATAAAGAACAGTGCATTGACAAGATAGATGTTCATAAACCCGCCAGAGATTAAAACCTGAACGACGATGAAAACAACGAATGCTAAAACGATGGATAACCAAAACCCTTTTGATTTCTTCATTGCTGTCATCCCCCTTACACTTTCTCTCTAACGTTTTTGCCAAACAATCCTGATGGACGGAAGATAAGTATAAGAATAAGAACGATAAACGCTACACCATCACGCCATAATGAATAGCCAAGTGCACTTACGAGTGATTCAATGACTCCGAGAAGCAATCCGCCTACCATCGCACCTGGAATAATACCGATTCCGCCCAATACTGCAGCGACAAAGGCCTTCAAACCTGGAATAATCCCCATTAACGGTTCAATCTTTATATAATACGTTCCAAAAATAACACCTGCCGCACCAGCTAAAGCAGAACCGATTGCAAATGTAGCAGAAATTGTATTATCTACGTTGATCCCCATCAGTCTTGCTGCATCAGCGTCAAAGGAAACCGCACGCATGGCTTTGCCGATTTTCGTTTTATGAACAATAAATTGAAGCAAGATCATAAGCCCGACAGAAATACCCAGAATAAATAATGACTGACTGCTAATTGTGACGCCGAAAATTGAAATGCTCTCAGATGGAAGAACAGTTCCAGGATAGGCTTCCGGCTGTGCTCCTCTCACATAAATAACTCCGTATTCAATGAGGAGGGAAACTCCAATTGCTGTTATTAGAGCTGCAATTCTAGTCGCATTTCTCAAAGGTTTATAAGCAATCCTCTCGATTAAAACTCCGAATAATGCACAAACTGCCATGGAGATGATTAAAGCCGGGAAAAAACCAAGCTCTAAAATTGTAATCGAGTAAAACCCTACAAAGGCACCAATCATGAACACATCACCATGAGCAAAGTTTATGAGCTTTACGATGCCATATACCATTGTATAGCCAAGTGCAATTAACGCATAAATACTGCCCAGAGATATTCCGTTGACAATCTGCTGAAAAATTTCCATAATCTCTTTCTCCCCTGAAAGCCTATTATTTTGTATGGCAGTTTCATTAAAAAATTCAGAATAGGAGGCATTGCCCCCTATTCCATTTGTTATTTGCCTGTTTATTCAGGATCTACATTCGTTTTAAATGTTTGCTCGCCATCTTTATATTCAAGGATAGCTGCAGACTTAACCGGATCATGAAGCTCATCAAGCGTCAGGTTACCTGAAACAAGAGCAAGATCTTTTGTTTCTTCGATTGCTTTTTGAAGCTTCTCAGGATCAGCGCCGCCTGCACGTTTAATAGCATCAGCAAGGAAATATCCAGTATCATATCCAAGTGCATTAAATGCATCTGGAGATTTATCTTTGTATTTAGCCTTGAACGCTTTTACAAAGTCTTGAATTTTCTCCGATGGATCTCCAGCAGAATAGTGGTTTGTAATGAATGTGTTATTTAGTGCTTCTCCGCCTGCAATTTCAATCAGTTTCGGAGAATCCCATCCATCTCCTCCCATGAAAGGAACATCAATGCCAAGCTCACGGGCTTGTTTCACAATTAGACCTACCTCTTCATAGTAGCCAGGAAGGAATACAAATTCAGGATTAGATGATTTGATTCTTGTAAGAGTTGCACGGAAGTCTGTGTCTTTAGCTACATAAGCTTCCTCTGAAACAATTTTACCGCCGTTTTTCTCAAACGATTCTTTAAAGGATTTTGCAAGACCTTTCGCATAATCGCTTGAGCTGTCGATTAGAACAGCTGCATTTTTAACTGATAGGTCTCCAGTTGCAAAGTTTGCAGCAACCGTTCCTTGAAATGGATCGATAAAGCAAGTACGGAATACATAGTCATTCACTTTGCCATCCGTATTCGTGATCGCAGGGTTCGTTCCAGTTGGTGTGATTAATGGCACCTTATTATCCTGTGCAATCTGTACTTGAGCCAATGTATTTGTACTTGTAGCTGCTCCAATAATGGCAGCTACCTTATCTTGGCTTACGAGTTTGATCGCTCCATTTGTAGCTTCAGCTGCATCTGATTTATTGTCAAACTCAACCAGTTCAATCTTTTTGCCGTCGATCCCTTCTTTATTGATCTCTTCTAAAGCAAGCTCCAATCCTTCTGAAATGGATTGGCCGTAAGACGCTACTCCGCCTGATAATTCTAGATTCGCACCAATTTTAATTGTTTCTCCTTCAGATGAACCTGTGCTTTTTGCACCACATCCAGCCATCACGCCCGCTGAAATCATTAGTGACATAAACACTGCCATTAATCTTCTCTTTTTCATTTGTATCCCCCGTTTTTTGATCGTATTTTGATGCAAAATATTGACTTTATCCGTCCCTAACTCTAGTCGAACCACCTCCTAATAGAATCTTTCATTTAAATTATATGATTCTTCTAAAGAAAATTAATATTCTGAAAATATATTATAATATTATTTGTTATCCGTCTATAGTATCTTATTCTTTTTATTTATTGACATTCAGGCATTTGTTGATCCCTTTATCTGAATAGTAGACTAAAATACATCCTTTTATATTGTTTTTATTCAGCCAATTATATAAAAATAAAAAAGAAAGCATCATATTACATGACACTTTCTCTTATTGATTTATAAATATTCATTTTTCAGCTAAAACATCTGCAAAAGCTTTTACATAAGGAGGCAGGTCTGGCGGTCTTCTGCTGGAAATAATATGTCCATCGACAACAACTGCTTCATCATGCCAAATGGCACCCGCATTCTCCATATCATCTTTGATGCCAGGTGTGCTTGTTACATTTCTGCCTTCTAAAATCTTTGCAGAAATCAAAACCCAGCCTGCATGGCAAATTTGGCCGATTGGCTTTTTCTTTTCATGCATATCCTGCACCATTTGCAAGACTTCAGGATATCTTCGTAATTTGTCAGGAGCCCAACCGCCAGGGACTAGAATTGCATCATAATCTTCTGAACGAATTTCTTCAAACGCATAGTCCGATGTTGCTGGAACACCGTATTTTCCGATATATGTTTCATTTGCTTTTTCACCGACTAAATGAACTTCGGCTCCTTCTTCCTGCAAACGAAGCACTGGGTACCACAGTTCCAGATCTTCAAAATCTGCACTGACTAGCGCAATGACTTTTTTATTTGATAAACGCATCGTACCACCTCCATCCTAAGTATAGCATGACCCAATCCACTAATGAAAATATAGGAATTACAACACTTCGTCCTTCAGCTGACTCTTATAAAGAGCATAGTAAAATCCTTTATCTTTTAAAAGAGATTCGTGACTTCCTCTTTCAATCAGCTTCCCATTCTCAAGTACAAAAATTTGATCAGCCTTTTGAATCGTGTTTAATCTATGGGCAATGACAAAGCTTGTTCTGCCTTTCATCAGCCTCTGCAAGGCCTCTTGTATTTTCATTTCCGTAATCGTATCAATGCTGCTTGTCGCCTCGTCAAGAACGAGAATCACAGGACTTGCAAGAATCGCTCTTGCGATAGATATCAGCTGTTTTTGACCTTGGCTTATTCCGCTTCCATCTTGTGTAAGCACGGTATCATACCGATTCTTTGTTTTCATGATAAAAGAATGAGCATTTGCTTCTTTTGCAGCATGAATCACTTCTTCATCTGTTGCATCTAAGCGTCCATAGCGAATATTTTCCATGATTGTGCCTCTAAAGAGGAAAGGATCCTGAAGTACAAACGCCATGTGTTCCCTCAAGCTATTTCTTCTGATTCTCGTACTTTCCATTCCGTCTATCAGGATAACTCCTTTATCAGGATCGTAAAAACGGGATAGCAGATTGATCATTGTTGTTTTCCCTGCACCCGTCGGACCAACAATGGCAACTGTTTCACCTGGAGAAGCTGTGAAGCTCAAATTCTGCACTGTTTGCTGTTCTTCTTCGTACGAAAAGGAAACATCCTTAAAGTTTATCTTTCCCTTCACTTCCTGAAGATTTGAAGCAGAGTGCTCATCTTTCATTTCCTCATCTTCATCGAGAATTTCAAAGACTCGCTCAGCTCCTGCAACAGCAGACAAAATCGTATTGAACTGATTTGCAAGCTCATTTAAAGGACGCGTGAACTGACGCGAGTATTCGGTAAAAATGACGATGACACCGATTGACACCATTCCATTTAATGCAAAAATGCCGCCAACCCCCGCGATAACCGCAAAGCTTAAATTGTTAAGCACATTCATCAGTTTCGGAATAAATCCGGAAATGGTCTGGGCCCAGAAGCCAGCCCCTTTTAGCCGTTCACTTTTTTCAAGGAACTCCGAGATCACTTTTTGTTCCTGCGAAAACGTCTTGACGATGCGCTGACCAGATATGGTTTCTTCAATAAACCCATTAAGATTTCCTAAGTTCTGCTGCTGGGCTTTGAATAGCTTTCCTGTCCGGTTTGTGATCCACCTCATTCCAAAGAACATAATCGGAATAATGGTCAGGGTAATGATTGTAAGCATGGGGCTTAACCAGAGCATGACGCCTACGGTTCCTGCGAGAGTAAGAATACTTGAAAAAATTTGAATGACCGAGCTGTTTAAGGTAGAACTCACATTCTCAATATCATTGGTTACTCTGCTCATAAGCTCTCCATGCTGACGCTTGTCGAAATAAGAAATCGGCAGGCTATGAAAATGACGAAAAAGCTGTGTTCTCATTGTAAAAACGGTATTTTGAGCGATGCCGATCATCCATATATTCTGGAGCAGCAAGGAAATGGACTGCACAATATAAATAACAATTAAAGCGGCAAGCAGTGCGATAAAACCGCTGCTTTCTTTTGTCACGATATAATCATCAATTACCCGTCCAATTAAGTAAGGGCCGAGAAGCGCTAAAAATGAACTGAGAACAACCATTAGGAGTACTAGAAACATCAGCCCTTTATTAAGTGCAAGATACGACCATACTCTGGTTATTGTCGCAAACCAATTTTTAGGCTTCGTTGTCTTCTTCTGAACGGTTTCTCCCTGGTTTACTTTTGGATACCGAAAAGGCTTACTCAGCTCGTTGAACATTGTGCAATGCCTCCTCCCCAAACTGAGACTGATAGATACGCTGATAAAGAAGGGATTTTTGCATTAATTCATCATGTGAACCATTTGCCAGAATTTCACCTTCATCCAATAACAAAATTTGACTCGCTTCCATAGCCGTGCTGATTTTTTGTGTAATGATGAAAATCGTGCAATCATAAGCTTTAATGGCTTTCAAGAGCTTCGCTTCTGTCTTTAAATCCAAAGCGCTTGTGCTGTCATCCAGCAGAAGAATTTTAGGTTTTCGGACAAGTGCTCTTGCAATAGAAATCCTTTGCTTTTGTCCGCCTGAGAGATTGACTCCTTTTTGACCTACTCTTGTATCATAGCCGTTTGGAAGGTTCTCAATTGTTTCATGGATTTGAGCATTGCCTGCAGCTTCCTTAATTTCATCAATTGATGCCCCTTCTTTTCCCCATGCAATATTCTCTTTAATGGAGCCTGTAAACAAAAGGGATTCCTGCGGCACGAATCCGATCTGGCCGCGCAAACTTTCAAGCTTCATTGCCAGCAGATTCTTTTGATCAATGAAAATGGCACCCTCTGTTACGTCGTATAGCCTTGGAATCAGATTAAAAATAGAGGATTTCCCCGAGCCTGTTGCACCTAACAACGCAATCGTTTCTCCCGCTTTCGCAGTAAAAGAAAGGTCCTTCAGAACAGCCGTTTCTGTCCCGGGATAAGTAAAAGAAACAGACTTAAATTCAATATCTCCTTTTTCAATGACAGACGACTCTTTGGCATCAATCGAATCCCTTAAATCTACTTCTGTTTCAAGAACATCATGAATGCGCCCAGCTGAAGCTTTTGCACGTGAAAAAGCCATAATAATAAACGAAAAAATAGATAATACAGAAGAAATCCGCAGCGCATAGTTAACGATTGCCACTACTTCCCCTACTTTGGCTTCTCCTGAATTTACGTTGATGCTTCCAAACCAAAGGATTGCCAACATGCTGATATTCATTACCAACAATAATAGAGGCATTGCGATTTCCATCAGCCTTAGTGCTGTAACAGTACCATCTCTTAGTTCCTCATTTGCTTTTGTGAATCTGGATACTTCAAAATTCCTTCTCAAAAAAGCTTTAATAATTCTCATCCCTGTCAGATTTTCCTGCATCACACCATTTACGGAGTCAAGCCGTTCTTGCACTGCTTTAAAGAGGGAACTTCCTTTTTTCATCATCCAAAATAGGAAACCTAATAAAAGCGGGATGGAAACGAGTAAAATGAGCGCCAGCTTTGCATTTACGATTAGTGCCATAATCGTTCCCCCAACAATCAGCAGAGGCGCACGGAGCATGATACGAAAGCTCATAAAAATCGTATTTTGAAGCTGTGTGACATCATTTGTCATTCTTGTAATGAGAGAGGATGCAGGGAACAAGTTAAAATTTGCAAAGGAGAAAGATTGAACCTTCTCAAAGAGATTTTTACGTACATCAAAGCCAAAGCTTTGACTTACGTGAGCCGCATAAAAGGAATTCGTAACACCTGCAGCAAAAGCCGCAATCGAAATTCCAATCATCACGCTTCCCCAGTAAATGACGACATTTATATCATTCTTTAAGATTCCATCATCAATTATTTTCGCCATTATAAGCGGATGCAAAAGCTCTACACCAAGCTCAATCAGCATTAAAGCTAACGCCACTCCCATTGCTAGACGGTATGGCCTAAGAAGTAAAAATACTTTTAACATGCGGTTGCCTCCAAACGATGCACTTTCTATGTAACTATTTAGTCAGGCTAATATCTTTAATTTCATCTATTCTATCATACTCTTTTTTGGATGGATTTTGAATATTTTGAAATGTTTTTCCTGTTTTTCTTGGTCAGTTGATTTAAACAGGTCCGGCAGATGTACCTTCATAGTACGATTTTTGGCCCATTATGGATTTTACCTCGGTGAAGTTAGGAAATAAGACTTTTTCAGAATTTGAGTTTGATTTAAGTTGTGCACGCTGCCATATTCCAGTCAAATCAAAGTTTACTTTCCAAAATGAAGTGTTTACTTTCTTGAATGTCCTTTTTACTTTCCAAACTCTACGAGTTACTTTCTTTTTTACAGATATCTCCTAAAGGGGCGGAATGATCTTAAATGTCTTTTCCATGTTAACAAAAAAAGACCTCCTGCATAAAAGCAAAAGGTCCTTTCCTATTATGAACTTATCGTACGCTCTTTCTTGTCCAACTTTGTGTCAGGCTCTATATATTTGTATTCATGTTCCCAATAATCTGCATTTTTAATTCCCAATTTTACTGGATCAAATACTGGGTCCACACCTTGTTTCTTTTGAGCCTCATAATCTTTCAAAGCAAGAAGGGCGGGTTTAGCTAATATTAAGATTGCAATTAAGTTCAGCCAAACCATTATACCGAGACCGACATCCCCTAATGCCCAAGCTAATGATGCTGTTTTAACTGATCCGTAGTAAGTTGCACCAAGTAAAACAACTTTGAGCAAGAACATTGCCCATTTATTGCTTTTTCCGCGCATTAAGTAGGCAATATTGGTTTCAGCAATGTAGTAGTAGGCCATAATTGTCGTAAAAGCGAAGAACAAAAGTGAAATTGCGACGAATCCAGCTCCAAACCCAGGAATCGGAATGACAGACTCTACTGCTGCCTGAGTAAACACTGGACCTGGCTCAACTTCAGCTCCCAGTTCATTAACAATAAAATTACCTTCAGGATCCTGTGTATTATACATGCCTGTAAAAAGAATCATAAATGCTGTAGCTGAACATACAAAAAGAGTATCAATATACACTGAGAATGCTTGAACTAATCCTTGTTTGGCCGGATGTGACACCTCGGCTGCAGCTGCAGGGTGAGCTCCTGTACCTTGACCAGCTTCATTCGAATAAATACCGCGCTTTACTCCCCATGCGATCGCCATTCCGACAATACCGCCAAATGCAGAATCTAATGCAAACGCACTTTTAAAGATAAGAGCGAAAACGGCAGGTACCTCTGTTATATTGGCAGCAATTATAATTAATGAAACAAGAATATATCCAAGCGCCATAAAAGGAACAACGAACTGGGCAACATTCGCAATTCTTTTAACTCCTCCAAAAATAATAAGAGCTAATACAATAACAAGTCCTATACCAGTATAGACTGGATTTAAACCAAAAGCATTATCAAGACCGCCCGCAATAGAGTTGGATTGAACGCCAGGCATCAGCAGACTCATTGCAAGTATTGCTGCAAAAGCGAATGTTACGCCATACCATTTCCATCCAGTTCCTTTTTCAATATAGTAAGCTGGCCCCCCGCGATATTGTCCATCTTGCTTTACTTTATAAATTTGAGCAAGCGTCGATTCAATAAATGCACTTGAGGCACCGATAAATGCAATCGCCCACATCCAGAATACAGCTCCCGGACCTCCAAAGCCAATTGCCGTGGCAACCCCTGCAATGTTACCAGTCCCTACACGGCCCGATAATGCAATTGATAAAGCTTGGAAAGAAGAAACTCCAGCTTCAGAGCTTTTGCCTTGAAACATCAGCATAACCATCTCTTTAATGTGTCTTACTTGCAGAAACCTGGTTAAAATGGAAAAAAGCAAACCTATAACCATAATTGTGTAAATAACGGGTGAACTCCACAAAATACCATTTAAGCCAGTAACAAACGACTCCAACTAAAATCCCCCTTTAAAACTGAATTTTCTTTCTTTTTAGATTATAAGGGATAAATTATGACAGCACAATTACATTTTGTGTGAAATCAATTCCAGAATTGGTGTTAAAATGAGTGGAAACGCTATCAAATCAGCAATATTAAGGATATAATATAACATTAGATGTTAAGAAAAGTTACATCATTCTACTGCACTAAATTCTAAGAACAAAAAAAGAGACACATAACAAGTGCCTCCCTTTCATTCTTAAATGAACAGCCCCGGAAAATCAGACATAATAGCCGATACACCTGCATCTTCCAGCTTTCCAAGCATCTCTTTTTCATTCACAGTGAACACCCGAAGCGGATACCCAGCTTCAATTGTTCTTTTTCCCGCAGGGGACATGGCAAAAGCGGCTTCGCAATGGACAGCATTTACACGGTTATTTCTGGCGTCCGTGATGACATTTGAGGGGACACCTTCAAATAAAAGGGCAGTATTTACACTGCTGTCCAGCTCACGCAATCGTATTAAGCTTTTAGAATTGAAGGTTGATAGAATGGCATTATTCCGTAAACCAGCTTCATCTAACAGTTCAAGTACTTTCAGCTCTAACCCATCATAGTCAATAAGGTTATTTTTAAGTTCAATATTAAGAGTAATTGAACGTCTCTGCTCCAGCATTTTCAGAACTTCTGATAACAGCGGAATAGATTGCCTTGAATAGCGCCTGTCAAACCAGCTGCCCGCATCATATAATTTCAGCTGTCTATAGTTTAAGTCTTTCACATAGCCTATCCCGTTTGTCGTACGGTCAATTCTTTCATCATGGATGACAACAACTTCGCCATCCTTTGATAACTGAACATCTAATTCGATTCCATCCGCATTCGCTTTACATGCTGCTTCAAACGCAGCCATTGTATTCTCCGGATACTCTCCGCTGTATCCGCGATGGGCGTAGATTTCTATCATTCTTTCCACAATCATACTCCTTCCGGCTCTTTTCCAATGATGTTTTTAGATGATTCGAAGATTATCATACTTGTTATTAGTAAATGCCATATGAAGAAAGTGTGTATATTGATTGATAAGATTGTTACAAGAATGTAAATGCTTTCAGTCACATGCTGACCCAACAAAAAAACCTCCATCAACATGACGGAGGATTCCTATTCAAATGCATTTTGCGAAGCTTAAACGTCAGCACATCAATATTTTCTTCTGCATGATGTCACCTGGAATGACAACATTCTCTCTCCATGGAATTGAATCGTCCAAATAAGAGCAATCTGGCTACATTCTATTCAAGCGCTAATCAACGGAACCATAGATACTGGTCATTTAGCTCCGTTTATTTAACCTTTTCTTGCAGCTTTGATTTTCGAATCACTTGATTAATCACTTCTGAGAAAACAAGGCCGATCGCGATGGAACCTGAAATCATAAATGCTTTTGCAGCTAATGTAATCGCAGTATTATAGTCATTTTCAACGAAATTTCTCATCGCGTCATAAGCCATTCCTCCAGGAACCAAAGGAATGATGCCAGCTACGCTGAAAATAATAATCGGTGTTTTATAGATTTTTGCGATCACCTGACTTGCTACGGCTACAAAAACGGCTGCAATGACAGTCGAAGGAACTTCATCAAATCCTTGTCCAACCAATGATATGTAAATCATCCATCCGAACATTCCGATCAATCCGCATTTGATCAGTGAAGGCTTTGGAGCCTGAAAGATAATCCCAAATGCTGCTGTTGATATAAAGCTTGTCAGCAGCTGACCTAAAACCCACATGACAAAATCTCTCCCGTCCTAAAATAATGAAAAAACAACCGCAATTCCTGATCCGATTGCAAATGCCGTTAAAAACGCTTCCGCTCCTTTTGAAAGTCCGGATATCAAATGACCGGCCATTAAATCTCTGACTGCATTTGTAATAAGAAGCCCTGGTACTAAAGGCATGACAGACCCAATAATTACCTTATCCATCTCCATCCCAAATCCGATCTTCACAAATAAATACGCAAGCAGGCCAATAATAAATGCTGCTAAAAACTCTGCAAAAAATTTAATTGGCACAAGACGGTGAAAATAGATAACAGCCAAAAAGCCGCTGCCCCCCGCTAAAACGGCAGGGAAAAAATCCCCCCACTGCCCCTGAAACATGATCATAAAGCAGCCGCTTGCTATGGAAGCTGCAATTACCTGCAACAACAAAGAATAGGTTGAAGGTGCACCTTCAATTTCTTTTAACAGGTCGTATGCCTCTTCTACATTTAAATCACCATTGCTGATTTTTCTCGAAATGCTGTTTACATTCGCCACTTTATCTAAATCTGTCGTTCGTTCCATGATCCGGATTAATTTTGTCTTTGTCGGTTCATTTGATTCGATCGAAAAAATAATGCCAGTCGGTGTAACATAACTATGCGACTTCTTCACACCGTAAGATGCCGCTATCCGCATCATTGTATCTTCTATCCGATAGGTTTCCGCACCGCTTATGAGCATGATCTTTCCTGCAAGCAGACAAACCTCCATGACCTGATATGAATAATTTTGCTGAATCTTCATCTTTTCTCTCTCCAATAGCCTGATGTATTCCCCTTCAAGTTCGGATTTTGTTTTTGTTTCAGTTTATCTGATATATAAGGGATTATCAATTTTGATAAGAAAAACCGGTCACAAAAAGTGTGCAAAACCAGTTAATTCAAACAATTCGCAGCCGTTCCAAATTCATTCACTGCCTTTTCAAATTAATTTACGCGCTTTCCAAATTCATTCAACATAAATGTTAAAAAAGGAGCAAACATATAAATTCCGATCGCAGCATAAAAATCCCACTGGGTATTTAACCCCTAAACTGACCTATATATACCCGAAATTTTTAATATTTCGCCCAAAAAAGGAATACGTATAAAAAAGAAAAGAACCCGTAAAATTAGGGTTCTTTTCTTGTCAGCCTTTAATATACAAGCTCTCCTCATTCGCCTTCACCATAAATTCATATTGAAGGAGTCTTACTTCAAAGAGACGCAATGGATCGTAATAGATTTCAGGGTTGGATTTCATTTTTTCAAGGGTAGCTTTTGAACTTGAAATCTCGGTTTCTGATTCTTTAATTGTCTGCTCTACATATAGAATTGGATCCTGATAGAACATCGTAATGTCTGCTTTTAAAGCTTTTTCAAATAAATCGAATTCAAGGAAGAATTTCCTTGAAATTTCCTCTGCAACGTCTTCATAGTTTTTGCTTTCAACGTATTTTTTATATTGGTTATACAGCATCGACTTGTTTTGCGGAAGCGCCGCAAATAGCTTTCCAGCACTTTTCAGCAGGAATTCAGTCGGTTTGAAACGAAGCAGAATATTCTGTTCTTCCACATCGGCTCTGCTTGTCATCCGGTTCAAATCACGGCGCCAATCTTCAATCACTTTAAAATCACACGCCAGCTTTATTTTTTCCTCACCATATAGTCCGTTGAACGATTCACTCATTTCATCGAGGTACGCCTGGCTATCATTTAGCTCCTCGTTTGATTGTGAAAGCCAGTCGCGTAAAGCGGTTTGGAATTTCGGAATCAAATCCTGATGAATATAGGTTCCAATTTCATCATTCATCTTCTTGTTTAAAGCAATATGAATTTGGCTGAAATCACTGTTTTCACTAATATGATTTGAGCAATTGCGCAAAATTTTCGGAATCTGCAGTTTCAAATCTTTTTTCATCTGACCCGTCACATCACGGTAAGAATTCGAAATGGCAGTTGCTTTTTCCTGCTCAACATCTTTCAAATGATTCATGAAGCCATTCAGTCTTACTAGTATATCTTCGTTCCATTTTACTGATTCTACTAGATGACTTTCCAGCTGCACACGCTTATTCAAGAGATCTGTTAATGTTTTTCGTATGAAATATAAAAGCTTTGCTGTGCGTCTCTCTTCAAGCTTCGCGCGTTCTCTGCTGAAAACCGTGTTTACAAATTCATTTAAACCGGCAGGATTGCCTTGTGAAAAGGCAAGGACCTGGGCTTGCGGGAAAAACTGATTAATGGTTACCTGCAATTCCTCTGCCAATTTCCACTGCTCAGCTGAATGATTTAAAATAAAGTGAAATGGTGTATCAAGAGCATATTCTTGCAGCTTCATCAGCAATTCCAGTTCATGTTCATTGAATGGCGTATGTTTATCCAACACAAACAGCATTCCATCTGACAGAGGAAGGAAATCTGCTGTTGGACCAAGATCTCCAAGAGCATTCACTTCAGGGGTATGCAAGAATACAAGATTATTTTCTTCTAATAAGGCTGACGGCCATTTCACTTCAATCCAGGCATCATTGGATTCTTGATAATCTGGATTATCAGAAATTTTTCTTATTCCCGCATTTGTAATTTCATTCATCTCAGCCAGGTCGCCTTCTGAACGAACAAATACCGGTGAAGCACTTGGGCTGACAAGATTTTCTGAAAGTACCGCATTAATAAATGAAGATTTATCACTTTCTGACGTACCGCTGACTAATAGATGCGACTTATTGAGATCCGCAAGCTCTGATACGAGCCATTTTTTTTGATAGCCAACCTCTAAATGGTTATTTTCCGCCCATGCAACAAGTGATTGGAACAGTTCAAGACTGTATTCAAGACTAATGCTGTCATGTTCAGAGTCAAAGATAAGCTTTTCCGCTATTTTAAGAGATTCTGAATCCATAGATGAAGGGAAAATTTCGCTCCAGGCAAGCACTGCTG
The DNA here is from genome assembly GCF_002858905.1 of Bacillus sp. UMB0893. NCBI lineage: Bacteria > Bacillati > Bacillota > Bacilli > Caryophanales > Bacillaceae > Bacillus > Bacillus sp. UMB0893. The sequence goes on along the minus strand of NZ_PKLB01000008.1, from coordinate 125,606 downwards.
TTGCAGCAAATAATGCTTTTGATTGGTTCGCAATTTTTTGCCAGTTTGATAGCAGCGCAGGAATAATATCCTCTAAATCCTTCACTAAATATTGTCCATTAATCACACTTAAATATGTGTCCTGATGAAGATCAGACATCTTATGCCAAGAATCAAACGGCTGTACTTCAACATTCAGGAAGATCGTGTTCACCGTCTTCAGCCATGATAAATAAGATGCTTCGTGACGGTAGCTATGCCACAATGAAGCTGTAACCTGCTGGAAAAGCTTCTGATTGATTCTAAACAGCGTAATCAGCGGCTGATAAAAGAAATCGGGTTCAAATGATTTTGTATATCCTGCTTCAATATACTCATCCAATAATTCAAACCAAACAGGTGACTCAGTCCGAATTCCTTCACTAACCGCAAGCTCCACCGCTTGTTTCCAGTCTCCCTGATCTTCATAAAAAGAGCGTGCAAGTGCCGTAACGTTTGGATAATCAGAATTAATATCAAGTGCCTTTTTCATCACCTTGTATGCAAGTTCGATTTTATTTCTCAAAAGATAAAGAGAGAATAATTCCAGCGCCACTTCCATTTTCAAAGTCTTCGAATCACTTTGAATAGATGTGTAAATATCCTCTGCAGATGAAAGATGACCCAGCGCATAGTATGAGTCTGCAATATTCTTTTTCGCCCACGGCTCAAGTTCGTTGCTGATATTTTCCCACTTAAAGATCGCAGTTTCATAATCTTTGTTATGGAAATAAACTTCGCCTTGAGCAAAGCGGATGTAGGATAACTCATAAACTTCCTTCGCCTGCTCCTCAAAATAAAGCTCTCCAAGAACTTGTACAGGATGAGCCGAAGCACTCTCTTCCATAAATCTTTCGAAATATGCTTTATGAATAAACTGTTTATCGTTTGTCATTTTACCCTCCACCTAACGTACACTAGAAACTTATTTATAATAGTCTATTCTATCAAAAGATGCATTTAGAATGCTTTATTTGTGTTTACCCGTTTTTTCGGTTTTTACACTACTAAAGGTCTATGTATATTCAATTCCTAGGACTTCCTGGGCTTTAAAGCAGCATGCACACGTATATATTTTACAGATTTCATTAAAATAGTGGTTTACTTTGGAAATTAAAAGGGGAATTATCCCTTGTGCGAATACAACATAATACTAAAGCCTTATTTTTCAGGAAAAATAATCAAAATAGACTATTTACCCTAAATTATTCCTTTCAATAAGTGCTTTTTGAGGGATTACTCAAAAAAATTCAAAACCCGAGTATCGTCACTTTCTCTTCAATGATATCCAAGTCAATAATAGATACGCAAACTGTAAACTCATACTTAGCATGTGTCTCGAGGTTTAATTTCCTCCAGGCCTCCGGGTTGCTTGTCATAAGAGTGGCTTCCTGACTCTCTTTGTCAAAACCGATGATGTCAAAATCGAAGCCTTTGTAGAAAGCTGAAGGTATGATTTCATAGGCATCGTCAAAATCTTCTAATCCTACAGTTTTCAAACACCTGTAATACTTGTTCTACTTCGTTCGAAACCATTCGATATGTCTGATGAGTCCATTGACCGCAGTTTTACTTGACCGTTGTTTACTTGAATAATTGAATATTCTTTCCCATTATACAATGCATACCTTCCTTTTTTTATCAATTCAATTGCTCCTTTCAAGAGCACAAAAAAAAGAGGTACACACCTCTCTGTCATTGTGCAAATATGTCATTTTACAAACCCAAGTATTAGCACTTTATCTTTTATTATTTCTAATTCATTAAGAGGTACATTGACCGTAAACTCATATTTATCATGGATTTTCAGGTTTAATTCCTCCAGGCTTCCGGGTTATTTGTCATGAGATTAACGTTTTTTTCCAACTCTCAAAACCGATAACCGCAAATAAGAAACCCTAATAGAAGGAAGATAGTTTTATTTCGTACGCAGGATCTAAATCCTTAGTTTCGATCTGCTTAATATAAATATAATCTTCTTCAGTTGCTTTCTCAAAACTCATAGTTTGAGTCAAAGAATCTTAATCTTAGGAACGGAGATAATAATTTTTTATAGTAAAAAAGTTTATATTCTTTTCCACGATTAACTCCATATCTGCATTCTTAATTCACGACTTATTCATTTTGACCGGATGGCCTTAATTTTTAAAAAAGTTCTGTTTTTCCCTCATCATTTCCAGTTCCTGCGGAATAAGCAGCTTTGATAACGGAGTGTCCGGATTTAAAATTACCCCTGTTTGGCCATCTATATGGTTAAGTACTTCTTGAAAAGATACAGAAATCGCTGTACTATTCTTGAACATTTTCTCAATTGGAAATTTTGAAGAAAAGATAGGCAATAGCTTCCGGTTTTTCTTCTCCATAATCTGAACCTGCTCCAATGAATCTTGTCCATCTGCAGCTATTTTACTTGTCTGTTTTTTAATCAGCCAAATCGTACTTTTCCCGAGTATTTCGTAAAAGTCTGCTATTTTATCGTTGTTGCTCATCGCATCGATCAAAGCTTTTTCTAGGGTGTTAAATTGATTGCTCATTTTTCTCCGAATCCTAAAATCGGGCTCTTTTTTTCCGAGATACTTACTTCGCCCAGCTCCACAGTTTTTATATACTCATATTTTCCGAGTGATGAAAATCCGAGTTCATCCACTGTATTAGGATCAATTGATTTCAAGATAACTGTTTGATCAGCCTCATTTACGCCTTCAATGATAAATTCCCGATTTTTAAATATGGCATAAGGTGTATACTCATAGGCATTCTCTAATTCAGATTGAGCAATTTCTTTAATAAAAATGTTTTTCTTCAATCCTGCTGCCTGAAATCCCGCGCCTTGAGCTGCTTTGTCTCGCGTGCGCAAAGTGACCTTTCCGCTTCCCTCAGGGATGATTGAATACTCTTTTCCTTGATAGATGCCGTATTCTCCTTTTTTAATCATGACTGTTTAACTCCTCTATACTGTAAAATCTTTGATCATATTTATCATAGATTCCGACCAGTTCTTCTGCGCCGTCTTTGACAACATAGATTTCACCTGCGCTAGGTCTGGCATTATTTCCATAAACCGTTTCAAACTCAGGGACAATCTTACCATTTTCTGCAGCTGTAAATCCATGGCCTGTTTGAGGATAGCTGATATATTCATTAGGCTTTGCTGCATGAGGGCTATTTAGCTCCTCTGCATATGGAATTTTGAGACGGTCGCTTTGTTCTGTTGTAAATCGGATCACAGCGTATTCTTTGTCAGGAGAAAAAGGTGTGTTCGAATAGTCCATCCGCAAGGAATTGTACATGTCTGCAGACGTTGTAATATCGCTGACATCATCCATTTTTGCTATACATCCCCCGACGTCTGTAAGTTGACCTGATAAATACAAGGCCATTTTATCCTGATCAATGACCTTCTGCAAAACAGTGGATCCATTGACAGGCGGTACAGCTTCGCGGATTTGATGCATTTTGTCCAATTCCTCAGGTGTTAAATCTTTATAATATTGGGATTGAAGGGATAAAAATTCTTTCTTAGAAAGCCCCGCTTCATCAAGCACCGAATTAATCTCAGCAGCAAACCCTTTCCCCTGTGAAAGTTTCGCATAATCAAAACTCGTATCCATCCCATGTGTAATAGACTCCACTTTAGGCTTAGAGGGTGTCCCATCAGGAACTTTTGTGAGCTTGGCAGCCTTTCCTAGCTTATCAATTCCCTTGCCTCCAAGGATACCAAGTCCGATGGATACGATTCCATATGTAAAGAACTCCGTCCGGCTATGTACATCTCCATTAATGACTTTTGTATTCCATGATTCTGAGAGCGTGTTCCACATGGATTCCAGTGTTTCAAGCGGATGAATGATGGCATCCCACATGGCTTCGTACGTTTCCCATTCTGTGAGGGACACAAGTCCATCCCAAGCATCCGTCAGACCATTTTTTGTACCGTCCCATAATCCCGAGAAAAAACCGCCCCAGCCTGAAGAAGCAGACGATTTGGCGGCCTCATCTGCTTCTCTCATGCCATTTGCCGTGTTTTCAATTAATGTCCTGGCGTCTTCTGTCAGCGTATGAAACCGATTCACTAAGTGACGGATTTCCTCCTGAAGATCGAGAGATCTGCCTACACTTGCAACAGAAGTAAATCGAAGTCGTGCAGATTCCCAATTTAATAAATCCAATGCATCTCCGGTATATGAGCGGGATTGATCAATGCGCTGTGCAAATGATTCAAGTTCTTCCGGTCTAATTTTTATTTCCATGAACAGCTACCTCTCCTTGTATTCCGTTAAAACATTTGCATCGCACGATTAAGCCAGGGCGTCTGCCATTTCTCTCAGTCTCCCGATTTCATTCCGCAGCTCTTGAAAAAGCTCATCCCTAATATCATTTATATGAAAAGCAGTGACACGAATCTCATCCCGAATGCTTTCATAGGCTAATTTCGTTTGTCCTGTCCACTCATCTGCATACTGCTGATGCAGGTTATAAAGATGAAAAACGCCGTCATCAAATGTACCCATCGCATTTTTAATAGCAGCCAAGTATGCCTCCAGTTCATCTGCATCCCTGGTGTACTCTGCCTGCTTTCTTTTTCTCTCCAAGTCTTCAAAGAAGTCTTCGATCGTATCCAACAAGATCTTTCCACGTCCTTCTTCTTGTTTTAGAAGCATCTTATAGTTATGTTAAAATATGGGGATGAATCCGGCAACTAACTATTACACTATTTTTACATATAGGTGAATATTACTAGAATAGCATTATTCTTTCTTACTATTAGAATAAATTGAAAACTCTGTCTGAATTATGACTTGTAAATAATTCATTTCAGGACATATACGCGTTCAGGCCTGCCAATCGTTCCGTATGATAAATCGGCTGCAATTTTCTCCTCTGAAATCAGATGCTCGAGATATCTTCTTGCTGTCGTTCGGCTCACACCTATTTGATTGGCCATTTTTTCAGCGGTTAATCCTTGCTTTGTTTCACCTAAAACTTCCATTACTTTGATAAGTGTCAATTTATCAATTCCCTTTGGCAAAAGGGGTTTTTCATAAATATCCTGCTGCTTATAGAGCAGCTGATCCACTTCTAGCTGATTGATCATTTTATTTTCCGATTTTATAGATCTAAGCTTGCGATAATGGTCTTGATACCTTTTTAAAGACTGCTTGAACCGTTCAAAAATAACAGGCTTAATAATGAAATCGAATACCCCGATCGTAATGGCTTCCTGCACCGTTTCAATTTCTCTGGATGCTGTAATCATAATGACGTCCATTTGTTTATCCATTTGTTTGATTTCCTTTAAAAGTTCACGGCCATTCATATCCGGAAAATAAACATCAAGCAGAATGAGATCCGGCTTTAAGATATCAATCAAGCTTTTTGCTTCTGAATAATTTGCAGCAATGCCGATTGCGTGAAACCCTTCAATCTGTTCAAGAAATCTTCTTTGAATTTCTGCAATTCTTAAATCGTCTTCAATAATAAGCACTTCTATGGCTTGATGCATCTTCATCCCCCCTGCTTTTTTGGAATTGCTACTGTAAACATCGTTCCCGCTCCTCTTTCTGTTGTGAACGTAATGGTTCCTCCTACTGTTTTTAACGCCTGCTGTACAAGATTGAGCCCGATGCCTGCATTTCTGCCGCCGCTCTTTGTTGAAAACCCCTGCTGAAAGATTTGCTCAAAGTGCCCGGGATCTATACCTGGACCATTATCTTCTACTTCAATAATTAACTCTTTGCCTAAATCAGTTAAAAAAAGACACACTTTTTTATCTCCTGCTTCATTTTCTCTGACTGCATCAAATGCATTATTGATTAAATTGCCGATAATGGTGATCATAGCTTCACGATTAAGTGAATCAGGAACATCCTGAAAGCTGCTGCCCTCATCAATTAAAAACTCTATTTTCATTTCACTTGCCAGGCTGATTTTCCCTAAAATAAACCCTGCGAGAATCGGATCCGGAATTTCTCTCATAATGAAGCTGATAAATCCTTGTGTGACATTTACTTGTGTTGAAATAAAATCAATTGCCTCTTTATAAGATCCTAATTGAATTAATCCAAGCAAAGTGTAGAGCCTATTGGAATATTCGTGTGTTTGTGCTCTTAATCCTTCCGCGTATGCCTTAACATGAGATAATTCCTGCAGCACATGTGACAGCTCAGACTTATTCCGAAAGCTTGCTACTGCACCTGCTACAATGCCGCGTTTATCAAAAATAGGAATCCGATTGACCACGAAAACTTCTTCCAGAATAATGAATTCCTGATCATATTCAGCCTGGCCGGATGCTGCAACCTGCAGCAAATGCGTATCCTTTATTATTTCTTCAATTCGTTTCCCTCTCAAAAGAATTTCATTTGGGATCTGCAGGATCTTGTGGGCATTTTCATTCACAACTGTGATTTTCCCATCCGTATCAATTGCAATGATCCCTTCATGTATGGATTCTAAAATGGCATGCTTTTCCTGATACATCCAAGCAATTTCCTGCGGTTCTAGCCCAAAAATTGCTTTTTTAATATTTAATGAAATTAATAATGCCGAAATAATGCCGCCTACTAAAATGAGACTAGTAGAAAATAAGATTTTATTTTGCAGTTTGGAAAGCTCTCTTGCAATATCCTCTTGAAGAAAGCCAACAGATACAACCCCAATGACAGTACCATTCTGATCAAAGATCGGTGCCTTTCCTCTTAGTGAGGGGCCAAGTGTTCCAGTTGATTCTGAAACGATCGTTTCACCTTTAAACACTTTGTCGTTGTCTCCGCCGACCATTTTTTCGCCAATGCGATCTTCATCAGGATGTGAATAACGAATTTCGTCCAAGTTTCCTACTACGATAAATTCAGCCTCTACTTCCTTGCGGATTTTCTCTGCAATCGGCTGAATGGTCTCTGACGGATTTTCAAGAAGAAAGGCCTCAGAGATTTCCGGCATATAGGAAATGGTTTCTGCGACAGATAAAGCCTGCATTCCCTTGTCTTTTTTCAGATTTGTCTCCATGATGGATTTAAACGTAAATTCGAATAAGCCTGCCATCAGGATGACAACCATACAAATGAAAATCATAAGCTTAGCGTGTAAGCGCATTCAACCACCTCATTTCCATCATAGTAAAAAAACCCCTTTATAAAAAGGAGTTTTTTAACCTTCAACGTTGATTACGACATTTTTCCCGCTTTTTTTCATTAAGACAGGTACGATCAGCCACAAAGCTGTAAGGATTAAGAAGGTAACGGAAAGAGTCCGCGTAAAGAAAATGCTGTAGTCTCCATTTGAAATCGTCAGCGCCCTTCTCATATTGTTTTCAATCATCGGCCCTAAAACCAATCCTAAAACAAGAGGAGCTATTGGATAATCATTTTTGGTTAAAAAGTAGCCAAGGATTCCGCATGCAAGAAGCAGCAATAAGTCATAAACAGAAACCTGGACAGCATAAACGCCGAAGATCGAAATCGCGATAATGAGCGGAATCAAATATTTTTTTGGCGTTTGTATGATTTTAGCAAAAACCTTGACGAGCGGCATATTTAGAACAAGAAGCATGATGTTGCCGATGAACATACTTGCAATCAAACCCCAAGCTACCTGAGGGTGGTCCTCAAATAAAAGCGGACCCGGCTGTATGTTATACATCATGAAAGCCCCCATTAAAATGGCAGTTGTTCCTGACCCAGGTATGCCCAGTGTCAATAACGGAATCATCGCACCGCCAGAAGCGGCGTTATTGGCTGATTCAGGTGCAGCAACTCCTGCAATTGCACCTTTTCCGAACTTTGAAGGATCCTTGCTGATTTTCTTTTCCATAATGTAAGAAAAAAAGGAAGCAAGCGTTGCTCCTGCACCTGGCAGAATCCCGATGAAAAATCCCAAGAATGAACCTCGTGCAATGGGACCTGCCGATTCTTTCAGTTCTTCTTTTGAAGGAAGAATATTTTTTATTTTGGCAATTTCGGCATCTTCCTCTTCTTTTTCAAGGATCGTCTTGAACACTTCGCCTAAAGCAAACAAGCCAACCGCTATTGTTAAAAATTCTATGCCCTGATAAAGCCATGGGAAATCGAATGTGAACCTGGCAACCCCCGAAACATTGTCAACCCCGATTGTAGCAAGCAATAAGCCTGCTATCGTCATGATAAGGGCCTTTGTCACAGACTTACCTGCTAAACTGCTGACTGCGGCTATACCAAGGAGCATCAGTGAAAAATATTCAGCCGGGCCAAATTTAATCGCAACATTAGATAAAGGCTTTGCTAGTAAAATGAGAGCAATAAGCGTTACGATTCCGGCAAAAAAAGATCCAATTGCAGCTATGGATAGAGCACTCCCCGCTCTTCCTTTCTTCGCCATTTGATACCCGTCAAGGGTTGTGACAACAGATGACGATTCACCTGGTGTATTTAAAAGAATAGAGGTTGTGGAACCCCCGTACATGGCTCCGTAATAAACACCTGCCAGCAGAATGATGGCACTTGTTGCGGCCTGTTCCGGAGGCAATCCTCCTGTCATTGAAGCAGTAACCGGGATTAAAAGGGCCACACCGCTCATAGGGCCTATTCCAGGCAAAACCCCAACAGCTGTTCCAATCAGGACACCTGCGAAAGCAAAAAGAATGTTGTACCAAATTAAAGCTGACTGAAAGCCTTGAAGCAGATATTCCAGAGTTTCCATTCTGCATCCCCCTTAAATGAATCTAAAACCAGACTGGAAAGCTGGGCAGCGTCCCTTTCAGAACCACTACAAACAAATAATAGATTCCTCCTGAAAAACAAGCAGAAATCATAATGGATTTCAGCCAATTTCCCCGTTCCATAGCCTGAAAGCATACTAGTAAAAAGACAAAGGTCGTAATCACATAACCGATTGTTTCAAGTGCAGCAATATATAATAATGTTGCAAGAAAAATAATGACGAACACCTTAACTTGCAAAGGTTCCTTTTTCCCGTATTTTTTTTGATAGTGAAAGGTTTCATAAAATAACCGGAGACTTAGCAGGAACAGAACAGCCCCCAGAAAAAAAGGAAAGATATTAGGACCAACCACACTTCCGTATGATGTTTCGGCGATTTGCATACTGCCGTACATGAAAAGGGCTCCAACAGTTAAAAACAAGATGGCTGCCGCTCTGTCAAACTTGATTGACATCTGGATCATCCTTTCAAAAGGTGAAAAAGGAGCTGCCTCCTTTTTCACCTTTATTATTGGCTATTCGAAAAGATTGTTGTTTTTCGCATTAAGATTTCAATCACGAAAAAAGCCTTTCTATTTCGCCATTCCAACAGCTTCAAGAATAGTCTGAACTTGTTTTTCCTGCTCTGCTAAAAACGTTTTAAATTCTTCCCCGTTCTTATATTCCATTTCCCAGCCTTGTGCTTCGACTTCTTTTTTCCATTCATCCGTTTCAACTAAATCTTTGATTGTCTTCTGCCAATATTTATATGCTTCATCAGACATTTTTTCTGGTCCAAATACTCCGCGCCAAATAGTGAACTCTGCTTCAACTCCCTGTTCTTTTGCAGTCGGAATATCCTTTAGCTCGCCTTGAAGTCTCTCAGTGGCTGTCGTCGCCAATACTCTCACCTTTCCAGCCTTTAAAAACTCCTTCACGCTGGATACGTCTGTTCCAATCACATCTGCATTGTTTCCAAGCAGGGCAGTAATCGCCTCTCCGCCTCCATCATAAGAAACATACTTTAACTTTGTCGGATCCACTCCATCTGCATAGGCAGGAAGAATAGAGATAAGATGATCCATTGAACCGGGAGCAGACCCGCCGGCAAATGTAAGCTTGCCTGGATCCTTTTTCACATCATCCAATAAGGATTGCAAATCCGTATATTTAGAATCTGCCTTCACAACAATTGCACCGTAGTCTTTCGTCAATTGGGCAAGAGGCGTTGTATTTTTATAACCGTATGGACTGTTTCCTTCTTTTTTCAGGTTATTAATAATAACCGGCGGAGAATTCACAAATAATCGGTCATTATTCTGAACATCCTGTGTTGCATATTCAGCCATGAAAACGGCTCCGCCTCCGCCTGGCTTGTTTTCAACCGTTAATGGCTGATCAACAAGCTTTGTTTCGCTTAACACCTTTACATAAGAACGAGCGGTTAAATCCCAGCCGCCTCCAGCCCCCGATGGAGCGACAACCGTTAAAGCCTTTGAAGGATAGCCTGTCCCGTCTGATGCAGCTTTTTCTTCATTGCTGCAGGCTCCCAAGCTAAAAGCCAGTGCTCCAGCACACACAACCATGGAAATTTTTTTTAATCCAAACATATAAATCCCCCTTTGTAAGCGTTTTCTTAATTTTACAGAGGATTCTGAAAAAATATAGTTTAATCACGTAAAGAGCATAAAAACCTTTATTTCCTTTTTGTCCTTTTTGTTCACGGAAGATTTAGAACTGAATTCATTTGAATAAATGGCCCGGTAAACTTATAATTGTAAAATGAACTTATGATTTATGGACATAATGAAGTTTACATAGAAGAAAGGACGATAAAGATTGGAAAATAACTCGTCAAACTTTATAAAAAACATAATTAAGGAAGACATGGAGAGCGGAAAACATTCGACGGTTATCACACGATTCCCTCCTGAGCCAAATGGCTACCTCCATATCGGCCATGCAAAATCAATCTTAATCAACTTTGAACTTGCCGACGACTTTGGCGGCAGAACCAATTTACGATTTGATGACACGAACCCTTTAAAAGAGGATCAGGAATTTGTAGATTCTATTAAAGAAGATGTAAAATGGCTTGGCTATGAATGGGACGAACTTCATTTTGCATCAAACTACTTTGAAGAAATGTACAATCGGGCTGTTCTTTTAATCAAAAAAGGCAAGGCGTATGTAGATGATTTAACAGCTGATGAAATCCGTGAATACCGCGGGACATTAACTCAGCCTGGAAAAGAAAGCCCGTACCGCAATCGCTCAGCAGAAGAAAACCTTGAGCTCTTTGATAAAATGCGCAAGGGTGAATTTGAAACAGGCAGCAAGGTACTGCGTGCTAAAATCGACATGACTTCACCAAACTTGAACCTTCGTGACCCTATTATTTACCGTGTATCTCACACGATACACCACAATACAGGAGATACTTGGTGCATTTATCCAATGTATGATTTTGCACATCCGCTTGAAGATGCGATTGAAGGTGTGACTCATTCCATCTGTACAACTGAGTTTGAAGATCACCGTCCACTTTATAACTGGGTTGTTGAAGAATGTGAAATGGAAAGCAAACCGCAGCAAATAGAATTTGGCCGCTTAAATATCACGAACACAGTTATGAGTAAGCGCAAGCTGAAGAAATTGGTTGAGGAAGGTTTTGTAGACGGCTGGGATGATCCGCGCATGCCAACAGTTTCCGGTCTGAGAAGAAAGGGATATACATCTGATGCCATCCGTAACTTTGTCCGTGAAACTGGAGTTTCAAAAGGGTATGGAGCAGTTGACGAAGCGATGCTTGAGCACTTTGCAAGAGAAGACCTTAAACTAAAAGCTCCCCGGACTATGGGTGTGCTTAAACCGCTTAAAGTCGTCATCACGAATTATCCAGAAGATCAAGTGGAAATGCTTGATGCGGAAATCAATCCTGAGGTTCCTGAAATGGGGACACGTCAAATCCCATTCGGAAGAGAGATTTACATCGAGCAGGATGATTTCATGGAAGATCCGCCAAAGAAATATTTCCGCCTTTTCCCTGGCAATGAAGTACGTTTAAAACATGCTTACTTTATCAAATGTGAAGAAGTCATCAAGAATGAAAACGGCGAAGTCATTGAACTCCGCTGCACATATGATCCTGAAACAAAGAGCGGATCAGGCTTCACAGGCAGAAAAGTGAAAGGCACGATTCACTGGGTAGATGCAAAACATGCCGTTCCTGCAGAATTCCGTTTATATCAGCCGCTAATCCTAGATGCTGACGTTGAAGCGGAAGCAACTTTAGAAGCAGATGAAGAAAAAACATTCCTTGATTATGTGAACGAACAATCTCTTGAAGTCGTTCAAGGTTTTGTGGAACCTAATATGAAAGATGTTAAATCTCAAAATAAATTTCAGTTCTTCAGACACGGATATTTTAATGTAGATCCGAAAACGACAACTGCGGAAAAAGCAGTATTTAATAGAATTGTTTCTTTAAAAAGTTCTTTTAAATTATAAAAAACATGGAAAAGACCTAAATTCTCAGGAAGAAATTTAGGTCTTTTTTCTATTTTTCCGCAGAATTGTTCTTCAGCATTCGATAAGTCAGAGTGAAAAGCTTGTCCAATTGGATAGAATGAAGTCGCTTCATTCATTCCTTTTACAATTCCGGACAAAGTCAAACCCGTTATTTGCAGAATATTGTGTGGTTTCAATTAAGATTAATTGCGGAATAAACGTACTAACAAAGATAAAATTGGGATGGATCAAATAAATAAATTGAGGAAAGGAGAATACTTCTATGAAAATCAAAGCTGGAAGCTGGAGAATGCTGTCTGTTCAAGAGAAGCTCTTTATTTTGGAAGCTGTGAGCCATAGATTGAAGAAGTAAACTGGATCTGATTCGCCGCCTCTTAGGGGACAGCTGGAAAAAAGAAAGTATTGCGTTTAAAAGGGAAAGTATTTTTCTGGTTTTCGCTAGTAAAAGAGGCATTTTGGAAAGTAAAGCTGCCTACATCCGGGATTTGCTGTTCATTTCAATTAAAATCTAACCCGATTGGCCTATTCCTGGCTGCACTTGGCTATTTGATCACATCCCATGGGGGAAAACGCTTTTTTTCATGCTTGGCAGCAACCCGGAATCTTATGTTTTCCATCTTATTATCCGAGTAAGCATGTTATAGTATCTGCAATATCAGTTATTTTGAATGAATTCGTGATCTTTTCAATTTAATTGGCGCGCTTTTCGAAGGCGCAAACATATAAATTCTGATCGTACAAAAAAAGAACCAATCCTTTAATAGGATTGATTCTTTTAAACTGCACTTAGAGATTATTTCCACCAGCCATCAAATTTACTGGCTGGCAATTGACGTTTATGCTCTGTCATCATATAGCGCTTTTCAACTTTGGAAGCGACTTCTTCTGACACTGATTTTCCCTCCAGGTAGTCGTCTAACTCATCATAAGTAATCCCAAGCTCAGTCTCATCGGCTTGCTGCGGCTTTGCATCAAGCAAATCGGCTGTCGGAACTTTCAAATACAGTCTTTCCTCTGCTCCAAGCTCCTTCAGCACGCTTCTGCCCTGACGCTTCGTCAAACCTGCAAGCGGCAGCAAATCAGCTCCGCCGTCACCATACTTTGTAAAGAAACCGGTGACAGCTTCTGCAGCGTGATCTGTTCCGATTACCAATAAACCCTCTTGTCCTGCAATGGCATATTGCGTGATCATGCGTGTTCTCGCTTTTACATTCCCTTTGTTAAAATCACTTAACTGATCCTGAGCTGCTTCTGAATACTGCTTTTCAAAAGAGTCAACTGTCGATTTAATGTCAAAGGTGATGGAACGGTCAGGCTTGATAAACTTCAATGCAAGCTGGGCATCATCTTCATCATGCTGAACACCGTGTGGAAGACGGACGGCAATAAACTTCGCATCGCTTTTACCTTCACTGCGCAATTCTTCAACGGCAAGCTGCGCAAGACGTCCAGCTAAAGTAGAATCCTGACCGCCGCTGATTCCAAGGACAAACCCCTTAGAACCCGTTTTTTTCACATAGTCTTTTAAGAACTCAATGCGTTCTCTTATTTCAGCCTTCGGATCAATTTCAGGTTTAACATTTAGGTCACTCATGATTTTCTCTTGCATGCTCATCAGAAATACCTCCTATTGATATAAAGAATGTTTTTTAATGTAATCATAACAAGCATTCGGCAATAGATAACGCGGTTCTCCGCCTTTTGAAAATTCATCTCTGATGTATGTAGAGCTGATCTCCATCGCCAGCCCCTTATCGATCAAATGAAAGGTTGTTCCATCATCATGATTTCGCAGAATTGGCGAACGGGAAATCGTCCGGAGCATATCAATGCCCTCTCTTGCCATAACAATAAACTTATTGCCAGAGATCAGTTCTTTATCGTATTTCCACTTGCCGTCTGCAATATCAACAAGCAGATCTGCACCCATAATAAAGTATATTTCATCATTCGGGTATTTCTTTTTAAAGTGCTCCAGCGTGTAATACGTATATACATTCCAGGCTTCCTGCTTAATTTCATAATCATCAGCCAAAAACTTGTCATTTCCCTGAAGTGCAAGCTCAAGCATATTCCAGCGGTGCAGATCAGATGTTTTCATCACTTTATCTTTCCGTTTATTTGAACATGGAAGAAAAATGATTTTATCTAAATTGCAGCGGTGCGCAACCGTACTTGCCGTCCATAAATGCACATTCGTAATTGGATCAAAAGACGAACCGTAAATCCCTATCTTCCCCACTTGCTCTTCTCTCCCATCGTCCTCTAGTTACTTCTTTCCCTGTTCAATCATATTCTTAACCTTTGATTGAACTTCTTCGATGTTTCGCATCTTGTTCTCCCAGCAGCGCTCGCTTAAATCGACCGGATACTCCTCAGGATGCATGGTCCGTTTGTACTCATCCCATAGAACATCCATATTTTGAGCGGCATAGTCTTGAATCTCCTGGAGCTCAGGAAGTTTATAAACCAATTTCCCATCTACAAAAATATCCCGGTGCAGTTCCTTCGCTTCAAAATTCGTCACAAATTTGCTGACGAAGGTATGAATGGGATGGAACATCTTTAAGCGTTCCTCCGCCTGAGGATTTTCGTCCTCGAGCGCAATATAATCGCCCTCTGATTTTTTATTGAGAGAATTGATGATTCTGTATACCTTTTTAATACCCGGCGTAGTTACTTTTTCCGGATTGCCGCTGATTTTAATCGTATCCGCCATTTCCCCTTTTTCATTTTCAATGGCTACCAATTTGTAAACAGCGCCAAGAGCAGCTTGATCATATGCCGTAATCAGCTTTGTCCCAATTCCCCAAGAATCAATTTCAGCTCCTTGGGATTTAAGGTTTATGATTGTATTTTCATCCAGATCATTGGAAGCGATAATTTGCGTGTCCTTGAATCCAGCTTCATCCAGCATCTTTCTTGCTTTTTTCGAAAGATAAGCCAAATCTCCGCTGTCTAAACGAATTCCTTTGAAATTAATTTTATCTCCAAGTTCCTTCGCTACTTTAATTGCAATCGGCACCCCAGATCTTAGCGTGTCATACGTATCAACAAGAAAAACACAGTCTTTATGACGGCGCGCGTATTTGTGAAATGCCGTATATTCATCACGATAAGCTTGTACCAATGCATGAGCATGTGTGCCTGAAACTGGAATACCGAACATTTTGCCCGCACGTACATTTGATGTTGCGTCAAATCCTCCGATATATGCAGCTCTCGTGCCCCATACTGCTGCATCCATTTCGTGAGCTCTGCGCGTTCCAAACTCCATCGCACTTTGCTCTCCAACCACATGCTTGATGCGGGAAGCTTTGGTCGCAATCAATGTTTGATAGTTCACAATGTTAAGCAAAGCCGTTTCAATCAACTGTGCCTCAGCAAGCGGTGCTTCAACCCTTAAGATCGGTTCATTGGCAAAAACAAGCTCGCCTTCAACCATGGATCGCACGGTTCCAGTAAAGCGAACCTCTTTTAAATACTCCAAATAATCTTCTTTATATCCCAATTCGTCCCGTAAATATTTGAGGTCACTTTCGGAAAAAGAAAAACTCTGCAAGTACTCGACAATGCGCTCCAAGCCTGCAAAAACCCCATATCCATTACTGAATGGAAGCTTTCTGAAAAAAACTTCAAACACAGCTTTTCTTTTATGCATCTTATCTTCCCAGTACGTTTCGGCCATGTTAATTTGGTATAAGTCAGTGTGCAGCGTCAGGCTATCATCTGTATATATTGTACTCATCAAAGGAACCTCCATCTGTCTATTCAACTCGTGCATTCAAGCTATTTTTAAAATGTGAAAGCGCCCATGCGTGGCCATCAGGATTGAAGCTTGCCACAGCTTTTTCATGAACAACCATTTTAAAGCCTTTATTAAAACCGTCAACTGCCGTATGCAGCACACAAATATCCGTACAAACCCCGATTAAATGGATTTCTGTGATGCCTCGTGCACGAAGTTTTAATTCCAAATCCGTACCCGCAAACGCACTGTATCTTGTTTTATCCATCCATTGTACATTATTTTTCTCTTTATTTTGCTCATAAACGTCTTCAAGTTTGCCAAAAAGCTTCCGTCCAGCTGTTCCTTCAATATTGTGAGGAGGAAACAAAGCATTCTCCGGATGGAATTCATCCTTTTCAAAATGCAGATCAATCGCAAAAACAACAAAATCGCCGGCTTTAATGAAAGACTCCGTCAAACTCACGATATCAGCCTCAATCTCCTGGCCAGGCTTTCCGCAAGTTAACGCCCCATTATCCGCTACAAAATCCACCGTATAGTCTATGTTAATTAACGCTCTTTTCATAAATGTCCACTCCCCTTTAGTATTTAACACTTAATGAATTGTTAATTATCAAATCTAGTAACGTGCCGTATAGATCGGTTTGACAACATCCATCTCAACAAACGTATAAAGCTGAGTCGGTTTTTTTGACGTGCGCGATGTCTTTCCTTCTGCCTCCCTGATAAATGGAAGGGTCTTAATTTTCCTTGAAAAAGATTGGTCACTTGCAATGGCAGGATCATCCGTCACCGTTTTCAGCACTGCCTGCAGCTCCGAGTATGTAAAGTATTCCGGAAGAAAATTCTTAGCAACTGTCGTCTGCAAAAGATCATTCGTAATCATTTTAATGGCATCTTCAATGATTTCTCTGTGATCAAACGCAAGATCCAGATTCAGAACATCGTTGATTGAAAAAAGATCTACCTCTGCAGCATCATCCTGAGCTTTTCTCAGGGACAGCGAATGCTCTGGAACAATCGCATAATGAGCATTCGAGATAATCCAGCCCCGCGGATCGCGCCCCGGCTTATCATACACACCAAAGTGTTTCACATGAACCCCGGAAACACTCGTTTCCTCTTCTAATTCCCGCTTAGCCGCTTCAAACGCTGATTCATCATCCTGAACAAATCCGCCTGGTACCGCCCACTTGCTGGCCTCAATGTTTGGATTCCCCTCTGCATCAAGCGCTGCACGCTGGATCAGCATCAGCTTCAAATCCATCAATGGCGGCTTATACTCCCCGTCGCTTTCAGACACAATCGTAAACACACAAATATCTGACGTGTATCCATCAGGAGTCCGATATTTTTTTATATCGTATTTCTTAAGAGCTTCATCGTTTGACATAAATAACTGGCTCCTTAATTCGTTTTTAATTAACAAGTTGTTAATTGTTAATTTATTTATACTATATTTTTTGGAAAGTGTCAATGGATATGTGGAAAATTTTACTTGAACATATTTATTACAAGTTGCATTGTTTTAACATCATTTATTTCATGCCATGTTAATTTATTTTTATCGGTATACCTTTATATCACTTGCACTTTTTTAACAGACTCCATACCAAGTTTACTTGCTAATTCGGGTGAACTATTAAGCTAATTTTTAGTCTGATTGAACAAAAATGGCTCGTCTGGCTTTCGCACCAAATCCCCCTTTGCCACCAAGCAGCTGGCCGAATAGGCCTACGAAATAATACTGATTTTTTCTTAAAAAGAAATAACCTTGAAAGGCACATAGCCATTCAAGGTTCTACTAATACATGTTCTAAAAGCAATTATTTTTCTTCTTTATACGCTAAGGCAATCTTAACAACTTCATCTGAAGATAAATCCTCTTCATTCCAAAAAATGACGGGGACGACGCCTTCTGTTGTCCGTTTGCAGTCGTAATAGGCGGATACTTCACTGGTGAAGGTTTTGGTGGTATCCCAGGCTTTTTCGTACCATGGGCGGTTTTCAAGTTCCTGGGCAATTTTTGCTTGTTTTCTTGCTTCTGCTTGTTCGTTCTTGAAGGCGAGGTTTTCTTTGGAACTGTTCTCGATGTCTTTTTTCATTTCGTAGATTTTACTGTTTTTATAGGCTTTTGCGTCGTCCTATGTCGCCTGTTCCGGGATTGTCTTCAAGTCCTTCGCACATTTTCTTACGGAAAATGCAATACCTGTCAGCTATAACTTCAACCACTACGGCGTGTCAGGAACTTTCATCCACTAGTTCAAAGCTCTGCCTAGCGCAAAACATTGGAAGGTTAAATACCACAGGGTTTCTAATTTCATTACATGTATTCTACTGAACCTAAAAACTCCAGCTCACTTGTATCAACATTCGTTTTCTTTTTCACCCCTTCATACTTAAAATTGTATAAAAGAATGACAAGATTATAATTACTATTCAAATGTTCTCCACACAATAATGAAAACTTTGGAATAATTATATCTTCATAAGAAAAATCTTCTAATAATCCACTAAGTGAATTATCAGCATCATCATAAAATTCCGCTTCACGTGTAGCATCATCATATCTTTCAATATCAAAACTATGAGCAAACTTAGATGGAATAAAATCTCCATCCTCTGTATAAGAAATTTTTAGTAGATTATCTAATTCCTTAGAGGATTTAATTTTACCTACCCATAATGATACAAAACCTTCTTTTTGCATAAGCTACCTCCTAATTGGTTTTAAACCATCCGGCAAAGCTTCAGATCCACCCTCGAATCGATAGTCTGCCCAATTCTGTAAGCGTCTTTTAAACATATCGTAGTCTGCAGATGTATCTATTATTTGTAAAAGTTCATTGTGTGCTTTAGTTGAACCTTTACCACCGTGTTTACCGTTTGGATTTACAAATTTAGTTTCACTAATAACTGTTCTCATTTCTGTAATTTGTTCGGCAGATACACCCCAATGTTTAAAAGTATCTGCGCGGGAAACTAAGTGCCATTCGTGCATTCCACCAGGGTGACGCAATCGATCTTTAATTGACTCTCTTAACATAGGGTTTGCCCATACTTTATCAAATTCTTCGATAGTTAATGAATTAAACCAATTTCGAAATTCTCCATTTCTTACTGATGGTACAGAGTCAAGAACTTTCCCCGAACCCTTACCTCTTATTTTAACAGAAGAAGCCATCTGCATAACATCCCGAACCGACTTCGTCTCCACATTTATCTGCTTTACACCAATTCCCATATTGGTCGCCATTTCATCCACACGAACTTTAACCGGCACTTGAAAGTCTCCAAACCGGCTTCCAGTAGACTTTAACGTTTGCTGTGCTATTGCCAGTTTATCCTTCACGTAATTGTTGCTGTATGGCGGCTTCGTAGTTGGTACTTTTCTTGAGGCCAATCGATCAATACCATACCCCGCTCCTGCAACTCCCAAGATAGCAAAAGCATTGAACAGACTCTGGTTGCGCTGTTCTTCAGAAAGCTGGTTGCTGAACATGTCTTTTCCTAACACAGCTTCTCCCAGATCGTTAGCGGAGACGAGTCCGTAGATGCCCATCTCTGCTTTATGCAGAGTACTAAACGATTTAGAAGTTTTATTGGCATCCAGTCCGGAATCTGCGGCGTTGTAGGTTTTGAGTTGTCGGTGCCGCCTTTAAATGCTCGGCCTGTCCACCCCACTACAGGAACCATGGCAGCAGTGGCCATGGCTCCGGCTGGGATGTACTGGGCATCTGAGAGTTTTGTTTGTAGCTACTTCGCGTGTAATTTTTCTGTTTGCATAAAAAAACAGCAGAGATTTCTAGAATCCATCTCTGCTGTTTTTTTCGTTAACTTTCAAAATAAAACAGTCATTTATACTCTTATATGTGTATTCCTAGCAAATAGCAATAATTAAATTGCAATATCCTGGTAACCTACTTCAGTTACTTTTTCATTTAATAGACGAAGTCCTAATCCGTTTTCTGTATCCCATATACAATTAAATATAATTCCCATATCTCGACCTTCATAAATACCCGCATATGTAACAACTATTCCATCTAAATTTATCATTTCTAGTATTTGATCTGTTGTTTCAACTAGTGGATAATTTTCGTTTACTTCAATATCATAACCTAGTTCATGTCTCTTTTGATTGTATTAGTCTAAAATGGGTTGCAAAATACTTAATTGCAACTCTTCCCACTTTTGCATTAATGATTGATATGCTGTATATTGACCTTCCTCAAAATAGCCATCTTCTTCACCATCTATCATCAAAGCTATATTCGTTTCTTTTCCAAAAAATTTAATTGTGGTATCCTTAGACCAACCATATTCATACTCGAGTTCACCGAAAATTGTATCGTTTATTGTCATTTCAGTATCTCCTCTTTTTGTTTATTAGCAAATCCTCCAGGTTCATTAATTTAACACCAATTTTATTTTCAAATTGTTGAATTTCCTCAAAGGAAAGATTTTTATTTGAACTTTTAATTCTCAACATATTTAGTTTCTCCCTGTATATATCCATTATGGAAAAAAGGGTGCCCAAGAACTAACCTTTTGGGACACCCTCTTATTAGGGGTTATCTTATTGTTGAAGATCCATTTTCTTTTATACTTCAGCAGGCATATAAATGATCATTCTTCCACCTGGATATTTGCCATCCCAGCCGCACGGCCATCCTCCCTGTTTATACACCTGAAAAACCCTTTCAAAAAAATTGTCGGCCTTCCCATTTACTAACCTGTTTAATGCACATTGATGTAAATCACCAGATACTTCTTCAAAGATATCTATATAATCAAGTAGAAATTCCTCAGGATAGTTTTTAGATGTATTAAATATTTCTCGTAATGTCTTTTCAAAAGAGTTTACATTTTCTTCATAAAGTTTTCCAAGTATTTCTCCACTTTCAGATGATTTTACATCTTCCCATACTGTATCCACTTCATCTAAATCTTGAGACCATGCTAATTCTTGAGCTTCATCATAGTCATGATTAATAGTATAATCTTGTTCTAATAATTTTTTATTGTAAGATAATCTGAGATTTGAAGCCACTTCTATTACCTCTTCTACTAACGAACTATTTTTACCATATTTCATTTACTTAACCACCTTTCCCATAAATCCTCAGTAGCTCCTCCGCCTCTTTGCCATATCGGAATATCTTTAAATTTACCTGATTTATAAAACAATTCAATCCCCATACTAGTTACTTTCGATCTATATAATGGTATACCTAACTCAGTTCCTCTTTTTAACTTCTGCTGCAAATCATAAACCTGCTTTTCTAATACCTCCACATTTTGATTTAAATCCAATTTATCTAATTGATCTTTTACAACATTGTTATAAACGCTGTGAAATCCTCTATGCCGTGATAACGCACTTACCTCTTCATGAGGAATAGGTAGAAAAATACCGTTTGAACTATGGTCCATTTCCATTCCAATCTTTTTAATTATAGGATGATTATATAAGTTTTTAGGAATAATATGCTGAGCTTGATATCCTTTCCAATTTAATGAACGTGGGAAGCCCATAGATTCCATTAAATTCTTACCTAATTCTGTAGAGTTTCCTTTATTAGTATGACCAGGTTTACCAGGTATAAGTCGATTTGCTTGATTAGAAGTAACAGTATCTGTACTGCCCATTCTACCAGAACTACTCATCTGCATAACATCCCGTACAGGCTTCATTTCCACATTTACCTGCTTCACACCAACCCCAATATTGGTCACCATTTCTTCCATCCGAAACACTGGTACTGGTAAATCACCAATCCTGTTGCCAATAGCTTTTAGCGATTGCTGGGCAACTGCAAGTTTTTCCTGTACATACTTGTTGCTGTATGGCACCTTTACTAACGGAGTGTTTTTCGCAGCCAGTCTATCAAAACCATACCCCGCTCCTGCAACTCCCAAGATAGCAATAGCATTGAACAGACTCTGGTTGCGCTGTTCTTCTGTCAGCTGATTACCAAACATATCTTTTCCGGTCACAGCCTCACCAAGCCCATTAGCAGAAACCAGCCCATAAATCCCCATCTCCGTCTTCTGCAAAGCACTAAACGATTTAGAAGTTTTATAAGCATCAAGCGCATGATCCGCTGCATTATACGCTTTAACCGTTTTATAGATTGCGCTTCCGCCTTTGACAGCACGTCCTGCCCAGCCAACAACCGGAATGAAGCCGGCTGCTGCCATGGCTCCTGCTGCGATGCGCTGGGCTTCTGTGAGCTTTTCTCCTGTGACGGGATCGACGCCTTCTGTTGCCCGTTTGTAGTCATAGTATCCTGATACTTCGCCGGTGAAGGTTTTTGTGGTGTCCCAGGCTTTTTCGTACCATGGGCGGTTTTCGAGTTCTTCTGCAATTTTAGCTTGTTTTCTTGCTTCTGCTTGATCGTTCTTGAAGGCGAGATATTCTTTGGAGCTGTTTTCGATGTCCTTTTTCATTTTGTAGATTTCGCTGTTTTGATAGGCTTTTGCATTGAAGTTGATAGGTGTGATGCTGCTTCCTTGTCTTGAGGATTCGAGCAGCTGTCCGAATAAGCCAAGCAGGTAGCTTTGATCATTTTCCGATATGGCATATTCTTCAGTTAATGCCTGGTCCAGCTGGTTGACGGCATCCACCGTTTGGGAGCGCTCTTTTTCAGCTTTTGCCATGTGATCTTCGAACGAGTCACTTGAAAAAACATGCAGCGGGACAAGATCATCAATACTGTGGAAAATATTCTGCAGGGCATCCTGCTGGCTTTCAACCATTTCTTTCGCACGATTTTGAGCACGCGGCACATTTTCTTCTAAAAAGGACATTTGGACAAAGGTATCGCCTGATAGCTTCGCATCTTCCGTGCTGCCGGGGATTCCCCTGAAAAAAGCAATGTTTTTATCGATCAGCCTCATCCAGGCTTCCACTACATCGACTTGGGCAGAATAAAAGCCTTTTATCGCTTCTGCGCCTTTTCCCTGGAATTCATCACCAGAATTTACGATATCTAAAAACTGTTTCTTCAGCTGATTCAGCTGTTCCTTCAGCTCTTCGTATTGCTTGGCTCTCTTTTCCATTGCCGACACTAACGTTTTTGCTTCATAAACTTTAATCTCTGCCACCTCCCTATTGTCCTTTTTTATCTGTGGACAATCGCTTCATCTTGTTCTTTCAATGAATCCACATTTGCACGCGTATCTTCCACATTTTTTTGAACGATCGTTACGTACTGCGAGACAAATTGATGAATCATTTCCTCCCGCTCCTGCCATTTTTGCGTAAAATCAAGCTTGTTTTGGCCGACATCGTCTGGTCCTTCCAAAGCAAGGGCATTCAATGCCCGTTTGATTTCATCCAGCTGCTTCATCATTTCGGCATGATTCAGTTTAATTTGGGTCATTTAAAACAACCGCCTTTTTAAATCATCTAGTCTGTTGCCAAGCTCCTCAAACGCATCCTCGCCAACGGCAAGCAGCTTATCTGCTTCATGTGCAAGACTGCTGGCAGCGTTTATGACGGTTCTTTCGATTTCCAGTGCATGAATCTTCATCTGAATGCGCTGCATATATCCATCATAGTCCTCATCTGCAATGTTCCTCATCACTCTATAGGCTTCATTGCGCTCATCGTGAAACGAATCGGCTCTTGATCCCTTCCATAAATGATCCAGTTCGGGATCCAGGATCTTGCGCATTTCATTCATGCTTTCACTTTGCTCACGTTCAATCTGCATTTTGGCCCGCTCCAGACGATGGATCTGATCATTCAGTTCAGAAGATTGATAGGATATAGCTCCGTGAATCTGATTCAATACTTTTGAAAAATCCAATTTGATCACCTCAAACCTCACTTCATATTAATTTCCATATTTTATAGTATAAGGTAGATAGTAGCATGGTTAAATAGGACCATTGCTTTAATTTGACAGCAGTCTCTATTTTTTTACAAAAAAAATAGAAATGCAGAATCTGCACTTCTTAATCTTCATCCTTTATATCAATATCCTCTGGGATCGGTTTGTTCAGCCACTCCTCAAGCTGTTCTTTGTATTTTTCCATCTGTTCCAAATGAGTTGTAAACTGTTCTTTGTTGATTAAATATTGCTCCCCGTCATGAACAGCTCTGATCTGCTTTTGAATGATGAGATTTTCAATATAGGCTTCCGGCATGGATAGATGCTCGGCTGTTTCTTTTATCGTCAGATACATGATTCCATTCTCGCTTTCCTTGCATGATTGTTACCCATCATTATAGTAGGATTGCTTAACAAAAGAAAGGGAGTATTTATCTTGTAAAACAGATTTCACAATCCCAGCTTCTTTTTATCTTTCCTGCTCATGGTCAATAACATTTTCTGTTAAAATTAACATAATACTTAGATAATTCAGGAGGAACCTCTATGCCAAAAAGAAAACTAATCATCACTCAAGACCTTAATCCGAAACAACTGCAGCAAATCACCGGAATCGTCCCTGGCTGGGAAGTCATTGCGGGCAGAGACAAGTCTGTCTGGCAGAATCACCTTAAAGATGCGGAAGTGATCGCTGGCTGGAAAAAAGAGATTGCAGAACATTGCCTTACTCCTCAGTCAAAGCTTCGCTGGGTGCAAACGTGGAGTGCGGGAGTTAATAACACCCCTCTTCAAATCCTTGAAGAAAAAGGCATTCTTTTAACAAGCGCAAACGGTGTTCATGCCTTTCCTATTTCTGAAACAATTTTCGCTCTTATGCTTGGTCTGACACGAAAAATTCATACATACGTAAAAAATCAAACGAAGAAAAAGTGGCATCATGCTGATATGAAACTTGAAATCCATGGAAAAACAATCGGAGTCATTGGTGTCGGTGCCATTGGGCAAGAAACAGCGAAAATCGCAAAAGCTTTTGGTATGACAGTGCTTGGCGTCCGTCATTCAGGGAAGCCTGCAGATTTTGTTGATGAAATGTATACGAGCGATCAGCTTGATCTCGTTCTGCCTCAGTGTGATTATGTCGTGGTAACATTGCCTCTTACAAATGAAACTCGCTATCTGTTTAAGTACAGCCAATTTAAAATCATGAAGCGTTCTGCGTTTTTTATTAATATAGGACGCGGCGAAATTGTGGCTGAAGAGGATATGATAGAAGCACTGCAAAACGAAGAAATTGCAGGAGCAGGACTTGATGTGTTTGAAAAAGAACCCTTAGGGGAAAAGAGTGCTCTGTGGGGGTTTGAGAACGTCATCATAACCCCGCATACATCCGGTTCAACCGAATACTATAACAAGCGCCTAATTGAAACCATATTGATTCCTAATTTAAAGCACTACCAAGCAGGAGAAATTCCTTCTGTAAATTTAGTGAGTTATGAAAAAGGATACTGATTTTTAATAATTTTTAGTATAGGAAAAGCGCTTGTATTGGAAAATATAAAGACAATCACAAATCTAAAATCATGAATGAGGAACAGGAATGATTATACAATTTGATCAACTAGAGGACGTTGCCTTTCAGCATATTTTCGGACAAGCTTCACAGAACATCACAAGCCTTGCTTTTCATTCTAAACACGTTAAACCAGGAGCCATCTTTTTCAGCATAAAGGGTGAGGCGCATGACGGTCATCAATATATTGACGAGGCGATTGAGCGCGGAGCCGCTGCCGTTATTGGCACAAGCCTTGAAACGCTTGAGAGGCTGAGCCTTGTGTACCTGTCCTGCACGTTTCTTGTTGTTGAAAATGTGAGAGATACGATGGCTCTTTTAGCAAAAAGGTTTCATAACAGAGCTGATGAACAGCTAAAAACAATCGGAGTAACAGGTACAAACGGAAAAACAACTGTTGCTGCCTATGTCCGTTCTCTTTTAACGCTTTTAGAACTTCCAACAGGTTCAATTGGAACCACAGGTATTTGGTCTTCTTCTCAAAAACTTACTTATAAAAAAAGCACTCCGACCACTCCAGAATCTATCGACTTGCATCAAATCTTTCATGACTTAGCTGACATGGGTGACAAAGCGGCCGTCATGGAAGTTTCTTCTATCGCAACAGATCAAAAAAGGGTGCACGGTATTCATTTTGATGCAGCCATACTTACAAACTTTTCCGAAGAACACCTTGAATATCATAAAACCATGGATCATTATAAAAAATGCAAACTTGCTCTTTTTGAACAGGCGAAAACTGCTGTCATCAATATCGATGATGAAGAGATGGGAAAAGAGCTCGCTCAAACGTTTAATGGTCCTAAAATCACTTATAGTCTATTGTCTCAGAGCGGGGCTGATTTAACAGCGGACATGATTGAATTTACAGATATAGGTTCAACTTTTGACATTTTCTATCAAGGCAAGATTCATCACGCTAAAGCTCCTGTTTTTGGAACTTATAATATTGCCAATGTCCTTGCCGCTATTGGCACAGCGATAGGGTTAGGCTATAAAATGAGAGAGATCCTTCAAGTTCTCCCAATGCTTCAAAGCCCAGAAGGACGTTTTCAAGTCATTGCCGGACCGGACAACAGGAAGATCATATTGGATTATGCACATACACCAGTTGCGCTGACCCGACTTGTTGAAGAAGTAAAAAAGATGGATTACAACCGATTAATTGTGATGATCGCCGGCATTGGCATACGGGATTTTAACAAGATGCCTAAAATGGCTGCTGCCATTGAAGGACAGGCAGATGAAGTCATCGTTACCGTTGATCATCCTGGCCATCATGATCCGCAAATAATAATCGATCAAGTCATGACAGGCTTTTCCGAACCAAAAGCTCCAAATATCCAAGCTGCCTTAACACGGGAAGAAGGTGTAATCGCCTCTCTCTCAGCAGCCGAACCTGATGACATTATTCTGCTGACAAGCGGATGCATTAATGGGGCACAAATTGTAAAAGGACAGGAAATTCCTCATTCTGATGAGGAAATTATCGAATCACATTATGATTCTTATGAGTATGATTGCCATGAGCTCGAAATCTGAGTTTATGGCTTTTTCTGCTTGTTAATTTTTTTATGGGCTGTCTCTAGGCATAAGCCCTGTCACTCCGCACATTACCTACATAGGGTATTAAGAATGACAACGCAAAGGAGAGCAGTCCTATGAACCCTTATCAATTTTATCAAGGCTATATACCTCAGCAATCAGACTATTATATGCAGTATCAATACAATCCTTATCAGCCTCAGCAAACTCAAGAACAATATGATCCAGATCGCCAGCCGCCGCAATTTCAATCACTTGAAAGAAGAATTAATGCATTAGAAAGACAAAACGAGCAGCAGCAAAGAGAATTGAACCGCCAAAATCAAGAGATCAGAAACCTTAGAAGAGATCTTAACCAAACAAATCAGGAAGTGTCTCGTCTGAACCAAGTTGTTGAGCGTCATACAAGACGTTTGAATCGTTTAAATCAGAGACTCCGAACTGTCGAAAACAGGTTAAATATTCCGTTTACAGCTGAAGATGGATTTTAACATTTGAAAGCAGCTTTTGGCTGCTTTTTTCTATTTCCTTTGCTAATAGATATCGTTCCATTACAATAAAAACATAATTCTTTCAATCAAAAGGGGTAGAATGATGTTTGAATTACTCATTACCATGCTCGAACGATTAAGCATTATAGTAACGATTGCCTTTATTTTAACGAGATTCCGTTTTTTCCGGAGCATGATTTATCAAGACCAGTTAAATCGCAGTCAGCAATATACCGCTATTCTTTTCTTTGGTTTTTTCGGAATTATCGGTACATATTCCGGTTTATCTCTAAGTACAGAGACGCTCGAATTCAACCGCTGGGCATCAGCACTTGCTTCTGATGAAGCCATCGCCAATTCCAGAGTGATCGGGGTAGTTTTAGCAGGTCTTCTTGGCGGATGGAAAGTAGGAATAGGAGCCGGGCTTATCGCAGGAATTCACAGATTTACACTTGGAGGATTTACAGCCCTTTCATGTGGGCTTGCTTCTATTATTTCCGGGGTTCTGGCAGGTGCTTTTTTTAGAAAAAATTCACACGTCAAGCTTTCCTCTGCTTTTCTTATTGGAGCTTTGGCCGAAACAGTGCAAATGGCGGTTATTCTCATTGTGTCACGTCCTTTTGAAAAAGCGGTTACCTTAGTAGAAATGATAGGTCTTCCCATGATCTTAGCGAATGGACTCGGTTCTGCTCTTTTTCTGCTTATTATAAAAAATGTTGTTAATGAAGAAGAAAAAGCAGGCGCTTTACAGGCTCAAAAAACATTGCGGATAGCAGACCAGACGCTTGCGTACCTTCGAGGAGGCATGAATTCATTATCAGCACAGACAGTATGCCAGATTCTCCAAAAAGAAATCAAGACAAGTGCTGTTGCAATGACAAATAAAACAGAAATCCTTGCTCATGTCGGCCATGGAGATGATCATCATCGAACAGGCAGCCCGATTCAAACTCAAATAACAAAAGATGTGATTCATAATGGTAAGCTTGTAATTGCGAATGATCGGACGATTCATTGCCGGGAAGCAGCCTGTCCTCTTGGAGCAGCAGTCATTGCCCCCCTGAAACAGCGCGGAGAAACGATTGGTACGATGAAATTTTATTTTCGATCAGAGAAGGAAATAACGGATATCATCATGGAGCTGATTACCGGTCTCAGCAGCCTTTTAAGCAATCAGCTTGAAATTGCTGAAGCAGATAAAGCCTACCAGCTTGCAAAGGAAGCAGAGATAAAAGCTCTACAGGCGCAGATTAGCCCGCATTTTCTTTTTAATTCATTAAATATGATTGTATCTTTGATTCGAATTGATCCCGGAAAAGCCCGAAAACTTCTCTTGTCTCTTTCCCATTTTTTAAGATCAAATTTAAATGCCACTACAGTAGACATGACTTCAATGGAACAGGAATTAAAACATATTAAAGCGTATCTCGCCATAGAGGAGACACGTTTTGTCGACAAGCTGACTGTTCTTTACGAAATTGATGAATATGCCCTTTTTGTCAAACTTCCTCCCTTAAGCCTGCAGCCAATCGTTGAAAATGCTGTAAAACACGGAATTAAGGATAAAGAAGAAAATTGTGTGATAACCATCTCGGTCCAAAAAACAGGCGGAAAAATTATCGTAAAAGTGGCAGATAACGGTCAGGGAATGAGTGCTGAACGAGCTAAGCAAATTGGCAAACATGCTGTCCCATCTGTAAATGGAACCGGCCTCGGACTATACAATGTTAATCGCAGGCTGACGATGCTGTTTGGCAGCGCGTCGGCTCTTCAGATAAACAGTGTGCCTGGACGCGGTACTGAAATCTACTTTACGATCCCGTATACGGAGGAAAATGAAAATGGAGCAGGTTAAAATAGTTATCGCGGATGATGAACGATACAGCCGTGATGAATTAAAGCACCTTTTAAGTGAATTTTCATCCATTCAAATCGTTGGCGAGGCAGAAACCGGAGAAGCAGCTGTCATGAAATCGATTCAGCTTCAGCCAGACGTCGTCTTCTTAGATGTTGAAATGCCTAAAATGAATGGAATGGAAGCGGCAAAGGCATTAATGGAGCTTAAGAAGGTTCCTCTCATTGTCTTTGCCACAGCGTATCCCCAATTTGCGGCAGAAGCTTTTCGTTACGAAGCAATCGACTATTTGCTTAAGCCATATGATGAAGATCAGCTTAAGCAAACAGTACAGCGTATTGAAAAATTGCTAATGCAGCCAAAAGAAACAGAAAAAAGCTCCGCATCCGGTAAGCTTGCAGTGGAAGCTGAAGGTGAAATCATCTACCTTGAACCTAAGGATATTTTATATATGTACCGTGATGAAAAGCTTACTAAAATCCTAACGAAAACGAAAGAATATGACACAAAAACGCCGTTAAAGGATTTAGAATCACGACTGGTTCCTTATTGTTTTTTCCGAATTCACAAAAGCTATCTTGTTAATTTAGATTTTGTTGTCAAACTGACACCCTGGTTCAACGGAGCCTATCAGCTTGAGCTCGAAGGAACTAATGAGATGCTGTCTGTCAGCAGAAACTATGTGAAATCACTGCGGGAGAGGCTTGAGATTTGAAAACGGCATGATTCCCCTTAATATATCCCTGATATGAAAGCAGACTTACAGCTGCTTTTTTTTGCATGTAAATCCTGAATAACTACATGTTAACCCTCTTTTTCTGCATGTTGGTCATAAAACATCCATATATAAATCTAGTCCTTTATACTTATGTAAACGCATTCATTACCATTCATTCAAGGAGGGTTACCATGTATACTTTTTTAGCCGGTGTTGTCCTTTTAATTGTTGGGTATTTTACGTACGGTAAATTTGTTGAGAAAGTTTTCGGTGTAAATGAGGCCAGAACAACTCCCGCATTCACTCATAAGGATGGTGTTGACTACCTTCCGATGACGACCAGCAAGAATTCATTGATCCAGCTGCTTAATATTGCTGGTGTAGGGCCTATTTTCGGGCCAATTATGGGAGCGCTTTACGGACCTGTAGCTTTCCTTTGGATTGTCTTAGGTTGTATTTTTGCAGGTGCTGTCCATGACTATTTAACAGGCATGATTTCAATCCGCAACCGCGGTGCTCATTTGCCTGAGCTTGCAGGAAAGTTTTTAGGAAATGTGATGAAGCACGTTGTAAATGCATTCGCCATTCTTCTTCTTTTATTAGTCGGGACGGTTTTCGTGACAGCTCCAGCGGGCTTGCTTTACAGCTTAATGAACGGCTGGGCTACAATGGGACTGATTCTAGCAGCTATCTTTATCTATTACATCTTAGCAACTTTGCTTCCGATTGATAAAATTATCGGCAGATTCTATCCGATTTTCGGCGCATTGCTTTTAATCAGCGCAATCGGAGTCGGCGGCGGACTTGTCATTACGGGTGCACCAATTCCTGAATTAACTCTTGCCAATCTGCATCCTGATAATGTTCCAATCTTTCCGTTATTATTCTTGACGATTTCATGCGGTGCATTATCTGGGTTCCATGCGACACAAACACCGATTATCTCAAGAACCACTCAAAATGAGAAACAAGGACGCAAAATTTTCTACGGCATGATGATTGCTGAAGGTGTCATCGCCATGATTTGGGCTGCTGCAGCGATGAGTTTATTTGACGGCGGCACAGGATTGAACGCGCTGCTAGCAGAAGGCGGACCTGGTGCAGTAGTTAGTGAAGCTTCTACTCTTATGCTTGGAGCAATCGGAGGAACACTTGCTGTACTGGGTGTTATCATCCTTCCAATCACATCTGGAGACACAGCTTTCAGAAGTGCACGTATGATCATTGCAGATTATTTCAACATTTCACAAAAGAAAATGTCTAGCCGACTATGGATTGCCCTTCCATTGTTCGTTATCTCTTTTGCCTTAACAAAAATTGATTTCACAATTCTATGGAGATACTTCTCATGGGCAAACCAATCAACAGCCGTTATTGCACTGTGGGTTGGAGCAATGTACCTGTTCATTGCCAAGAAAAATTATTGGATCGCCATGATTCCAGGAATTTTCATGACGATGGTAACGGTAACTTACATTTTAAATGCACCGATAGGCTTCGGTTTATCAATGAATATTTCCTATATCGGCGCGACTATTGCAACAAGCGCTGTAACGGTCATTTTCTTCATAGCAGCTAAAAAAGCCCGGGCAAATAATATTCCCCTTGATGACGACGTTTCAGGCTGGAAGAACGTGTCTTAATGGGCTGCTGCAGTCCTAATTACCGCAAAACTGTGAATGAGAAAGAAGAAATGATAAATGGCAAGGGAGCCGATCGTGTTCCCTTGCTCGTAAAAATCATTGCAATTATAGTGATTGGCAGCGGAGCAGCGGCTACCATCTTCATGTAAAAAAGCAGGAACCGAAAATGGTAAGTAGTTCAGTTATTGTGGAGAAAATCTAAATTTACAAGCTAAATAACATTTAAATTCACAGATTAAATCACACACAAAAAAGCTCAGAGTTTATTGCTCTGAGCTGGTCTCTTTTAAGGAGTTAATTCCATTAAATCTCCCTATTATGAAATAGATGGGCTATCGTTACGCACCATTTCGTTCTTTTATTTGATTAAGAGTTATCATCAAACCAGTAAATCCCGCAACAAAGGAAGGCGGAATACTCCACGCAAGATAACCCCATTGCCCTGTAAACATTGATATGAAGAGAAAAAGAATTGGAAAACCTACTAATACTATTAAAGAAACAAATAGTGCAATTTTGTTGTTATTTTTCATAGCGAGCCTCCATTCAGATAATAAACGTCAATTAAACTGCCCGTAACGGAACAAAAGCATTTCTTTTTTTATATTTTAACATAAATTACCTATTCCTTCTGTTTGTTTTTTAACACACTTCAAATAACAACCTTTATCGCATCAAAAATAGTCAAGTGACAACAGCTATTGTCATACTGTTAATTGGTATGCTATTTAACTTGTTAATTCGTTAATGGAAACAGGTAGAACCCTTACGTATCAACAAAAAAATCGAGTATAAAACCTTTGCGATTTCATACTCGATTTTAAATGCTAATTCTATTGTTTCTCCACGTTATCTGAACTACTTACGAAAATGGTTCCTGCTTTTTTATTTATGAAGCTCTTTAAGCACGCAGCTTCTGCTTAAGTTTATTTTCTTTTAC
Source organism: Bacillus sp. UMB0893 (assembly GCF_002858905.1). Classification (NCBI taxonomy): domain Bacteria; kingdom Bacillati; phylum Bacillota; class Bacilli; order Caryophanales; family Bacillaceae; genus Bacillus; species Bacillus sp. UMB0893. The sequence goes on along the minus strand of NZ_PKLB01000008.1, from coordinate 93,028 downwards.
AATCAGCTCAGCTTCAGCTTCCTCACGCTTACTTTTTCCCTCTCCATAAATTTGCATTGTTTCCTGAATGGAAGCTTGTAAATTTCCTTGTATCTCTTTTAGTGTATCGAGATCAAAATGCCCGAGCTGTGTTCCTCCAATGAGATTGGCTTGTTTTTGAAAGAGATCATTCGCAGATTCTGAAACCTTTCTTCCGGCATCTGCTGCACTGCTCTGTCTAATTAAAGTTAATGCAATCGACACTTGATTCTTCCAAAGAGGGATCGCTGTTACTAGAGAGGATTGTATTTTTTCGGCAAGCTTATGATTGGTTGTTTGAATCATCCGAATTTGCGGTGCACTCTGAATCGTAATCTCCCTGCTCATTTTCAAATCATAAATCCGAGCCTCCAATTGGTCGGCAAATTGCAGAAGATCGCTCATTTCCTGCTGCTTCATTGGGTCGTGAGTACCTTCTATCACTTTTTTCTGAGCAGGTATGGATTTCGTGTGCAATTCCTCAAGCTTTAATTCACCAGCTGCAATGTACACATTTAGGGATTGAAAATATTCTTTGTTATTTTCATAAAGCCGGTCCAGCATGACAATATCGGATAAAAGCATATTTTTGCTGCGCTCGAGCCTTACACTGATTCTGTCAATCTGCGCCCCCGTTTTATGGAATCTCGAGAGCACCTCCTGAATTGACTTTTTGCGCTTACCAAACAAACGCGCCAAAAAAGAGGTCTGCTCCTGATGTAAATCTTCAGGATTAACCTCATTCAGGTTTTTCATGAATTCATCCAGAATCTCGCCAACCTGGCCAATATCCTTGCGCTGTACCTGCTCAAGCATGACATTCGAGAAGGCAAGCAGCTTTGACTGCGCCGGCAATCCATATGATACGAGCAAAGCATGATTCTTCGGGTTGATTTGTTCAGCCAGCCGATAGGCCTTATCTTTTTCCGCTTCTGTGAGCAAATCAATGAGACGATTCTCATTTACTTGCTGAAAAAAATCGATTTCGTTCATTTGAATTTCCGGCTTTCATCGATCATTTTGGCATCTTTATTTGTCTTTATCGAATGCTTCGCCACATCAATTTCCAAATGAAGCTGATCCACATCATCCTGAACCATCGTATACAAATCCTGCTCAATTAGACGGGTCAGCTCAGTAAGAGTATTTCTTGTTTCATTTAAGGACTTTTCAAGCTCCCAATTCTTTTTTGGCTGCGAGGATAAGAAAACATACTTCTCTGTCAGCTGCACCGCTGAATCTAAATGGGAAAAATAAAATTTCTCCGCTTTGTAGAAGCGTTTTGGCTCCTTGATCGTCAAGGTGTATATTTTTCTCGCCACACGCACAAGCGCAATACGCTCTTTCAACGAAGGCAGATGGCGGATCGTCAAGAGTGTTTTCTGTAAGCGAGCCATCTTCGGCTTCGCCTCATTCAGCTGCTTTTTAATGTATTTATAATCTTTTCGTGTAAGAGAATTTTTCTTCAAAAAACGCGAATTCATACTGACTGAAGCAATCGAATAAGCGGAAGCCCCTCCAGCAACGGAATATGCCGCTGCCAGCAAAAACGGCTGATCAAAACCAAATAAACTTACTGCCCCCGCCGTCCCTGCAGCAGGTATCGCAGCCATCATCCGAACACTAAACGCCACTAACGGGTTCATGGTCAATCGACTCCTTACATAAAGTCATCTATTTATATACGTATGTATATGTTCAAGGGTTTCAGTCCTACAGGAATAAAAATGGAAAATCGTTCTTTATGTTTAATATACAGCATAATAGCCCGTTTTTCTATTGGTCGGTGAAAGTATTGGGTTGTAGGGCTTGAGACGTAGAAAGCTTTCGGATCGTTTTTAATTACATAACTTAATTTGTATACTCATTCATTTCAGCACTTCTGCCCTGTATAGTCAATAAACAAGTCCACACTTAAAAACAGCTGGGAAACATGCCCCCAGCTGTTATTCTAAATTATTCTGCTTTCTTGTTTGTCGTTCTCGTTTCCGAAATCTTTCCGAGGAAAAATCCGTCGATCTCTTTTAATTTGCCTCTCCAAAGGATTTGTCCTTTTGAAGGTGTCGATTTGCTGTCACCAATATACACCTTTGTGTTTTTCAAGTGAATGAAATGTGCTTCTGCATCTCCATTCGATTCGACTGATTCACTTGCAATCGACAGTTGTTCACTTAATTCTTGGGCAATTTCACTGCCATCCTCAAACGTTTCGCTTAGGGCATCAAAGTATTCTTTTGCGGAAACCATTGTACCTGAAATGACTGATCCTTTCACATTTAACGTAATATCTAGAGAAAAGGCATGTTTATTTGAGGCCTTTACAAAGAACTCAAGTACACTGTCTTTTGATGAGGCTGATTCTGCAATACTCATCTCCATGTTTCCTCCTTTCGCACTCAGTTATGATGATGTGTCATCGTCGCTGCTTAGAGAAGTATCTTCTGATTCTCCTTCATCTTTATCTTTTGTTGTTTTTGAAGCTTTTGGCTTTCTTCCGCGTGTTGATTTTTTTGGTTTCTTCTCTTCTTTTCCGTTATATTCCATTTCTTCTTCATCTTCATCTTCTTCATTATCGTCTTCGTTATCGTCTTCGTCTTCGTCTTCGTCTTCATCTGTTTCTTCCGAATCTGCTTTTGATTTGCTTGTTTTCTTCTTGCTTGGCGCTTTTTCTTCTTCTTCGTCTTCGTCCTCATCTTCATCTGCATCGCTTTGACTTAATTGGTTCATTTTTTCCTCAAGCTGCTGCAGACGTTCTTGAAGCGTTTGGTTTTCTTTCTTCAAAGCCTCAAAATCTTCATTTGAAGAGGAGTTTTCTTCTTCAGTTGAATTGTTCGCTGTATCTTGATCTGAGTCATCAGACTGATCTTTATTTTTCTTAAATAAATTAGCAGCCGATGATTTTAAGCTAGATGCCCCTTGCATGGACTTTTCTTTCGCTGATTTTCCAAAGTCTGCAGCTTTGCTTCGCAATTCTTCTGTATCAATATGTGCAAGCAGCTTCTTCCCATTTTCTGGTGTGGCTAAATAACCTACTGTTGCTCCTAAGATACTTCCTGCAACTGTACGCTTGATTGGTGCGCTTTTTCTTGAAGTTTTCTCTTGTGTTGAATTTTCTTTATTTGAGTTCTCTGTTTTCGTACTTTCCTTTGAATTTTCCACCTGTGAATTGTCTAATTTCGTTTGTTCTGCCATTGTAAATCCCTCCATTATTTTAATTGGTTAGCTGTATTCAAACGGTTCGAGCCTAGTTGATTTTCAAGCAGCTCTAGTCGTTCATTCAATTTTTTGTTTTCTTCTTCAAGTGCCTTTGTATTGTTATTCTCTGCTTTTGAACTTAGATAAGGGTCATTTTCCCACCAGTCCATGCCGATTTCTTTTGCTTTATCGACTGATGCGACGATAAGCCGTATTTTAATTGTCAGCAGTTCAACATCGGCAATTCCAACCGTTATATCACCTGCGATGACAACACCTTTATCCAGAATCTTTTCCAGTACATCGACAATCGTACTTGATTGCATATTGCTTTGCACTGCCATTACTTGTCCCTCCAGTGGCCGAATTAGGTTATAACAAGCTGCCTAAAGGGCCGAGATCTATATTCAAGTCTTCGGCGTCAAGACCAAAAACCTCTTTCAATTCTTCCATCTTGTCTTCTAGGTTCATCAGGGCAACACCCAGATTTTCAATTTGCTCTTCCGTCAGCGTTCCACCCTCCACCCGCCTCATCGCATGTCTTTCGACAATCTGCCTCAGGAGTTCTATGACCGTCATCACAAGCTGTGCTAATCCATGTTCAGCATTGTCAGGATCAAGCTGAATCCTACCATTTGTTTGGCTGGCCTGTTGCATCGACTAATTCCTCCCTTTGCTTATCGAATTGGTCAGATGTGACGGGCTTCCGATTGCCTGCCTTTGATTGAACAAGCGTTTCAACAGAAGCAATTAAGACCCGTAAATCCAGATACACCAGATCCACACCTGCTATCGAAATGATTAAATCACCTTTGATTGCCACACCCTTATCGAGAATGACATCTAAAATATCAATAAGTGCAATATCCTTATTTTCAACGGATTCTCTAAGAGACATCTGTCAGATCCCTCACTTTTTTATGAAAAACTGGAGAAATGGTACGCCGGCCATGGGCCTGTGGCTTCGAATCTCCAGCCAGTGCCTCCAAGTTCCTGTTCAAACTGCTTCATTTCTTCCAAAAAGCTTTCCACTTTTGGAATTGGAAGAAGAAACACGCTGTTCCAGGCCATGTTTTCTTTTAGACCTGTGACATCTTTGCTCCAATTTTTCTTAATAGCTGCGTGAAGCGATTGCTCCTTCAGCTTCTCATGCACTTGTTCACAAACTCGATTCTTCTCATTTTCAAGCTCGTCCTCGATCAGCTTATCGATTTTTTTCTTTTCGAAAAACTGTCTTCCGCGCGGCAGCTCGCTAATTTCCTGTTTTTTAGCTTCTATCGCGGAATTATTTTCACTTACTTGCTTTTTCAGTTCATTATCGTCAGAATAGATTTTCACATTCCATTCTTCGTTTCCCTTAAGCATGGAAAGTGTCTCTTCAATCCTCGTTTCATTAGATTGAATGGTTTGCTTCAGACTATCTTCATTCTTATAAATCGTGCAAAATTTAAGCGGAATGATTGTGAAGCTCTTATAAAGGGCAGCAACCATTTCATGATGATGGAACGCTTTTTTCTGCAGCCAGTCCATATCACTGTCGATCTTGTCTTTAATGGCTTCTTCTGAATAATGATCAGAATCCAGTTTGCAAACAACTGCTGTGACATTGTTGATCGGAATGGTGTACAGCTTGCGTTCACCATCAAAGCCTGTGAAAGATGGAAACGATTGATGTGCTGCCGCTTCATTAGTTGGCATCAATCCATATAAATAAATCAAGTCGTCCATCTGCTTATCCCTCGTTTCTTGGTTTCGTCAGCTTATCCCACTCTTCCATTTCCCTGCGCTTGGCAATTTCATACCTTGTCAAAAGCTCATCTTCTTTTTCTTGAAAAGCTTTCTCAGGAATCTCGCCGAGCTCAAACATCATTTGGAGCTGAATGAGCTTTTGCTGAATAGTAGGAAGGTCATATAACTCTTTCTCTGCTTCTTCCTGTACCTTTTGTCCGATTTTAACTACAAGATTCATTGGTGCGGTAACCAATTTATGAAGCATATCAGCTTTCCTCTACTTTTAACCTGATGTTGACAAAGTTGTATGCAGGCCATGGACCGCTGTAGTTAAAATCGACTTTATCTTTCCATTTTTCATGTGCATCATTAACCTTTTGATCAAAAAGCTCCTCAGAATCACGGTCAATTAAGAATGCGGCATTTAAAAGCATTGTTTCTCCAGTCGGTTCATTTGCTTTTGCGGCTTCAGCTGCTTCCTCAAGCGGCGTGAATACCTCGGTTTTCACTTCGTTTTGAAGATCGGCAAATAGTTTCTGGGCAATGCCTCCAAGCTGGATGCGTTCATAATATCCAGCCGCTTCAGACTTGCCTTTCACAGAAGCTGACATCTTTTCAAGCTCTGGATTTTCATTTACTTTTGCTTCAAGCCATTCTTTCTTGCCAATGACTTTTAACCCAACTTCGATTTTTCCTTTAATAGCCGGGAACAGTTTTTCAAACTGCGGATACAAATTTTCCAGCAGGACTTTTACATCTTCTTTGGATTTAAAAACATTTCCGAAGCTGATCGGAATGACTGTATCATTCTTGCTCATGATTGCTGCAACTGCATGCTGATGCATCATCAAATTTTGACGGTTCGGATTATAAATTTTCATTGGAACCGCAGCAGCAACCATCGCTGCATCTTTGTAGCGAATCGTAAAGGTTTCCCTCTCTTCACCTTCAATTTCCACTGTTCCAAAATCCGCGTCTTCTGTCGTTTGAATTCCGCTGAAAATATATATACCCATTTCGTTTTGTTCACTCATCTTCAAACACTCCTCTAATCCTCAGTGACGTCCATTTTTCTGCATTCATCTATAATTAATTTTTCTGCTTCTGCTTTAGAGTCCTCCGAATCTAAACAGCGGCTGATTGGATGACATAAAATATCGATGCATAAGCTTTGAAAATCCGCGTCTTCACCATCTATTGGTATATCTTGTTCTGATGCAAGTTTCGCGATCATAATGGAAGCTCTTAAACTAGGACCGTTATTCTTATCATTTGAACATGATTCACGCAGATTCATAACGAGAGTTGTGATCGCTCTTGCTTCACTTTCCTCGACATCTGTTTTTTCAGTAACAATCATTGTCTCTCTTTCAACATCCTTATAATCAATGAACATTGTAATCAATCGATCCAACAAGGCATCCTGTGTGTCGTACACTCCCGCATACTCAGCCGGATTGCTTGTGAAAATAACGGCAAAATCGGGATGGACCCGGACAAATGGTTCTGTTAATTTAGAGCCGTATAATGGAAGCACACCCTCTTCTAAAATCGATAGAAAAATATTATTAGTAGTAGGCCTGGATCGGGTAAATTCATCGTAAATTAACGTATATCCGTTTTTAACTGCTTCAAGCAGCCGCCCGTCTTTCCACATTTCACTGACGCTTTCGTCCTTTTTATAAACAGATCTTACATATTGATCAACAACCTTTTTGCTCGTATACCCTGTAAAATCTCCAATTAAATCTTTGTTGTTTAATTCGTGATTTCCGTGCATTAGCATGACCGGCCGTTTTCTTTTTTTAGCAAGAGCAAGGGCGAGGGAGGTTTTTCCTGCACCTGAAGGGCCTGTAAAATGAACTGAATATCCGGCTTTCAAGTATTGTAAGGACCGCTTGAGAATATCCTTCGTCTCATCGTCCTGTATCAATGCTCTTGCATCTTTCTTTACCTTTTCTTTTAAGACCGTCATCTTTGCTTCCCTCCTGCCAGCTCATCCCTTACTGTTCCATACCGATCGCGCTTCGGTACCGAATGTCGAGTCTTTTAAACGACGTAACTTCTTCATCTTTATTTAACTGACAATCATAGGTTCCGAGCATTTCATCTTTTGCGTATTTCTTCATATATTCTTTTTCTTCAATGACTTCTACTGTTACTCTCCAACCTTCATCCATCGCTTCCACCGAAGTAATTTTGTGGGGCGGAGCTACATGTTCGCTGAAAAAGTCATTTACATTTTTCATGATTTCTTTAATAGCCATAGTGTCGCCTCCGATTGTTCCTAAGCCATTTTAAGGTAAGAAGCAGGAGCCATTATCAGAACGGCTCCAAGCCAATTGTTTTCCTTAAATACTAAACTGCGAACTTCTTTCATTTGATTGCGCAGGGAGACCTTTTTCTTCTACTTCATCACGAAGCAGACCTACAGCCTCTGCATAACGCAGCCATGTATCCACACTGGCGATAACTACCCGTGCTTCAACAGTCAAGATCTCAATACCGACTACTGATACTCTTGCAAATGCATCTATTACGATCCCTTTATCTAAAATCCGGTCAATAACCTCTGCTAAACTTGAACTGTTGTTGCTTTTTTGAATCGACATTTCTGTATTCTCCTCTCAGGTTAAGATCCAATTGATTTTATATCTGTAGAAGATTTAATATCATTGGAACTTTTGATCTTCGTAGAGCTTTTTAGATCTGTGGAGCTTTTAATTTGATTAACGCCTTTGATGCCTTTATAGCCTTTTACTTTTTTCTTATCATCTTTAGAAGAGATTTTTTCTTGAAAATCTTCACCTGCTTCTTTCACATTTCCAAGCTTATCTCTGACAGACAGCAGAATATCCTGAACCTTTTCTTTCGCTTCTTCAGCTTTGCCGTGAACTTTATCCGCGTTCTCATCTTTTGCATGGCCAAGCTTTTCGGCAGCTGCATTTACTTTTTCCTGCAGCTTTTCTTCTGTCTTCTCGATGAATTTTTCCTTCGCTTTTTCCTTTACCTTGTCTTCTACCTTTTCTTTAATAGGTTCAGGAGTCTTTTCTATTATTTTCTTACCTGCTTTTAAAGCAGCTTTTTTCATTTCATCCATCAAATCACCCCTTTAGGGCAAAGCAATTATTTCTTCGCTTCAATCAACTGATTCAGCATTTCTTCAATGCGCTGAAGCTGGTCGTTCATGTTTTTGTTCTCCTCTTTCAATTCTTCATATTGAGATGAGTCTAATTCCTTATCTTCACTTTTCTCATTTTCCGAAGAAGATTCTTTCTTTTTCTTCGGAGCAAGCAGGCTGCTTAAGTTTCCTTTATCAAGGTAGCCTGTTGCTGTTTGTCTAAGCGCAACCATCGCCTGCTCCGTGATAATCTCCTGCGCCGTTCTTCTTAATTCCTTGCCGGCAACTCTCACTACTTCTGACTGTCCAATACTGCTAAACACTTTTTTACTTGTTTCAGGACTAGAGAGCAATCCGATGCCCGCACCAACCACTCCGCCTAAAATGGCATAATTCAAAGAATTGTGCTGCTTCTCATCTTGTTTTTGTTCTTCTTGCTGATTCGTTTCTTCCTGATTTTCCATTTTTTCTTCCTTATCTTTACTCGCCATGATTTATCCCCATTTCTTCATATAGTAGTAATTCATCTATTAAAAATTAAAAGCTGATTGTGAGCTCCGTTCATTTTTCTGATTTGCAAGACCTTCCTCCTGCACCTCATCACGCAGCAATCCGACAGCCTCTGCATATCGCAGCCATGTATCAACGCTCGCAATGACAACTCTTGCTTCAATTGTTAAAATTTCAATTCCTACAAGCGACACCCTGGCAAATGCATCAATTACAATTCCTTTATCAAGAATCCGGTCAATAACTTCCGCTAAACTCGAACTGTCCGTACTTTTTTGAATACTCATTTCTCTATTAGCTCCCTTCATTGACGATGTAAATTTGGGCAAGCCCTAATCGCTTTGTTATTTGGGTTATACCTTTTAGAAACATGCTTAAAACATCAGTTGGATAAAACAAGAAATAACATTCCATGATTTTCTAGTAATTCTGTTTTGAATTTAAAATTTGCAATGGATAAACCCTGTAAGGAAAGGATTTTTTAAGGATTTCGATGTGGAGTAAGACAAACATTTCAATTATGTTACAAGATAGTTACAAAGTGATCTAGAGGGAATTTTTTTTCGTTTTGGGTATGAAAAAACCCCGTATTCGGTTGGAATACGGGGTTTATTGTTCATTTTTATAATTATATATATACTTACGCTCATACCTTGCATCATCATAAAGTTCTGCTAAATTTACATGTCGATCCCAAACTTTTTTTGCATCTTCTCTCATGTATGGGAAAATATATTGATCTACCAGAATGGCAAAGTCAGTTTCATCGATTAAGTTGTAAGTTCTTATTTTTGTTATTTTTCCATCCAATGATTCAATGATAATGTCATTTATTAAGTTAATTGGATTTCTGACAAATGCTATATTACGTATCTGATTGAATGGAATGTTTCCTTTTTGGAATTGTACATATCCATCTTCGCCTTCAACAAGAGATAACAGAACCTTTCCGGGAATAAACCCTGGCAGACACCAAATAATTAGATAAAAAAATATAGGAAAAAATACAAACCCTCCTGCTAACCAAAGCATTGAGTAAACAGAACTGAATTTTATTCCCTCTATTAAAAGGCTGGCGCAGCCAACAAGTCCTCCTAGAAGTACAATTGCTATCATACTGTAGTAAAATTTACTTCCTTTTACTTGTATTAAAGAATCTGTCTGTTTTATGTTAAGCACATTTATTACTCCTTTAGAGACATAATTTAAGTTCAAAAATTAATAATCTTTTTCCTGTAAGGGCGTCATAAAATAATAGGCCAGCAATTTATGCTGGCCTATTATTTTATCATTACCACTTCATATTGTGCTTTCGTTCAAAGTTCAAATCCTTTAACAATTGATTATTACTTATCCTTCTGTCCCATATTTCTTTTGCTTCAATGCATAAAAAGGGATAAACATGTTCATCAATCGTTGCATAAAATCTATAATCATTTAAGACATTGTATGTTTTAATAACAAAACTTCTATTATTAAATGTATTAATTACTATATTGTTATATAGTGTAAATCTATTTCGTTCTAAATCAATCATCTTTATATCTCTAATTGGTACTGTGAATTTATTTGAAATAATTTCTCCATTATCTCCAGGATGAATTTTAAAAAGTATTTTACCTGGCTTAAACCCTGGTAATCCCCAGAATGTTAGATATGACACAATGGGCAAAAAGATGAGCCCAGTTCCTATATATAAGATAGAATAGCTCGAGTTAAATTTAAATCCTTGGTAAATTAAGAAAAGGCAGACCATTACACCTCCGATTGTAAACAGACCCGACCATACACGCATATAGTTTGATGGCTTTATATGAATTACTTGTTTACCAGCTCCATAACTCTTAAAGGCATATGTAGCAATCCTTAACCTTTGATACCGGTTTCTCTCTCATACTTTACATTCTCATATAATTTATCCAAGTTTACCTTGCGATCCCAAACTTGCTTAGCTTCAGGGGTCAAATGCAGGAAGATGTATTTATCCACGATTACCGCAAAATCAGTATCATCAATCAAATCATAAGTTGGAATTTTTATGACTCTTCCGTCGAAGGTTTCAATGACCATATTATTTACTAGATTAAGCGGATTACGTACTAAATCTATATTGCGAATTTGTTTAAATGAAATGTTCCCTTTTTTGGTTACCAGGTAGCCATCGTTTCCTTGGAACAGTGAAATTAAAACCTTTCCAGGGATAAGTCCTGGAAGAAACCAAATAAACAAATAAAGATAAATAGGAAAGAAAATAAATCCTCCAACAATCCACAAAAAGGAGAAAGCTGAGCTGAACTTTAAACCATCAAAGATTAAGTAACTTGTTCCCAGCAAGCCGCCCAATATAAAAGCCGCGAGAATTCCATAATAGAATTTGCTTCCTTTTACTTGAAGATTCGACCCACTTGATATTAAGTTAAGCAAGGATTTCTCCCCTCCAAAAATAAGCCTATAAGATACAAGGTATTAGTTATAACTATTTACTGCTGATTTCTTTCATAGTTAATATCTTTTAATAATTGATTATTGCTAATTTTTCGATCCCAAACAATTCTCGCTTCATCAGTCATATAGGGAAATACATAACGGTCAATATGATCAAAAAACTGTACCTCTGCAACAAAATTATAGGTCTTTAACTTTATTTTTTTCCCTTGGTAGGTTTCAATAATAACTTCATTCAGCAAATTAATAGGGTTTCGCTTATATTCTATATTCCGAATCTGTTTAATCGGCACAGATTGTTTCTTTGAAGTAATTTCACCTTGATTCCCTTGATGAATTACAAAAAATGTTTTTCCTGGAATAAACCCAGGAAGTGCCCATAAGGTTTCATAGATAAAAAATGGAGATAAAAGTAATCCTCCTGCCAAGTAAAGTACTGCATACTTAGATTCAAATTTCAAACCGCTGGTAATTAATACGTAGCATGCAATTAAACCTCCAAGTATAAATAACGTCATACCTACATACATGACCTTGGAGGCTTTTACTTTAATTTCTTTTCCGTCATATGTTGTACTAGACAAGATGTTTTCCTCCTTGTTAAACAGAAATGGATTGGTTCTTAAATAAAATGTCTTTTAATGGACGTTGGTTCCAATTTTGGAATATGTAATCATTCTCAGGACCTCTAGATACAAACCAAGTTCGATCCTTACCTGGAATAATAAAACAAACATCCATTAAATCTGGCATGTTTTCTTTATCGTATTCCATGTATAAGATACTGTCCATCTTACAATTTCTTGACTTTAAATCAATTAAAAATTCATCATAAAAGTGATTTTCCAACAATTCTTCTTTAGTAGCTGTTTGAGATTCAATGTTCTGGCTTAAATTCCCTAAAAGTTCCTCGAATTCTTCAATTTTTATTGAGAAAAGAACCTTACTTTCTTCATTATCGTAGTTGCCATCAAAGTAAGAATTAATTGTATTAAATAATTCTTTTTCAGACACTTTACTGATTTGATGTACCTGCTGTTCATACAACAGCCTATGGAGATAAAAACTATCTCCTTTTCTATGATACGATAAGGAATCTTCGGTTTCTGATTCCAAAATGAATCTAGAAGCTTTAACAGTACTCTCTGCATGATTAATTATATGAATAAAGTCAACAATTTCGTTTTTTAACTTATAAAGATTATCTTTTTCTTCAACCATATTTTTAGCCATTAAAGATCTAGACGCACACTCCAATATGAGTTTAAGCTCAGCGTCCTTCATATCAGGAAAATAAACTTCTTTTAACGAAATGCCTTGTTCATACAATCCCTCACTATAGAATGCAAAGATTAGTTCTTCAATACTTAATTGAATTGATTTCATAAGTCCTCCTAAAAAGAAAATTTATTTTTTAAGAATCCTGTTGCTCCTTCTATTAAAGAATTCGCAGTATCTTTTGCTTTGGATAGCCCATTTCCAATATCTTTTACTTTCCCTGCTGGATCTGCAATCGCTTCTTTTATATGTTTATTCGCATAATCTTTCATATTATTTATACCTTCTATTGCTTTTCCAGCTTGTTCAAACCCGCCTTTAGCAAGATCTAATCCAAATTGAATAGGCGTTTCCAATTTTATAGCTACCTTCTCTGCAAATCCTGCAGTAAACTTTGCAACGTGTTCACCTACTAAGCCCCCAACAAACGAGCCTGCTGCAGCTCCTACTACAGTACCTACGGGTCCTACCATACTTCCTATTGCACCGCCTACTACAGCTCCTCCTAGAGAACCAGCCGAAATGGCAACAGTGTTGTTAACAGCGTTTCCGACTGCTTTGGCATTCTCTCTTTTCAAAACATCAGGCATACTTGAATACTTTGAATAATTTTCGGAAATCTTGAGTCCCATACCGCCTATTTCCATAGCTCCTGTCACTATAAGTGTACTTGCCACATTTGTTCTGCCAAACTTTAAAGCGGTTTTTCCAAGGTCTTTAGCCATGGAAGAGTTGACACTCCCATTCACTAATCCCTCTACTACTCTTTTAGAACTGTTAGTAAAATTCACAACATCACCAGGCAAATACTTAGCATATTTTTTATGTACAAGATCCGCAAAAGGAGTATTCTTATATTTTCCTGAAAGAAAGGTCAAGCTAACTAATCCTTTAGCCACTCTTTTATACTTTGAGCCATCTACAACTTCTGAAAATTGACTGAGTGCACTCATATGACGGAATGAATAGATCTCATCTGCATTTTTAGCAAATTGAGTGAAACCTAAGCCATAATAAGTAAGCTGCCTAGAAACCAAGCCGCCCATTGCAACCATCGTACCGTATTTTTCATGCATATTAAAAAGCCGCCCAAGCAGGTCATCTCTTTCAGCAAATTTATTGGCAGTCATTCTGACATCTTGCTCCATCTCACTAAGCCTATTTACAAGTGCATTGCCTGTTCCCCACGGGTCACCCACTTGATAGAAACAATGGCTGTATTCTGGGGGAACACTCATAATAAGATTGGCAAGATCCATATGCAGGCGTTTAGCCTCATCATCGATATCAGACATTTTAAAAACAATTTGATTTGCAAGTTCGTCAAGACTATTAGGATCAACTGAAATTTTATTACTCATTTATTCTTCAAACCTCATTTCTAGAGCAATTATTTAATGTTCAAATCATATTAATAAACTGATAACCTAAAATTCCAATTTGCAAAGGGATTATAAAAAAATCTATACATCCGGGTAACATACAGCCGCCTCTTGCAGCATTCTCATCTTCCTCTTTGCTTCTTTTATTGTTCTTGTCATTTTTACTCATTTTGCACCTCTGCATTTCTTTCTTTTATCTGGGGCTTCATACCGACTCTTTGGTTACTACATTTCGGGTTTTGACCTGCTAGAATCAAACCATTATTATATTAATTGATAGAATTGATATCCTAATATCCCTATTTGCAGCGGAATTAAGAAAATATCAAGACAACTTGGGAAACATCCTTCGTCACCCGGTATATGTCTTTTTTTCTTACGATTATAATTAGGATCATGATCATAGCGATGATTCATTTTGCACCTCATAAAATCTGAAATGATATCTTAAAATACCAACTTGCTAAGGGATACAACTAAAATTAATACATCCCGGCAGCATCGTCACCCTCATCTTTGCTCATTTTTCTATTATGTTTGTTTCTCATTATCCACCCCAAAAAACGATTTCATTTTCATATAATCTGAATCAAGTGATAAGCAACGATGCTGACTTGAATCGGAATGATAAAAAAATCAACACACCCCGGCATGCAGCCGTCATTCATTCCCTGCCGTTCATCCACTTTCTTTTTCTTTTTCTTAGTATGATTATTCATGGTACATCCCTAATTCTCATCCAAATTTTTTAATCGCATCATTCTTTCAAGTCTCTCCAATTCTTCCTGTCTCTCAATCTCTTCACGGACACGATCTACGGAGTCTGCTGCGCTTTGGAGTTCTCTGCTGATGTCATAGAGATTGTCAGAGTGTCTTTGGAAAAGGACGCGCGCTTCTTCTAAAGCTGAATCGAATTTATCACGGCTTTTTCCTGACCACGTTGCAGCTTTATCATCTACTGCTTGCATAAGATTGGTTTCATTAAATTTGACAGTATCGGATGCTTCCTGAAACACCCTTGCCATGGCTCTTACATGTTCCGAATTCACGTCTTCACCTCATACCTTTTATGTATAATACTTAAATTTCTTTTGATAAGTTTCCGTTTTTTTGCACATAAGAAAATACTACTAGAAAGCCCATTTAATTTCCATAAGTCTCCAGTAACAAATTGTAAGCCTGTTTTCTCAATTTTACGTGTGTTTTTAGTAACAGGAACAACTGTGTATCTGTTTCATATTTTAAGATAGCAGGTCTTTTATCCCGAATGGGCAGTGCCATATATACTAATTTTCTTTACCACCTATCCATTATATGTAAACTTCATTTTTGGAATTTTTTTCTGTTTTTGTAAAAAAATTGATTGGATCCTTCTTTAAATACATCATGGTTCAGTAAATTCACATAAAAAAACCCTTCAATATGAAGGGTTTTTCCATTTGGTATATTGTTCTTCGATTTGGAAATGTGTTTACTGATCTTTATGATAGACTAGCGGATTTAATGGTGAATTCACAACATCTCCTGTTTTTAATCCGGGCATCCATTGCTTCAAGTCATTCTGGCGTGCTTGATGATCAATTTCAGAAACTGTAGTCCCATCAGCCATATAAATGATGGTCATCACTTCACGGGTTATGTCCGTTGGATTGCCTGGAGCACTGTGAAGCGTCCAGCCGTAATGAAAGGTTGCGTCCCCAGCAGACATTGCCCCATGTGTTACTTTTTCAAAACCTTTTCCATCAATGTATTCGCCAAGGGTTCTATGAGATTCATCTGAAATTCCCAGCTTGCTGATGTACCCCTTTTTATGGGATTTTGACGCAAAGGACATGGATCCCATTTCCTCTGATATGTCCACTAATGGCATCCACAGGGTAATGGTATTCGAAGTTTCGATTGGCCAGTATGTCTGATCCTGATGCCAAGGGGTATGCCCGCCGCCAGGCTCTTTATACAAAGCCTGATCATGATAAATTCGCACACCTTCAACACCAAGTAATTCAGCAGCTATTTTGGCAAATCGTTTAGCCAAGACGAACTTCTCGGTATTTTTTGATTGGGTCCATAGGTTCATCACCTGTACAAATGCTTTTCCATATGTGTCTCTTTCATTAAGGGGGGCAATTCCTTTCATGTGTTCCTGAACAGACTCATTTATTGCTTTGCGGAATTCGATCATTTCATCTTTGGTCACAATATTTCTCAGGCAGACATGCCCATTTTCCTGAAAATATATGATATCTTCCTGTGACAGCGGATAGCTGCTTTCAAGCTTTGGCAATGACTTTTCTTTTTGATCCTTCATTTCAATCCCTCTTTTCGATTGATTTAGTAATGTGTTCATTATAGAGTGATAATAGAGATTGAAGTTTCATTTTTTTGAGCAGCAACATGCAATTTATTGATATTTTTTTTTATTTGCAAAACTACTTTTAGGAGGGGAATTGAGTGGAAATAAGAAGAGAAACCCGTTCATATGACCCCTTATTTCCGTTTACCCTCTTGTATATGATGATTGGAGAGCCTGATCAAAAAGTCAATTTTCATCACTTCCATGATTGGTATGAGATTGTGTATGTTCATAAAGGAACGGGATCCTTCTTAATTGATAAACAATTTTATTCCATGAAAAAAGGAGATCTATATGTAATTCCTGGAGATATTATTCATCATCCAAATCCATCAGCAGTTGAACCATATGTGTGCAGTGTTCTTCTATTTCACCCGCATATGATTCATTCGTCAGTGCTTGGCGATGAAGTTTCCTACTTGGCTCCATTTGAACAAACAATCAGAGACTCCAGGCATTGTCTCTTGCTGACAGAGAATGAACAGAAAGAAGCAGAGAAAATTTTCATGGAAATGAATAAGGAGGCAGCTTCAGGTCGGGTCGGAAGCAGACATGCCCAGCTTCTCCACCTTCATTGGATCCTTCTGATGATCAGCCGGCGTCCAAAAGAGGTTGCCAGGCAGCAGCGCGCTCATCATCACTCAAAAAGCGAGCTGTGGATGAAAGAGATCCTGCTTTATATTGATGATCATTTGCTTGATGGAAATTTAAATTTAGGAACTCTTTCAAAACAGGCGCTTGTCAGTCAGGAGCATTTCAGCCGGGTTTTTAAAAAAGTAACCGGCGTATCCCTTCCTTCTTATATAGGAATGAAACGGCTTTATAGAGCAAAAAATCTTCTTCTGAATTCAGATTACCCTATATCTTATATATCGGATTATTGCGGATTTAAAAGTCCGTCTTATTTTCATCATAAATTCCGCGAAGAAATAGGCACTACACCCGGCGATTACAGAAAACGAAACCAAAATAAGTAAAAGGGCAGAATTCCATTGAGAATTCTGCCTTTTATTGACCTCTTACCTCATTTGCCCATTTCCAGTTATCATATATTTAATCGTTGTTACGAAGGTTTAAGACGTCACCAACGCTCCTGCCATTTCTTCATTAAGCTCTTTCGATCGTTTCGCTGCATGATGAATCGCCTGTGATATGGCTCTGCCGCCATTATGTTTCTGCAAAGCATCAAGTCCTGATGCAGTCGTTCCATTTGGTGAAGTGACTTTTTCTCTGAGACTAGCCGGCGCTTCGTCATTCGCCATAATCATCTTGGCTGCGCCTAAAATTGTTTGGGCGACAATATCTCGGACCATCGCTTCATCCATACCCCTTTCGACGCCAGCACGCTCCATATGCTCCATTAAATAATAGATGTAAGCAGGACCGCTTCCTGCAATTCCTGTGAAAATATCCATCTGGTTTTCTTCAATTAAAAAGACTTTTCCCATACAGCTGAGCAGCTCTTTCACAGCAAGCACGTTGTCCACCGCCGTATGTCTGCCAGGGCTTAAGGCTGTAGCCGATTCTTGAATCATGCTCGATGTATTCGGCATCACGCGCACAACCTGCTGATCAATATTTGAATGCTCTTCCATAAAAGTTGTTGAAATACCCGCTAAAACAGAAATCACAACCTGATCCGCTCTAACTTTATTCTTTAGTGCTTTGAGTGCATCCGCTGCGCCCTGAGGTTTCATGGCTAAAATAAACAAATCAATTTCTTCGTAAGGCAAGGCATTCTGATGTACCGCATTCACTCCGTACACATGATTCAATTCTTCAAGCCGCAATTGATTGCTTCTATTTGTGACATAAATGTTTTCTGCCGGAATGATGCCGACCTGTACAATCCCTGAAATCATTGACTCTGCCATCGAACCTGCCCCTAAAAATGCAACTGTTTTTTCACTTAACATAATGAGCCCCCTCAAAAAATCTGTTCGTGTCCGTTCGTATTTTTTCAACGTTTATTATCGTAACATGCTGAGAGATAGATTCAAGGGAATACAGGACAATTATAAGGAATAGACCGAGATAGTGAAGGAAAGCGCTATCATTGAGGGGTTACCAATGAGTGAATTCGTTTAAACAGGAATAATCGGCTGTAATCGTGTTATTTGCGGATATTTGAATCTCGGTCTTTAAAGTTAATGGTCGTATGGATAAAATTGGGAAAATTAAAGTATTTTAGCCATTTCGGCAAGTAAGAGGCCGATTGTGGAAAGTAAATCTGGTGAAAAAGAAAGTATTCTGCCTGAATTGGAAAGTATTCAAAAAAAGTGCCTCATTTCATAATGAGACACTCTCTGTCTTTTAGTTCATAACCCACTTATCCTTCATAAACAGCGCTCTTCCGATTAGAAAAGCCGTTGCCATAAACAAAACGTTGCTGCCAATCGCGATAAGGATGTGATCATACTGAATGACGCCAAACAGCAATTCTTTCAGAAGACTGAACAGGTTCAGAATCGGAATCGCAAAGTGATGGAATGCAAGCTCATTGATGCCAAGGTTTGTTGTTGTAAGGGCAGGGATTGTAACAAGCATCATGATCGGTGTGCTATAGCTCTGCGATTCTTTTACTGTTTTTCCGATAATGCTCGTCACCATAAGCACAGATGCAATAAACATGGAATAGATGACAGAAATAAGAATAGCAATGCCGATAATCAGCGGCGCATCGTCACCGAATGATACAGCTTTTCTCAGGTTTTCTGTTAAAAAGGCTATTTCAAGCGCTACTACAGCCAGTGTGATCATACCTGTAATGGTCCCTATAGATGAAATGGTCAGCCATTTTGAGAAAAGCAGCGTCGACCTGCTCACTGGAGTCATTAAAAGCGCCTCCATTGTTTTCTTCTCTTTTTCTCCAGCAAAAAGATCGGATGCAGCAGGACCAGCCCCGATGCCGACTGCTAATGCAAGAATCATCGGAACCAGAAGCGCAAGTAAGTTAATCGTAGGGTCTTCTTCCGATACTTCTTTTTGTTCAATGGAAAACGGCTGAATAAGGGATGGATCTGTGCCCTCTTGAGCAAGCCTCTCGGAAACAATCGTTTTTTCATAAGCAGTCAAGGCACCTGATACGAGTGTCATAAGAGTGGAAGAATTTTGACTGAAGGAATCCCCAATGATTGTGATGGATGCTGCTTGATCGTCCTCAATCTTAGCTGTGAAATCAGAGTCAAGAAGAACGGCTGCCTGGGCTTCACCTTCTGTAATGGCTTCTTCGGGATTCTCCGTTTTGACTATCTCCACATTTTCAAGAACACTGAAAATGTCTGCTTCCGCTCCGCTTATTTTTTTATCAAGAGCCAAAGTGTACGTATTGCCTTCTCCGTCCGATACTAAACTCTCATAAAAAAGCGTTAATCCAGTCATCATGATAATCGGCAGCAATACGGTTAAAAATAACGTTCTCCGATCTCGGAAACAGTCCTTCATTTCTTTTAAATAGATATCAAGAAGCATAATCATCTCTCCTAACAAGCTTGCTCATGAAAATATAATTCAGATCACGGCTGCCTTCTGTTTTATAAAGACTTTCAAGATTTCCCTGGTAGACAAGTTCTCCCTTGTGCATCATCGCAACAGAGTCGCACAGCATAGAGACTTCTTCCATGATGTGGCTTGAAAACACGATCGTTTTTCCTTCTCGCTTCAGCTGATAAACGAGCTGGCGGAATACGTTAGATGAAGTAATATCAAGGCCTGTTGTCGGTTCATCAAAAAGAATGATTTCGGGATTATGAATAATTGCCCTTGCGATTGCCACTTTTTGGCGCATCCCTTTTGAAAAGCCCCCGACTTTCCGGTTTAAATAGTCCCTCATGCCGAACATCTTTGCCAAGTCATCGATCCGCACCTTTGTCTCATGCTTGCTTAGTCCATACAATCGGGCAAAGTATTCGAGGTTCTCCCGAGCAGTCAGGCGATCATACAAACCGGTTTCCCCTCCGAACAGTACACCAATTCTTTTCTTGATTTCACCCGGTTCTTTTAACGTGTCATAGCCTGCAACACTTACCTGGCCTTCAGTTGGAGAAAGCAGAGTTGCGATCATCCGCAGCAAGGTTGTTTTTCCCGCTCCGTTTTCTCCGAGCAATCCGACAACTTCTCCTTGCTTCATGGAAAAAGAAACGTGCTTAAGTGCTGTTACAAATACTTTTTTATCTTGAAATGTTTTTGTCACTTCATGAATCTCAATCATCGTTATCCCACCTCTTTGTTTGTCTTCTTGTCATTATCATACAAACAATTGGGAGGGGAATCTGCACTTCTGTCGCGAATAGTCCATTTGATGTCATGAAAATGCCAAATAACCCCTTAAAAATGGTAAGATAAAGAGAATCTTACTTTATGAAGAAGTTCAGCAATACGATGGCAGGTGAAGCATATCAATGAAAGTTGGACTAGTAGACGACCGGTTTATCGATCTTGATAAATTAAATGGAATTATCGCAGGCATACCGGATGTGGAAATTGTGTTCTCCACACAATCGGCTGAGGAGGCATATGAGCATATAAAGAAAGAGGCAGTTGATGTACTGATTGCAGATATTGAAATGCCGAATCTGTCAGGCTATGAACTAGCCGATGTGATTCATTCGCATGCGCTGAATATATCGGTAATCTTTGTAACCGGAAGCAGCGGCTACGCCGTTCACGCATTTGAACTGAATGTGCATGACTACATTATGAAGCCTTATCCGAAGGAACGGCTGATCAAATCCATTGAACGATTGAAGGAAAAATCAAAATCAGCGGAAATCGCCGGAAGACTGTATTTAAAACAAAAAAATGACATTCATATCCTTCAGAAGAAAGACATCATTTTCATTGAACGATCGGGCAGATCAACGACCATCTATACCAAATCAGGCTCTATCAAGACGTACCTGACGCTGAATGAACTTGAAGGAGAACTGAGAGAGCGGGATTTCATTCGTTCCCACCGGTCATTCATCATCAATATCCATTATGTGAAAAACTTTTCGCTGTACGCCAAAAATTCCTACATCGTGACATTTGAAGGCTTGGATGCACAGGCCATGATTACGAAGGAAAAAGTGGATTTCTTGCAGCAGCATTACTTTTAAAGGCGGGGAAATCGTGAAAACGCAAAAATTATACTGGGCATTCACAGCCGTCCTTGGAACAGTTCATCTTCATGCTTTAGCCATGAATCTTCCTTGGGAAACGCCTATTTATTTTACTAGTTTACTAGCCTTCGGAATCGCTTATTTTCTTTATAAAAAATCCATTTTGAACCTCAGTGTTCTGAATGTGAAATGGCATCTTGTTTTATCCTTTATGCAGCTGATTCTCCTGTCTATCTATGCAGCGGATCTGCCTTCCTTTATGGAGCTTGTCCCTTTTCTGATTTTTATCGGACTAGAAACGGTCCGGCAAGCCGGTTCAAGGAAGCTGAACATTTTATCTCACGAGCTTCAGCAGTTTGAAGAACAGCGGGATCACTTTAATGAAACGTTCAGAATTGTCCGAAGCGAACGGCATGATTTCCTTAAGCATGTTTCTGCTGTTCATTTCCTGCTTGAAAACGGAAAAAACAAGGAAGCAAAAGTCTACTTGGATGAATTAGTTGGAGGATATGAAGAAACGAACCTCTCGATTAAAGGAGAACGGGGAATTGTGGCAGGAGCGCTGCATCAGATGTATAAGCGTGCCCAAGCGGCCGGCATTTCCATTGTCTATGATCTCGACCTCCCTCTATCATCCCTGCCGTTTTCAGACCATAACATCGTGACCTTGATCGGCAATCTTCTATCCAACAGTATCGATGCAAGCGAAGAATGGCAAAAAACACATAACGAACAGGCACAGATTTCCCTGCAATTTTATAAAAAAAGCGGTCTGTACATATTAATTTGCAAAAATACCGCGTTGCCCATTCCAAACGATATTTTGGATCAATTGTATGAAACATACGGGATCACGACAAAATCGGATGGACATGAAGGCCTCGGCACGAAAATTATTCATGATATCGTGAACGGGCACCAGGGATATTTAGATTTTGTTTATAAAGAAGAAGAATTTACGGTGAAGATTAAGGTTCCCGCCATCAGATAAAAAGCCCAGCTCATAAATGCAGCTGGGCTTTACCTATTCAAATCTCTTCCAAACCTCAGGAAGCAGCTCCGTTAATTCATGGGCCAGCATTGTATGTGCCGACTTATCCTCCGTCCATTTATCCGCACAAGCTCCATGAAGAAAAACAGCATTTAACACAGCATGCTTCCATTCCTTATGACAGCACAGCATCCCAAGCATCATCCCTGTTAACGTGTCACCCGTTCCGCCCTTCGCAAGCGCACTGTTGCCTGTCGGATTTGTCCAGGCTTCACCATCCGGGAAAGCGATGATGGTCTCGTTTCCTTTTAGAACTATAGTTACACCCAGCTTCTCAGCCCAAATGAATGCATGGTGCGAGCGATTTTGCTGAAACTCCTTCACTTCTATTCCCGTTATTTTTGAAAATTCACCCGGGTGAGGAGTCAGAATCACAGGTGCCTTTCTTTCACCATACGTACGATCAGATAGTGCTCCCGCATCCAATATGACAGGACATCCCGATTTAAGCAGCTGCTGAATGGCCTTTTCTGTTTCTTCATTAGGTTCTAAACCAGGTCCTGCTGCAATGGCCTTGTACTGCTCCAAATTAACTGTGCCTTCTGCCGTTTTCTCCAATCCATTCCTCAAATAGGTTGCTTCAGGCAAGACAGGAACAACATATGGGATTACTTCTTCTTCAGTCCCTATTACAAGCTTGCCAATTCCGCTTCGCATTGCTCCCAAGCCTGACAGCAAGGCAGCTCCGGGCATATCCTTGCTTCCCGCTAAAAGAAGACCGGTTCCGTAAGTCCCTTTGTGACCAGAATCTTCTCGTTTAGGGAGGGTTGATCTTACGTTTTCTTCTGTCCAAAATGGTTGAGAAGTCATAAGGCCACCTCATTTCTAAGTTAATGATAGCTCTCTGATACGAGGACGCGCTGCCCGGTACCACTGCAGGCAAAGTATATAAATAATCATAATATCAATGGCGTCTCCCCCATAGTACATCAGCATTCCGCCAGCCTCAGCCTGCTCTGCGGATACTCCTGATGGAGGATGCGCATAAATGTACTTAGACAAGATACCATGGCCTCCGAGTGCCAGAACCAGCACGATTGACCTATAAACAAAGCTGGTCCTATGAGGCGCCGGATCAATATAAATCATAGATACAGTAAACAAATAACCTGCTATGAAAACATGAAAATGGATAACAATATGGAGAAGGGCATTCTGATGCATAGAGGCGTATAAATCCGTTGTATACAGGAGCCAAAGTCCCCCTACATTAAGCAAAGCGGCAACAATCGGGCCACTCAGTACTCGTACCGGTAAGGTTTTCAACACACGTATAAGCCACCTTGCCTGTTTCACTTTTAAAGTGCGCAGGGCAAGAGTCATTGGTGCGGCCAGCACCATGAGCATCGGCGCCAGCATGCCTAGAAGCAAATGCCCGAGCATGTGCGCGGTGAAATCCATATGAGCCCGATTTGCTAAAGGGCCTATCACTGATAAAAGCGACACAAGTATTCCTATAATCCAGAAAACTGTCCGGTAAAAAGGCCATTGCTTGCGGCTGCGATTGGATAAAAAAACAGCCAAACAATATAAAATCAAGGCAATAACAAACGGCAGGGCCAATAGCAGCTGAGATCCGATTCCAATTGCATGGTGTGAATGGTGCATACTAATCCGCCTTCCGATTTTTTGTCTGGAGGATGAGAATGATGCCGACAATCAGCATCAAAGCTGCGATGATATTCCAGACCCAATCATATATGTACACATTCTCCACGTAACGAATTTGATGCAGCCCCATCATCTTATGCTGAACGGTGCCATCATACAATTGAAAGGCGCCTGCTCCGACTAACAGCCCTCCAACCCACCTCTTGAGCCACAATGCATTTCTGCGTTTAAGATCCGCAAACAAAAATAACCCTCCGATTGTCGCAAGCCAGCTGAACGCATGAAATAGACCATCCGAAACCAATCCGATATCCGTTGTCGATTTGTCATAAAAATGATGCCAGTGCAGAAGCTGATGGAATATCGTTTCGTCGATGAATGCGACAAGTCCTAGGCCAAACAAGACCCCTGAAAGCAGATTGCGGGAAGAATATGCCTCCCTTTGATCCGAATTTGCAGAATCCATAACAGGGTACCTCCATTCCAAATGTTTACCATTAGAATTCCCCTTTTACTATCTGGCATAAACGTTTTCCTAAGAATGCGCCAGCTCAGAAGCACTATCAGCAATTAAAATATATAGTTGCTAATACAAGCATCTATATATACATTACATACCAATCTCTTATAAATTTTAAATAAAAACCCCCTCTGCAGGCATGCAGAGGGAGCATTGGTTTTATACGAACATATCAAACAGCAAAACAGTTCCAAAAGCGATAAATGAAAGCAATGTCTCTAATACGGTCCATGTTTTAAAGGTTTCTTTTACAGTTAACCCCAGATATTCTTTTACCATCCAGAAACCGGCATCATTTACATGTGAGAACATGAGCGAACCTGCACCAGTCGCAATGACCAATAATTCCAAGTTCACACCGGACATGTGCTCAATAATTGGTGAAACGATCCCGGCAGCGGTTGTTAATGCGACCGTTGCCGAACCTGTCGCAATTCGAATTAAGCCTGCTACCATAAATGCTAAAACAATGGGAGATAAGGATGCCTGCTCAGACATTTGAGCAATTGAAGTGCCGACACCGCTATCAATAAGGATTTGCTTAAACCCGCCCCCTGCACCGATGATGAGAATGATTGAACCAACCGGAAGCAGGCATTCTTCCGTTAACTTTTTCAATAAGTTTTTATCGAAACCTTGGCGAAATCCAAGGAAGTAGTAGGCTGCAAAACAAGCAATTAGAAGGGCCATTACTGGACTGCCGATGAATAGGCAGAATTTTACGAAGCCATCAGGCAGTGCGATATAAGGCGCAACAACCGACAGAATCATTAAGATAATAGGCAATAAGATAATGAAGAATGAAATTCCTGTACCCGGTAATTTTTTTGATGCCGTGTTTATGCGGATCAGCTCCGGCTCACCTTCAGGAATCACCCGTTTGTGCACCCACTTCGCAAACAATGGTCCTGCAATGATGGCTGCAGGAAGCGCAATAATTAGAGAATAAATCAGGACTTTTCCCATATCGGCCTGATAGATGCCGATAGCCGTCATTGCTCCCGGATGCGGAGGAACAAGTCCATGTACAATGGATAATCCTGCAATAACAGGCAGTGCGATTAATAAAATGTTTTGTTTCGTAGTTTTATAAATTGATATGACCAGAGGCAATAAGATCACAATTCCCACTTCAAAAAATACCGGGATTCCAATAATAAAGCCTGAGAAAAGCATTGCCCACGGCAATCTCTTTACACCAAAGAACCGAATGAAAAAATCTGATACTTGCATTCCTGCACCTGAATCCGACATCAGTTTTCCTAAAATCGTGCCCAGCGCCAAAATTCCAACTAGGTGCCCTAAAACGCTTCCAACACCTGTTTCATATGCTCCAATAATTTTATCCATTGATAATCCGGACATAATGGCCAAGAACAAGCTTGCAACCGTTAAACTAATAAACGCATGCCATTTCCACCATGCTACTCCTAAGATAACAATCACAATCGATAAAAAGGTAACCATTAATAGATAAAGTTCCATATTTAATTCCCCTCCCCTATACAGCAAGCGCTTTCAAAAGCCCGTCAGGAAAAGGAGCTGCATTCCCTTTTTTCCCGCGTTTCCTATCTATCAAAATTAACAATATAATGCTGCATGTCCGTGTTATAGTAACCTTCACTGTATTCGATCACATCGCCCGTTTCATCATAGGAATAACGTGACCTCTTTAATAAAGATGTTCTCTCTTTCACACGCAATATTTCCGCCACCGAAGAAGGTGCAATGGCAACAGCAAACCCATCCCGAAACTTTTCTAAAGAAATATCTTGTTCTTCAATCAAATCATATAAGGATTGCACGTTTAAATCCGATGGGTCAGTCCCTTTTATACACTTTTTATCTAAATAATGCGTGAAATGAATATAGGGTACCCCATCAAGACGATAAAGCCGTTCGATTCGAAAACATTGCTCCCCGAATAATCGATACGGTTCTGAGCCCTCTTGATTGCTTATGATTTCAGCTTGCAGCAATTGTTTTTGAATTTTATGCCCTTCTTCTACTAATACTTCTGTAAAGCGTTTCCCTTTGGAAAGCTTTGAGGCAGAAGTATTTCGAATAACCTTCGTGCCTTTTCCGCTCTTCTTTTCAAGATATCCTTCTAGAACAAGCTCATTTATGGCATTGCGGACAGTAATCTTGCTGACCTCGAATTCATTTTCCAATTGCGGTTCTGAAGGTATATTTGCATCAAGAGGATACACACCATGCAAAATCCGGTCTTTTAAGATTTTCTTTATTTGTAAATATAATGGTCCTTTTTTCCGAGATACGTTCACTGTTACATCCACTACCTTTCTACATCGCCCACTGATTCCGTCATCGCGCGGAGGATATCACTCTCCGATGACATTGGGGTATCGCCAGCAACCGTATGCGCAAGCATTGCTGCTGCTGCTGCAAACGCTACCGTTTTTTTCGGTGAAAATCCTTCTGCCTCACCATGTACGATACCGCTCGTATAGGCATCTCCAGCACCTATTCTATCATAGACGGAAAACGTGAGTTCTTTTGAAAAGGTGAATGCTTGATTCTTAAACATAAAGCCCTGCAAGGAATGAGTATTGTCGCCATTGATTGAACGATGCGTACCCGCTATGACGGATATATTATACTTTTTTGCAACTGCTGGAATCAGATCCATAAGCTGTTCAGTCCGTTTTTTCTTCTCTGTGTGCATACCAAGAACAAACATGACATCTTTTTCATTCATCATGACTGTATCTGACAGATGCAGCATTTCTTCATATTCCGGCTTTGCTTTTTCATAGCCGTCATTCCCCCAAAGAGATGGACGGTAGTTGCAGTCGAAGACAACCGTGCCGCCATTTTCTTTGACCGCTGTTGCGAACGCTTTCATATGATGGCGGACCGTATCATTCATCGCGAGTGTTATCCCGCAAAAATGAACAATATCGATTTTTCTGGCAATCTCTTCAAATGCATACGTTCCTGCAGAGGCTGTATTGAAGCTGCTTTCCTGACGATTTGTGTAGGTTACGCGGCTCGGACGCGCTCCGAATCCATTTTCTAAAAAGTACATGCCTACATATTTCCCATCCCGGACAATGAATGATTGAGAAACTCCCAGTTTTCGAAGATGCGAAAGGGCGGCATCCCCCAATGTATTATCCGGCAATGCGGACACGAGGTGCCCAGAATGCCCAAAACGTGCAAGTGCTGATGCGACATTCACACCCGTCCCTGAAAAGGAATAGTTTAATGTGCCGGCTTGTGACAAGAGTTCATATCCCGGTGCTTGCAAGCGCATCATGATCTCACCAAAAGCCGCAATTTGCTTAGCCATTTTGATCAGCCAAGTTCTTCATCGTTTCAAGTAATTCCCGCACATCGCTGACATTTGTTTTTCCGGTTTCTTTATCAATGATCGATGAATACACATGAGGAATCACTTGCGGTACGTTTGCTTCCAGGGCAATGCGCAAGATGGCTTCAAAATTCTCTTTGTCGATTCCGCCGGTCGGCTCAAGCGCAAATCCTTCTTCACCGCATGCTTCTGCAACAGCACGGAACTCGTCTTCACGGCTTAATCCTTGCATTGGGAAGTATTTTAATGCATTGCCTCCCATATCGCGCACAAGGGCAATGGCCGTTTTAACCGGCACAATCGCATGCTCGTCCTGTGCAGCGCTAACTGGTCCAGTTGAGATATTTACATATCCTGGGCGACCTGTCGGAGATACCAGGCTGTTGATCCAGCTGTCTTTGTCTCCAAGGTTGGCGCGTGTTGCTCCAACTGCAGGGAAAACTTGATTAATGTGACTGCCAGGGTAATGTTTTGCAATCTCCGCCACTACAGCAGCCTGTCGATTGTCACCTGCACCCAGTCCAATCGATACGGCCTCCTCAATTGCTTTTCCGTATTCTTTCATCGCCGCAACCGCTTCTTCTGCTGTCGGATAATCTTTTGAAAGAACACCGACTAAAACATGCCCTTCTGCCGCTTCAAATACTTCTTTCGCATTTTCTATGCTGCTGGCAAGAACATTTAATGCAACACGATCTTTGTAAAACCGTTTAGTTATAGTTGACATCTTATTTTCCCCCTTCTGTTAATTCGCGTATTTTCGCTTCTATGACATGGATATCGTCGCCTTGCAGCGGACGCGGATCGATATCGAAATAGCCTTGTCTCACACCATAATCACGTGTGTAAATGGCAATGTCCCCTTCACGCAGTCCTGCTGCTACATCTTTTGCAGTTGTATTTGCCTGCTCTGGATCTATTTGAATGCGTGCACGGAAAATGGCCCGGCCCGCTTCATCCTGTACAATCGTAACATTGACACCTTGAATCTCCTTCAGAGGCATCAATACTTGCAAGGCATCTTTTTCTTGTTCGCTTTTATCTTCCTTTACGCCGTATTCATCAAGTGCCTGAAGGAGGCCGAACGTCGTTTCTTTGCCGACTTTCATGCTTCTTCCTATACAATGAAGCTGCACTTTCAGCCATTCAATGTAAGTTCTCTTGCCGCCGACGATTCCGGAAGTCGGTCCTTCAATCGCCTTTGAACCGCTGTAAATCGCAAGATCCGAGTATTTCACATATTTCTGAAGATCTTCTTCTGCAGCAGCATCCACAATAAGCGGTATGCCTTTTCGCTTTGCAACCTCCCATGCTTCCTCAACGGATATCATGTTTTTTTGAACAGCATGATGCGATTTGACATAAAGAATGGCTGCTGTGTTTTCTGAAATGGCATCTTCGACATATTCTGCCTTCCCTTCATTGGCATAGCCAACTTCAACGAGCTTTCCGCCGCCCAAAAAGATCATCGTTTCAACCGGTGCACCGTATTGGACATTGTGACCCTTCAGCATGATAATTTCATTTTGAGGAATGAGTTCTTGGTGAAGGCGCTCGCTCTTCCGGCGATTCCCTTTTGTCACCAGTGCCGCAACTGAAAGTGCGATTCCGCTCGATGCCGAGTTCACGATAACAGCTGCCTCTGAACCAAGGATATCCGCTGCATAATCGCCTGCTTTATCCACTAAATCTGCAATCTCTACATACCTTTGACCGCCTTGTTTCATCGCATCCATCACCGTATCTGTAGGAGCTGATACACCCAGGATACTCATTCGGCCGCTTGCATTAATCACGCGTTTCAGTCCATATTTAGCATTTAATGAATTCGCCATTTGCAACCACTCCTTTTGTTTCGATCCTTTTTTCCGCTATCCGTTCATCCCCTTCGGAATCGATGAGAGTAATTGGATTGCTTTGAACGGTAAATAGGGTTAAGTTCGCAGCGTCCCCAACCTCGATTCGTCCAAGTTCCGGTTTTTCAAGCCAGCTTGCAGCATGAGATGTGACAGCTGCGATCACCTCTTTAAGCGAGTATCCTAAATAGAGGAATTTCGTTAAAACATTTGCCATGCTATAGACGGGACCGTTTTCTCGGTTCCCGCGGTAGATATCTGTGCTGATTGTATTTAAACCTATGTGGTTAGCTTTTGCTGCTTCCGCAACCTTAAATGAAAAACTGGCAGTCCCATGACCGACATCCAAATGCACGCCGCGGTTGATCGCATCTGTAAACACTTGAAGCGGTTTATCTTGATCATCAAAAAGGTTATTTTCTTTTCCGTTGAGATAATGAGTAATCACATCCCTTTTTTCCAAGAGCGGAATAACATCTTCAATGTTTGGCGGTCCAGAGCCGATGTGCACCATTAAGGGCAGAGAAGTTTCCCTTGAAATGGCCCGGGCAATACGCAAAGGATCAATGCCGCTGTCACGAACTACACTTTTACTGATTCGCGCCTTTAATCCAACAATGAAATCTTTATACTCTTGTACCGCCTGTACAGCTTTCTCTGTATCGATCCATTCTAACTTAGATAATTCATCCACTCGTTTTAAACCAATCCGGGAAATGTTTAAAAAAGCAAAAAAATTCGTTTTGGCCCGTTCCCTGCTCGCAGCAAGATCTGCAATTCGGTCGGCCCCGCAGCTTCCCGCATCTACGATGGTAGTAACACCTTGTTTTACTCCTATTTCATCGATTTCATCGCCATACGGATCAAATTCAGGAAAGGCATGGACATGTAAATCAATCCAGCCGCTTGAAACATAAACACCGGAGTAATCGAAAACTTGCTCTCCACATCCGCTCCCAGCCTTTGTCAGCTCGGCAATTTTACCGTTTTCAACCACTATATCCATTTCCTCTTCATTCACAAGCTTTACATTACGCAATACAAACCGTTCCTTCATACCTGTCACCCTTTTCCATGATCCTTTCGGAACACGCTTACATTTATACCTAGTATTTCTTTTCACACCTGAAGGATATCATAGAAATTTCACAAAGTAAATATAACGTTATAATGTTTATAATAAAAATATATAACGTTATAATCTTTATTTAAAAATTACTCTCTTGCACTTCTTTGTAAACTAAAAAAGGAAAGGGACTATTTATCCGCTTTCCTCACATTTTATAAAATGGATGAAGTACTACTTTTCACTCGCATCTTTATTTCTAATACTCATCAGGAGAGGCCCTTAAATAGAGCCGCTCCGATTAGCTCTCTGCCAATTCCTTAATCACCTTTTTAGCTTTATCTGCAAATTCAACAGAAGCCTCATAATAGTTTCGCCCGTTTTTAAGCAAAGAAAAATCACCGATCCTGATTTTTAATAGTGTGCTCCTGCCCCGCTCCTCAAGCTGAAATAGATAAGCTATATCCCCTTCTTTTACCTTTTCTTCCCACTTTGTGACGAAAAGAGAAATCTTTAACTCTTTTTGAGGCTCTGCATTAATGATCGTGGTGATAGATTGTTCCCCGTCAGGAAGCTCCCAGATCACCTTGCTGCCCTTTCTCATGGCTCCTTCAGGATAACCCTCAGGGAGCTCATCCCATTGTGCTACATATTTTGTTTCTGTCAGCACCCTCCAAATGGTTTCAGGTTCAGCATCTATAAGGATCTCTTCATTTACAATCAGTGAATTTACCATGTTGATTCTCCCTTCATTCAGCCGGATACATTTCCTGCAAAAACGTAACCGACTCCTGAATAAGCTTCTTCAGCACCTCAACATCAATATCAGCCACTTTGTTTATGTAAACGCATGCTTTCCCGTTCGTATGCTTTCCAAACTCTTTTAAAAGCTCTTCCCGCTTCGTTTCACCAGGCGCAAAGTAAAGGCTGATTTTTGCTTTACGCGGTGAGAAGCCGACAAGCGGTGCATCCCCTTCATGACCCGTTGCATATTTGTAATGATAGGAACCGAACCCAATAATGCTTGGCCCCCACATCTTTGCCTCATACCCGGTCGTTTCTGTAAAAATGTCCAGCAGCTGATAGGCGTCCTCACGCTTTTTCGGGTGATCGACAGCCTCGATAAATTCAATCACACTATTGTCAGTCTGCTTTGTTTTCAATTCGTACGACATAATTCGCTCCTTTACAGGTCCTTTTTCAAATAGTGATGCTTAAAGTCTCTTCCAACTCCATCAAGCGTGCCATATACTTCGTACCCATGCTTTTTATAAAAGTCCACTGCCTGAAAACTGAGAGTGTCCACTTTTACAAAGTCGCACTTTTTTAGTACAGCAAGGTTTTCTGCTTCTGCCAGAAGCTTTGATCCATGTCCTGAATGACGAAGGTCCTCATCGATCATCAATGTATGAATCTCAAGCCAGTTCCAGCAGATTTCTCCTAAAATGCCTCCGCGGACCATGCCGTTTTCATCTTTGAGGTACAAATTGATTTCTTCATATCTGCCGTTTAAGTCCTCCGGAAAGTGCAAGGAATTGTACTCATAGAGCTTCTGATTGACGATATTTTTGCTGTATGGATTATCTTCTTTTAAAATACGGTAATTCATATGCTGTCTCCCTGTCTAATTAATATTTACTTAATAATTCTTTTTAAAGACGCCAGTTCCTTTTTCTTTTCGTTTTTTTTCCGCAGAAACAAACAAAAAAACAAAGAAATTTTGACTTTTTGTTTTGATGAACGAGGAAGATTGCACCATTTTACATTTGCTAGAACAAATCCGTCTTACTTTTCTTTTATTCTAGCAATATCCTTTTATGTAAATTATACGGTCGCAGTGATGATACTTACAAGGGAAAAACCCGTTTATCTTACAACGTTTCTTGACCGTTTTCTTGTTAGCCGAAGTACCATGCTTACTGATATTAAGCAGATCAAACAGGAATTGAGCGCTACAACCAAATTCTTCTATTCAAAAAGGAAAAGGGTACTATTTATCAGGATCTGAGCTTGCCTAACACTTTGCGGGTGTTGGGATCCACGTTTGCAGCGGAATTATATTTTTCCATTTAAGCCATTCGAGAAAGACTCAATCAGAATGTAACCTATACCTTATGCTCCCATAATCCAAGCCTTCCTTTTGCAGGGATATATTCATCCAGCTGCTGCATGTCCTCAACTTCCCACACATAGCCTCCCACTCTGTAGTCTCCCAGGAAAAAATCATTGCCTGTGACAATCCGTCCATCTTCCAAAATTGCCGATTCCTGATTATTTTCTATAACCCTAAGGCACTTTTCAAGCCTGCAAACTGCAATAATTTTGCCCGATGGAAGTTTATTTTCCGTATACCCATGCTTGCCCAGCAAAGCTTGGATGCCTGCATGTCTGCAGGCTGTCTTATCCATTTTTTTACTCGTGTGAATGGCCAGCTTCCCGCGATAGGCTGTGCGCCATGACCTTGTTTCATATTTGACCTCTCCGAGCACAAAAAGACTTGCCCATGGCTGAATCATTGATAACACTTTCACTCTGCCCGCCTCCATAATACGTTTTCGTTGTCTATATCTTGTCCATGAGAGAGGGTATTATGAGGACCGGACAAATTCCTGTTTGAGATCGGAATTCATCTTACAATCGATTCAGTTTTTATATAAATGAATCTTATAAGAACATACTTCCTGATATACCTACAATCTATGTAATGCTCTACTTCATGTATAGTCTGGTGAATGAGGGTATTTTCATCATTTTGAAGCTACCTGCACCAGGCTTAAAGTTAAGTAACATCCCAAACAATAATTATTCTTACACAAAAAAAGAAGCTGCCATTGTTCAGCAGCTCTTCCCCTTTTTATTTTACAATTCCAAGAACAAATCCATCGTATCCTTTGCTTCCAACCGTTTGAATTGCCGTCGCCTCTATTCCAGGCTCCTTCGACAGCAAATCCATTAACGTGCGGACACCGCCCACATTTACATCCCCGCTGTTTTCATTGATGACCTTCCCGCCGCGGACCACATTGTCTCCCAAAATAACGGTTCCAGGTTTAGATAGCTTCATCGCCCATTCAAAATAGCCTGGATAATTTACCTTATCTGCATCAATAAAAATAAAATCAAATGGTGCCTGATCCTGTAATGCAGGCAACGTATCAAGCGCCGCTCCTACAATAATTTCAATTTTATGATCAAGACCGGCTTTTTTCATATTTTCCTTCGCAACCCTCGCATGCTTCTCCTCATATTCAAGAGTGACAAGCCTCCCGTCTTCAGGCAAAGCCCGTGCCAGCCAAATACTGCTATAGCCGCCCAGCGTTCCTATTTCAAGAATCTTTTTCGCACCCTTCAGCTTCGCGAGCAAGTAAAGGTGCTTGCCTTGGTTAGGCGCCACATCAATCTCAGGCAAACCCGCCTCTTCGTTGGCTTTAAGGATGTAAGACATATCTGGGTCAGCGGAATGAAGTTTAGAAATAAAATAATCGTCTGCTTTCTTCCAATTGGCTGGTGTGGTCATAGTAAAGGCTCCTTTATCTTTTATTCTATTACTATCTTATTCATTTGCAGCTTTTGAAGAACATCCTCTCGAAACCTCTTTTTTAGCACGTTCTTATTCCCACTTAAACGTAAAACTCGCAACTATAAAAGCGCCAACAACCCAGCAGCCCAAAATCAAGGTTTCGGTTCCAAGTGCCAAAAAGGATGCTCCAACGTTCATGACTTCCCTTAAGGCATGGCTTAAGTGGGAAATCGGGAGCACATAGACAAGCGGCTGCAAAAAATCGGGCATGTCTTTGATTGGGAAAAAGACGCCTCCTAAAAACAGCATAGGAAAGGAAAGGAATCCTGCGATTGGCGCGGCGCTTTCCGGTGTTTTTGCAATACCTGCAATAATAAATCCGATCGCCATAAAGGCAAGTGTTCCTAAAATAACAAAGGTGATCAGCGTCAGCCAGGAGCCGCGCACATCCACTCCGAAAATCAGCTGCGCAATCACGAGCACAAGCAGAGCCTGCAGCCCATTCAGCATAAGACGCGCCGTTATCTGAGCTGCAATAAAGGTCGATGCCTTTAGCGTTGTACCCTGCATTCTTCTTAAAATACCACGCTCTCTCCACGCCGCAATTTGTCCGGCAACCCCGTTCATGTTGTTGCTCATAATCATCATCGCCACAATCCCCGGAACAAGAAAGTCGATATATTTCAGGTTCAGCGTTTC
This sequence comes from Bacillus sp. UMB0893, assembly GCF_002858905.1. Lineage (NCBI taxonomy): Bacteria > Bacillati > Bacillota > Bacilli > Caryophanales > Bacillaceae > Bacillus > Bacillus sp. UMB0893. Next base: position 58,236 of record NZ_PKLB01000008.1, on the reverse strand, counting down.
AATTCCTTTTGGCTCAGTGACTACCGCAGGCTTGTAATCTGCTTTCTCTTTGCTGATCTGATCAACAGCTCCATTTACAAGCTGAAGACCAACCTGCGAGACCATTGTGTTTGTTTCGTCATAATAGACGGGCAGTTTGAAAGGAGATGCCTGACCAAGCTCTTCACCATAGCCTTTTGGAATCACAATCGCAATTTGAAGGTTTCCATTTTTCACCTCACTGAAGGCTTTGTCCTCCTTCGACTCCATTTCAAGCTCCATCGCTTTATTTTCCTTTAATGCCGCTACGAAAGCCTTCGATTCACTGGATTGATCCTGATCCAAGACTCCAACGGTCACTGACATACTGTTGCCATTCCCAAGAAACGACCCGAGCATGACCATTAGGAAAATTGGAAAAGCTAGCGTCCAAAACAAGACTTGACGGTTGCGCATGAAAATACGCAGCTGGGTTAATGTCAATTGCCAATATGCCTTCATGCTTCCCTCAGCCTCCTTCCGGTCATATGAATAAATACGTCCTCAAGCGTTGCCGTTCTAATCTGCAGATCCGCCAATTTCAACCCTTGGTCTGCAGCCGTTTGAATAAGACTCGTTAAGGTCGCCTGAAGATTATCCGTATACAAAATGGTCGCGTCCTTATGCGTCCCAACCTGCTTGACTCCCTCAATTTCAGTGAGATCCATCTCAGCTGCTTCTTCCTCAAACCGGAATTCCACCGCATTTTCAGAATGAAGGCTGCGCACAAGCTCGGCCGGTGTATCAAGCGCAATCAGGTTCCCCTGATCCATAATCGCAATCCGGTCGCAAAGCACATGGGCTTCATCCATGTAATGCGTTGTCAAAACAACCGTAACTCCTTTTTCCTTCAGCTTAAAAATAATATCCCACAGCGTTCTTCTTGCCTGAGGATCCAATCCGGTCGTCGGCTCATCCAGAAAAATAATCAATGGGTCATGCACAAGAGCGAGCGCAATCGCAAGTCTCTGCTTCTGTCCGCCTGACAGACTTTTAATCCGGCTCTTCGTTTTATCCGTGAGCAGCATATCCTCAATCAGCGGATGAATCGGAATCTGTTTTTTGTAAAAACTCGCATATAAATTGAGAATCTCTTCTACCGTCAACAGCTCAAACAGAGTGGTTGACTGCAACTGGACACCAATGACCTCCTTCACCTTCTTTAAATCCCGCACCACATCAAACCCGCCAATATCAGCCGAACCGCCATCCGGCTTCCGCAGTCCGACCAGCATCTCCAAAGTCGTCGTCTTCCCGGCTCCATTCGGACCAAGCACCCCAAACACTTCGCCTCTATGTACATGAAAAGCTATCCCATTTACCGCTGTAAAATCTCCATATTTTTTGACCAAACCGTTTACGCTGATAATCCGTTCCTGGGTACTCATTTTTCACACTCCAAAATAGGGCAGTTTGATCCTGCCCCAGATATATTTATTTAATTCTTCTCTGCTGGTGTCTTTCCCTCTTTTTTAAAGAACAGCCGCTTTATATAAATATAGAACACTATTAATGATTTCTCTCCTATAGGAAAAACGATCCTTGTTTTGACAGATTCATATTTCCCATCTTTTCTTTTTTATTAGATTTATGTACAAATAGGAAAAATTGAGTGGTAGTATATTAATGTTTTTATACCATTTATTAGGGATATAACTATTTTGGAGGAATAATAATGAGCATATGGATAGGGAATAATCCAACCCTTACACAAAAGTATATGTACACAAAGTTTAAGAAAGTTTTCAATCAACTAGAACATTTAGTTTTAGGTTCTGATGAAGTAGTTTTAAAGGCTATTGAAGCTGAACATGATAAAAAAAACAAAAATGAATTAGACGGTATACTTATTATCACTAACTATAAAATGTTGTTTGCATCGAATAAAGACCAACAAATTTTCCATTTTCAACACATCAGAGATTTAGGAATGATTGCTGAGGGAAAAGACAAAAATGAATGGGTCATTAAATTTTATTCAAACGGCATGTTTTATAGGTTTGATGATGTGAAAAAGAATGATGATACAGATGAGTTTTTCTTCATACTTAAAGAAAAAATCCAGAATCCTTCACAGGAAATTCTTACTACCGTCACTCACAACTTTGATTTTTTCCTCCATGCAGACAAATTGGAGCATTATAAATTAAATGGAGTAAAAATTACTCCAATACTTATGAATCGCGATAATAAGGGAGTCACTTCGAATGGCTCTAGACTATTAAAGGAAAAACACCCTAATTCTTCACTTATCATTGAAGGAAATTTATTTGAACAAAAAAAGATTGGTAATTTTATTGTGGTAGATGAAAAGATTTTGCTTTATGAATATGACCAAGAAAAAAGGAAAGTTTTTATAAGAAAAATTTGGCCTCTAACTTTCTTTAATGGGGCGACATTCGACCATTTCGTTTTAAAAACTGAAATTAACACAATCGAAGGTAAACTTACATTAAACGGGTCAGGAAAAGAATTTACTTCTATACTTATGCAAAAATCTATTCAAGTTACTGTTTTAAAAAGAAAATGGTATCGCAAAATTCTAGGTTATCGTTCTGGAAAGTGGTGGAAAGCCTCAATTGCTTCTCTCTGCTATTTATTTATATTATTTGTGGGGATCGCAATTACATTTGAAGAAGGATCCAATAAAGAAACAGCAACTGCTAATTCACAACCCAAACAGGTAAACGAGGATAACAACAAGGAAATTAAAGCTACTGAAGTGAATAACAACGGAGAGACTAGTAAAATAACTGAAGGAGAACAAAAGAAGAAGGAAGAAGAAGCCCGTCTTGATGAAGAGCAAAAGAAAAAAGAAGAAGCTGCTCGCCTTGCTGAAGAGCAAAGAAAGAAAGAAGAAGCTGCTCGCCTTGCTGAAGAGCAAAGAAAGAAAGAAGAAGCCGCTCGCCTTGCAGAGGAGCAAAGAAAGAAAGAAGAAGCCGCTCGCCTTGCCGAGGAACAAAGAAAAAAAGAAGAAGCTGCTCGCCTTGCTGAGGAACAAAAAGCGGAGGAAGAAGCTGCTCAAGTGCAAAATGTTTATTATAAGAACTGCACAGAAGTACGAGAAGCTGGTGCAGCTCCAATCCGTATAGGTGAACCAGGTTATTCAACAAAACTGGATCGTGACCGTGATGGTATAGCATGTGACCGATAATACTTAAGACAAAAGCTACAGCAGCATGCTGTAGCTTTTGTAAATTCCCGAAAAAAAGTGATTATTAGCTCATCACAACAACAGGTGGTTACCTAGTATTTGAATTTCTTTAATTTTTGCTGGATCTAAAGTTGCATTCACCTTATTGTGTTTTCAAACATTACCTCCCAAACATCCCGCTCACAACTTCAACCACTTCCAACTTGCGGCTATCTTTATACATAACTTTTACTTTTGAAACAGTTTTAAGAACATCTCTGTTCATCTTCCACAGCGGAACATGTACGTCAAATTCCTGATTGGTCTGGATGCTATAGGTCTGATAGGAATCGGAATCGCCTTTTTCGTCCATCAGTTCAATGACCATTCTATCTTGATTTTCAGGATCTATCACTCTTACCATCAAGTAATTTTCCTCGCTTAAATCCTTTACTTCATCTAGAACGAACTCTCCCGTTCCCTTCTCAACAGTGCCTTTTAGCTTTTCTAAATACTGATCATAAGAAGCCATTCCAATTCCGTTTGTTTTTCCCATCATCCGTCTGTGATCTTCTACGAACCGATCGTAAAGCGGCTTAGTTGTTTTTCTGTCCATATGGTACATGCCCATCGTTTGATAGAACTTATTATGGTTCACATACCAGTCGAATACGGTCCAGTAATCGATTCCGGCAATGTAGCCATTGTCATTCACAATGCCCTGGGGTGATACCGTTGCTTTTTCAATCAGAGCCAATTGAACATCTTCGTAAATCTCTACCTGCTTTTCAATAAAACTTTTGTCCGCATTGCTCCAGATCCCATATTCGGTGTTAATAATGGGTTTATCCGGCCATTTTGCGTGGGCTTTTTCGATAAAGTCTCTTGTTCCTTCATATGGGGTGCTGCCGTGAAAAATCCCAAAGTACATCGTCCAGCCAGCCACATCAAGCGGTTCCATGGAGGCATCTTCAAAGCCCGGCTGATCAGCCGCAGCACTCTGAGTGATTAATCGGCCGTCATTATAGAAGTCTCTCAGTTCAGAAACTAATCTCTCATTGTAAGCTTTCCGAAGCAATACATCCTTCGATTCATTTTGCGTACTCCACATAATGATCGACGGTCTATTAAAGTTGGAATAAACCATTTCGCGCCACATCTGATAGGAGATTCCCCTAGTTTCCTGAGCCTCATAATGCTCAGTTTCAAATTGCCACAATGGGATTTCACTCATTGCAGTTAAGCCGAGACGGTCAAGCATGATGAAGGTATACACATGGTTCGGATAGTGAGCAGTCCGCACCATATTGACGGATAAATCGGCAATTTGGAGAAAATCACTTTTAATGCGGTCCCATGAAGCGGTTCTTCCATACTCAGGCCACTCTTCATGACGGGCCACACCGGCTAAAAAGACGGGATCACCGTTGAGACAGATTTTAGCTTTCTCTGCCTTCAGCGTGCGAATGCCAAACTGAGAATAAAAGGCATCCAGCTCCGCCTGTTCATCCGACACTATTACCTTTAGAACATATAAGTTTGGAGTTCGTATACTCCAGAGCTTCGGATCAGCGATTGATGCTTTATAGGAAATGACTCTTGTTTCTTTTGGAGCCAGAGTGATTTTTATACCTTTTATTCCACTTACCTTTGCCTGCTTTGTACAAATGCTTTTGGCATCAGGCTCTGTCAGAAAGTCTTTAGATAGATAGTCAGTTTCATATACGTCGCCTTTTACAGTGACCTCATGTGGCTGATCTGTCCGATTTTCAAGAACAACAGCCAGCTCAAGGTCACCCTCTGTATTCTTAGGCACAATATCGGCTCTTACAACGTGGACGGAGTTTGCCGCTTCTATAAAGAGATCATGAATCAGGCCAGTATAATTGAAAAAGTCATTATCAACGGCAGGCACTGTATCTATGCGGGTTGTCCATGGCGGATTGTCGACCCGTACCACGATCATGTTTTCACCTTTGTTTACTAGAGATGTTACATCAAATGAAAACGGTGTAAACCCGCCTTCATGGTATCCTGCGTACCTGCCATTGATCCAAAAATCGCCGACATAGGATAACCCGAGACATTTTAAAGAGACTGCCTTCCCATCCCATTGATCATCAAGAATAAAGCTCCTCCTGTACCAGACACCATTTTCATACGTTTCTGCACCGTTTACTTCTTCTTTTCCAGTAAGCATATTTTCAGGGAGCGGAACAGAATGAGTTTCCCAATTGCTGTCATCAAAAGAAGGCAATGTAATTCCTTCTGATTCTTCTTTCTCTCTCCACTCATGATTCCGCTCACTCATGGACCAGTCATGATCTGCGTCAAAGCGCTTCTTCTTCCAGTCCCCTGCAAGAGATTTCACTGTACGGCTCTGCGGCTCAAAAGACGGATAAGGAATGCCGTTTTGAAACGGAACAGCCCTGCCGTCAATCATCTTCAGCTGCATGGTTGATTTTAAGCTGCTTGCTTTGGAATGCGTATTAGATGTCACGATTTTGCACCAGCCTTTCATTTATGGTCAGAAAAAAGGGAGAATCAAAGCATCTGGCTCTGATTCTCATTCATCATTTATTCATAGCCAAGCTTTTCAGCGTTTTCCTTCATTTTTTCGTTTCTGATTTTGATAATCGCGTCAAAGTTATTGGCATCAAGGAACTTTTCATAATCGGATACCAATTTATCAAAGGCTTTATCGTTTTTCGCTCTTAGCATGTTCGCCAAAGTCGTCGCCCAGAAGGAGTTGATATTCGTCAGGCTTCTGGCTTCCGCACTGCCCTGATCAGGATCGGTGTTTTCAATAATAAACTGCGGCTTAAGCTTTCCTTCAGCCCACTCTGTAATTTGGGCTGTTGCTTCAACCGGCTCGTTTTGACCTTTTTCAAGAGCAAACGTATCATGTCCGAAGAACCAGAATTCCCCTAGGCGGTACTTCTTCTTGTACTCATCCGGATTGGCATTTCTTAGTTCCAGAACTTCAGGCTTTAAGACTGCTTTTCCTTCTCCATTAAAATCAAACGTCTCTCCCTCTACTCCGTAATTCGTTAAGTACTGTCCATCTTCACTAAGCAAGTAAGTGAACAGCTGAATCGCTTTTTGAGGATCCTTTGCTTTCTTCGTGATATATGTGACGGACCAGCCTGAAATTCCTGTCTGATTTAAAGCAGGCTCATTTCCTTTAGTGCTTTTCGGTCCATCAATCGCTATATATTTTTGATCTGGATTTGCTGCGATATTTTTCTGAAGCGTACTCGAAAGCTGAGGTACACCATTCACGAACATCGCCGCATAATCGCCGCGCGCTACTTTCTCTTCAAAAATCGTATTATCATCAGAGAAATTATCCTCACTGATATATCCTTTTTTATAAGCTTCATTGAAAACTTTAATCCATTCTAAATAGTCTTCATCAAGATTTCGGTTGTACCACTTTCCGTCTTCAGTTGTAATCGGGACTCCAAGATGGTTTTGCAGAATGCCGGCAAGTGAGCTCGTGTCTCCTTCTGCCGCAAAGCCTCTAAAGCCGAATGGAATCGTGTCAGGGAATTGCGCTTTGATTTTCTCCAAAGCTGACAAGAACTCTTCTGGAGTGGACATGCTAGGCTTGCCGATTGCTTCATAAATATCATTGCGAATGACAAACGCATCACTGCCGACGACCATTCCGTTGTCGTAATGCTCGTCCGTATTCGAGAAGCTCGGATAACCGTATGTTTTGCCGTCTTTCAGCTGATACCAGTTCAGCGTCTGCTCCTGTGCCACTTTGTGAAAATACGGATCATATTTGTCTGCTAATTCACTTAAAGGCAGCGCCCATGTATCCGCTTTTTGAGCAGTTGGGGTATTGCCTCCGAAAATGGTAATGATGTCAGGCAGGTCACCGCTTGCAAAATACGTATTCAACTTCGTATCGTCACCTGTTAGAAATTTAATATCAAGATTAAGATCCTCTTTCAATTTCTTCGTAATCGTATCGTTGCCGTACTCTTTGTTGAACCAATCTGCATTTACGTACCAGGTAAGCTCTGTGCTTTCTTTTTTATCCGCTTTCCATGCTGGAATGTTTTCATCGACTTCGTATCTCGCCTTTTCTTTCGTTCCTGTTCCTTCTTTGCTTGAAGCACTTTCTGAGTTTACGCATCCTGTAAGAATCATTGTCAGCGCCAGGATTAACACCATGCCTTTTGACAAAAGCGACTGCCACTTACTCTTCATTCGACTTCCTCCTAAAATAAGAAATTAGTAATCTATTATGAGTTCACAATGTACAGCCGTCACGGTGTTAACGTTTACATTTATGCTCCTGTACGTGAAGGAAAGCCTACTCTTTTACAGCTCCAATCATCATGCCGGAGATAAAGTATTTTTGCAGGAACGGATACACCAATACAATCGGCACCGTTGCGATCACAATCGTCGCTAACTGAATCGACTCTGATGAAGTCGGAATGACGACTGATCCAACCGTCTGCATCGTCTGCGCCTGCTGCTGCACAATGATTTCATATAGCTTCATCTGGATTGGATATAAGGCTTCATTGCTGATATACAGCTTTGTCGTAATATAATCATTCCATTGATACACCCCGTTAAAGAGTGCGATCGTTGCCAGAACAGGCATTGATAAAGGAATGATGATTTTCATGAAGATCGTCCATACACCAGCTCCGTCCATCTTCGCAGATTCCTCAAGTGAACTCGGAATCTCACGGAAAAAGTTCATGATAATGATCATATCGTAATAGCTGAAGAGCGCCGGGATGATATATACCCAGAAGCTATCAAGCAATCCAAGAGACTTCATTAATAGATACGTAGGAATCATGCCTCCGCTGAAAAACATTGTTCCAATCCCCATCGCTGTATAAATGTTTCGTCCAAGCAAATCCTTCTTGCTCATAGCATAAGCAACCATCGCGGTAAAAAACACATGGGTGACAACGCCGATGACCGTCTTCAGAATGGAAATGAGGAACGCATTCCAAATGCTTGCATCGTTGAACACCAGACGATAGTTTTCAAGCGAAAATTCCTCTGGCCAAATGCGGATTTTCGAGCTTCTAAGTGTATCCGGACTGCTGAAGGACGCAACGACTATGTCCCAGATCGGAAAAAGAATCACGAGCGCAAACATCGACATAAACACAATATTTACAACGTTAAAGATCCTGTTTTCCTTCACTTTCCCGCTGCCTTTAGGACCTTTTACAGCAATCTGGATCTGTTCAGTATTCGCAACTTTCATGACACCCTCCTAAAAGACAGACCGGTCACTAAATTTCTTAGTGAGGCGGTTTGTGATAAGCACAAGGATTAATGAGATAATCGAAATCGCAAGGCCGACAGCCGTCGCATACGAGAAATCCCCTTGAGCAAGACCGATTTTGTATACATAAGAGTTAATAACCTCGGCATGTGAAGCGTTCAGCGGATTCATTAACACTAACGTCTGATCGAGGTTGGAACCTAAGATGCCTCCGACCGCGAGAATAAACATCAGTGAAATAATGAACTTCATGAGCGGCAACGTAATATGAATAATCTGTTGGATTTTTGTCGCCCCATCCATCTTCGCTGCTTCATAATAGGTCGGATCAATCCCAGCCATTGTGGCCAAGTAGATTATCGTCCCCCAACCAACGCCCTTCCAGACATCAGACAGCACCGCAATCATCCAATAGCTATTCGGTTCAACAAGGAAATTGCGGGGACTGTCCAAAATCCCGGCACCCACTAAAATCGTATTTAGAATCCCTGTCGTCGACAGCCAGCTGATCAGCATCCCTCCGACCACTATCCAGGACAGAAAATGCGGTAAATACGAAATCGTCTGAACCCATTTCTTAAACCAGCCATCTTTCAATTCAAAAATCATAATCGCCAGAAGAATTGGTGCAGTAAACCCAATCAAAAGCTTTAGAAAACTGATAGCAAGTGTATTGACGACTGAATCCCAAAAGAACTTGTCCCCAAACGCCACCTTAAAGTTCTCCCACCCTACCCAAGGTGCAGCGGCAATCGTATCTGTGACCGAAAAGCTCTTAAAGGCAATCGTCAAACCATAAATTGGAATATAGCAGAAAATAATCATAAAAATAATGCCGGGGAGCACCATGACCTGCAGCGGCCACTGCTCTTTAAGCTTCTTCAAGAACGGTTTCTTATTCAATTCAATCCCTCCCATTCTCCTTATGGATCCTCCCTTTGTTCTTACTAAAAACGTTTTTATTTATCCAAATTTAAAAGCAACTTATTTTGTAAGCGCTTTAAATGGAGTCATTCATAAAAACCATTTTATTCACACTGCACGAATTTCTTACTACCAAGTTCCCTTCGAGCTTATCAAGTCTGCCATCCGCTTTATTCTGAATCATCGCCAGCAGACGATTCACCGCAAGCAGTCCCTGTCTAGCAATCGGATTATTCACCGTCGTAATCGGCGGATTGAAAAACTCACTGATGTCTATATCGTCAAACCCAATTACACTGATATCCTCCGGCACGACCAGCCCTTCTGACTTCAGCGCTTTAATCGCACCAATCGCACTCAAATCATTCGCTGCAAAAAACGCATCAGGCAGCTGCTTGCCGCTTCTGACATAAGACTTCACAGCCGAATAGCTCGCCTCTTCTTCAAAATAACCGACTAACCTGTGCTCTTCATGAAATTCAAGACCCGCTTCCAGCAGTGCATCCTTAAATCCTCTGAATCTCTCAATATCATCATACAGATTAGAATACCCTTGAATGTAGCCAATACGTTTGTGTCCAAGATTCATCAAATAACGGGCCACAACCTGTCCGCCTTTATACGAATCGAACACCACACTTGAAATGGTTTCGCTGACCTTCTCCCTGTCCAAAAACACAATCGGCGCCTTCGCTTTGTCAAGCTGATCCATATGCTTGTCTGTAATCCATTCATTCAAAATGATTGCGCCATCCACTCGCTTGCCTAAGATATTGCTCAGCGCATTGCGGTCATTCTTTGTAACAAACACATTCAGTTCATACCCGTTTCTCTCGCACTCCTTGTAAATCGAATCCGTCAGAATGCCATAATACGGACCCTGCATGCTTGTGATAAAAAGCCCTAATACTTTCGTTGCGCTGGTTTTCAAGTTTCTGCCGTTGACATTCGGTATGTAATTCAACCGGTTGGCCACATCCAACACATGATCTCTCGTAGCTGCATTCAGCACATCCACACCATTCAAGGCATTGGAAACAGTAGAAATCGATACTCCTGCTTCTCTTGCGACGTCTTTAATCGTAATTTTCGTAATCGTACTCTCCTGCCTTCATAAAAACGTTTTTATATCTAAACCTAGAATACAGCCTAAATTTTGTCTGCGCAACGATTTTTTAACAAAAAAGAAGAAATATTTTTAATAAACTGATAATTAAATAGTTTAAACTACGAAAATTCTGTATTCGCCGTCCAAAGTTCAAAATGAATATGCTATGATAAGAGAAAAACGATAAAAACGTTTTCAATTAATCAGGGGGAAATCAATGAAAACCGGAGGATTGTTGCAGCAGCTCTACACCGTAACCGAATGGATCACCAAAATCTTCATAGCTAACATCGTCTGGCTTTTCTTCAACCTGCCGATCGTTTACCTAACCTTCAATCTATTTGCAATCAAAGACCCGGCTGGCTTCATTGTCAACGGACTGACCATTGGATTCTTTGCTCCGTTCATCCTATTCCCGGCCACAAGCGCCCTCTTCGGCATTGTGCGCAAATGGGTGACCACGGACCTCCAAGTTCCGCTGATCCGGTCCTACTGGCGCTTCTACAAAGAAAACTACATCCGAAGCATGATAGGCGGCATGCTCAGCGTCCCGCTCTGGATCATCCTGGTTATCGACTACTTTTACTTTGCCAAAGCCAACTCGCCTCTATATTATCTGTTTCTGGCAGTAGGCATGTTCATGTTTGTCTTTACTCTTCACTTCTTTTCGAACACTGTGCATTATCATCTGAAACTGTTCCAATCGCTTAAGAACGCAATGCTGCTGTCGATTGGGAAGCCGTTGCATACAGTTGGGATTACGGTGGGGATTGGGATCATGTTTTACATAAGTACAAGCATCTTTCCTCTTCTGATCCTGCTTGGATTGGGAAGTTTCGGGGCTTTGGTGGCGTTTTTTGTTTTTTATAAAGCTGTTGAAAGTTAATAAAATCCTGCTTTCTATTTGAAGGCAGGATTTTTAATCTAGTAAAAATCCCCTTTGCTTACTTTGGCCACTGCTTTACAAAACTTCGTTCACTTGAGTGGAAAATGATTGCTTCCCCTTTTGATTTCACAATGGTTGCTATACTCAATCCGCACAGTCCAGTGAGTTCCGTCCATCGCAAACTGAATGTATTCCTCTGCCCAGTTGACAAAGTCGCACTTATACAGCTCTTTTAGAAACCAATCTACTTCAGATTCTTTTAGTTTATAAATCAAGTGGTTCGATTCAAAACACTCAATGGAATGATCATTCTCTACCTGGCTTTTTCCAAATCGATCTTCACCTGAAAATAAGGGCCCTGATATCCCCCAACATCAGCATGAATGATTTTTATATCGGAATAAGGCATTTTCCCCCGGTATATTACCAATCATTTGGTCGCTTTATAAAAAACATTTAGGGAGGCAGCCATATGCTAGATCCTGCTTTTCTTGCAGACCTTCCAAATGTTATTGGGTCCAAATCATGGGGAAACCAAATTCCCCGTATGGTAACGTGGGCAAAGTTCCTTGATAAAAGGAGCAACCAGCAATTCTACGTAGTAAATACTCATTTTGATCACCAATCACCTGTAGCCAGAGAAAAGAGCGCAGCATTAATCTTAGAAAAAACAAAAGAGTTCAATCCTGATTTACCTGTCATCTTAACAGGTGATTTCAATGCTGGTCCAACTGTCTTCCACATCATACCCTGACAAAAGAAGGAGAGTTCAGTGATCTTTGGGATACAGCTCAAACTCGCGTGAACGAAGATCTTTGAACGTTTAATGGTTTTAATGATCCTACTGGGCAGGGACCTGAGAGACGTATTGATTGGATCCTTGAAAAAGGAAACATCTTAGCTAAAACAATTGAAATTATTAACTACCAAAAGAATGGACAATTCCCAAGCGATCTTTATCCTGTTATGACGGATTTAACTATGTACTATAAATAAACAAAAAGACTAAAAGAAAAACGATCAGGGCTGATCGTTTTTCTTGTTTATTATCGATTTTTAAATAACTCATCTTAACCCTTTAAGAATTCGTCCAACTCTTCCTCAGACTTAAATGAACTTCCATAATGAATATACGTCTTCCCATCATTCTTCCTTCTGGGAAACTGCTCAGCGCAGTATTAGGTACATACCCATCGCTCCTGCAATTATTAAGGAATATTATAACTCCAATATTCCTTCCCTTGGGGTTACACCAAATGATAGAGCTAAATCATATAATTCTTGATCAGTTATACCTTGTTTTATTCCGCCCTGATGGGAGTTAGTTAGCATGTAAATTTGAGCAGCTTTTTCGGCAGTTTCAATTAACCCAAATGCATCATCTATTGAAGTACCAACTCCAAAGATACCATGGTGTGGCCAAATGACTAATTGATGGCTTTCCATTTTTTCAGCCGTTTTCCGGCCTATTAAATCTGTACCAGGAATCATCCAAGGAAGCAGTCCTACACCATCTGGGAATACAATGATGCATTCTGTACACATTTTCCACAAGGTTTTTGTAAAGCTTTTCTCATCTAATTCATGAGTAAATGTCATAGCAATTACATTGGTAGCATGATTATGCATAACTACTCTATGATTCTCATCTTGCTGCAATCGAACAATATGAGTCATAAAATGAGACGGTAACTCGCTTGTTGGCCTGCCTTTATCTGTAAAACCCCAAAGTACTTCTACATAGTTACCTGATTCTGATACTCGAATAATCCCTAGAGAATCTTCTGGATTCTTTTTAACATTTTTAAAATATTTCCCAGATCCAGTAACGAGGAAATACATATTTGCCAATTCTTTTACAGGAAAATCAAGTTCAATTGTTCGAACAACTTGCTCAAGATCAAGATATGGGCTTACTTCATCTTTCATTAGTAAGTAACTAACATTCCCTCCATTTCGTTCATCCCACCCATTTTTCCACATATTAAGGGTAGCTTCCATCATTTCTTGAATAAAAGATGCCTCTAGTATGTTACTCTTTACCTTGCTCATGTTTGCCTCCATAATTATAGCTCCTATTCCAGTAGACTCTTAAGTCTAAGGTTTATTTACTTACTGCAAATCGATTTGCTAAGACTTCTCGTTCATAATCCATTACTTCAGATAACCATGCTTCTTTAACTGGAACTCCCATTGTTTCACAATAGTAATCCCAAATTGCACCAAACGGATATGTTTTGAATTCTTCTAAAAGTGCTAATCTCTCTGTATAATTACCTTTTTCTTGCAATTGTTTAAAATAATTATGTGGCATTAGTAATCCATACAACAAAGCTTTTATCATATTTCGTGTACCGATCACCCAAGCTGCAATTCTATTGATACTGGCATCAAAGAAATCAAGTCCAATCAGTACCTTATCTAGGGCATTGTTACGTACAATTTCAATTGCAATTTCCCGCACTTCTTCATCTAATATAACAACGTGATCGCTATCCCAACGAACCGGCCTAGAGACATGTAAGGCAATCTTTTCACTGAAAAGCAGCATTGAAGAAATTTTATTTGATACTGTTTCAGTCGGATGAAAATGTCCTGTGTCGAGCAAACATAACTTATTGTTTTTTAGTGCATATCCAAGATAAAATTCAAAAGATCCTACTACAAAAGATTCTGAACCGATTCCAAATAATTTACTCTCTATAGCATCCACATTGTAGGATTCATTAACTTCCACTTCAAAAATCTTATCAAGAGATTCCTTTAATCTTTCCCTCGGCGTGAAGCGATCGCTAGGGATATCTTTAAAACCGTCCGGTATCCATATATTGGTCAAACATGGTGATCCAAGCTCTCTTCCGAAATATTCTCCTATCTTACGGCTGGCGATACAATGGTTAATCCAAAATTCCCTTGTTTCCTTTTCAGGATGGGATAGAGTAAGGCCATCCGCAGACTTTGGATGAGAAAATAAGGTTGGGTTAAAGTCTAATCCCAATTTATTCTTTTTAGCCCACCTCATCCATTTCTCAAAATGGAGTGGTTTTAATTGATCTCTTTCTATCACCTCGCCATCTGTCTCTGCATAAATGGCATGAAGATTCACACGATGATTACCAGGAATAAGGGATAGAGCTTTTTCTAAATCCTGTCTTAGTTCCAAGGGTGTATTCGCTTTTCCTGGATAGTTTCCTGTAACATCAATTCCACCTGTTAGCTCACCTTTATCTTCTTCAAATCCGGTAATATCATCTCCTTGCCAACAGTGGATAGATATAGGTATCTTTTTTAACTGTCCTAAAACACTATCTACTGAAATTCCCCATTTTTCGTACTCTCTCTTAGCCAACTCGTAACTTTCTAAAACTGTCACTTCTTGTCACCTCTATAAAGATTATTTACTGGAGTTTCTCTGGGCAGATAGGTTTTCACTTCAAAAGAATTTTTGATAATGGTTTTTGCTATAAATAAATCCTCAATTTCTCCAAGAGCAATCATCTGAGTGACAATATTACCGATTGCTGTTGCTTCTACTGGACCTGCATACACTTTTTTCTTCGTTTTGTTAGCAATCATTTGATTCAAAACCTCATTTTGACAACCGCCGCCAATAACATTTATCTTATTAAACTTTCTCTCAAAAATTTCTTCTATTTCTTCAATTGCTTTCTGATAACTAACAACCAGACTATCGAATATACATTTTGCTACTTCTCCAGGTGACTTCGGCACCTGTTGGGAGGTTTCTCGGCAATAATTCATTATTTCTTCAATCATATTTTCCGGATTTAAAAATCTATCATCATTCACATCAACTATGGAATTGAAATCTTCTATCTCCCCCGATAACTTCATTAGCTCTGCAAACGAATATTGTTTCCCATAGAGTCTCCTGGCTTCTTGAATCATCCATAGACCCATAATATTTTTTAGGAAACGGTAACGGCAATCTATCCCGCCTTCATTTGTAAAATTTGATTCTAACGCTTTGGGTGTACAGGTAGGAGAGTGATGTTCCACCCCAATCAACGACCATGTTCCAGAACTTATATAAATGCTCTCTTCCCATTCCTGGGTAGCAATTACAGCAGATCCAGTATCATGCGTTGCAGGAAGTATCACTTTCATATTAAATCCCAGTTCTGCTACAAGCTCCTCTTTTAATTGCCCTAGTATTGTTTTCGGATGATAAACTTCTTGAAATATTTTAACGGGCAGGTCTAATTCTTCTAATATTTTCCTATCCCATTTGCCGGTATAAGTATTAACTAGTTGGGTCGTTGTGGCATTGGTGTATTCATTCGCTTTTACACTGGTAAGTAAATAGTGTAAGTAATCAGGAATCATAAGAAAGGTGTGAGCTTTTTCTAATACTTCAGGTTTATTCTGTTTTATTGAATAGAGCTGATAGATTGTATTAAACTTTAGAAACTGGATCCCAGTTGTTTTATAAAGATCTTTCTTAGAAATTCTCTTAGCTACTTGCTCAATCATTCCTTCGGTTCGTGGATCCCGGTAAGAAACTACATCTGTTAAAGGCGTATCTTCTTTATCCAACAAAACAAAGTCAATAGCCCAAGTATCAATTCCCATACTTTCCGGCTTAATCCCCCGCTTCCCGCATTTTATAAGGCCTTTTTTTATTTCATTAAAAATTTCATCTACATTCCAGCAAAACTGATTGTTTTTTTGTACAATCCTGTTTTCAAATCGATGAATTTCTTCTAGTAGTATTTTGTCTTTTTGCTTGTGTCCCAAAATCATTCGCCCACTTGATGCTCCTACGTCTACTGCTAAACAATATTTCACCTGTGTCTCACCTTCTTCATTGAAAGTGTCATTTTTAACTTATTATAGATTTCAGTCAGTAATAATATATTTAGTTTATTCGCCCACCGTAGATGAGAGGTTTTAAGAAACCCCTCTCAACGTGAGAAGGGTTTTAAAACTTTATTAGTAGTCGTAATCTCCTGCATTTTCTGCAGTAAAGTCTGTTGGTGGCCCAAGGATGACTGTTTTTCCATCTTCCCAAACTTCAATATTCCCAACATTCGATACTTCTTGTCCATCTTCAGGTTTTTTGCCTTCTGCAAGATCTTTTGCAAGCGCAACTGTTAAGTAACCTAACTTATCTGGCTCCCATAGAATAGCTAAATCTAAAGATCCATCTTCAAGAAATGGTTTAGAATCTTTTGGTAGAGCAGTTCCAACTACCGAAATTTTATCTTGTAAGCCTTTTTCTTGTACAGCTTGTGCTGCACCAATTGGAGCAATGGTTGAAAACGCCATAATACCCTTTAAGTTTGGATATGATTTTACCAAGTCAAGGGTTTTTTGATAGGCTACAGGTTGTTTTTCGTCCGTTGCGATTTTATCTGTTACTAATTTAATTCCAGGATAGTTCTCTTCAAGTTCTTTCTTAGCTGCTTCAATCCATGTGTTTAAGTTGGCAGCTGAAAGACCGCCTGTAAGAATCGCAATTTCTCCATCTTCCGTTCCCATTTGTTCAATCAGTGATTTAGCAATGTGACGACCATACGCTTCGTCATCAATTTGATGAACAGATAATTCAACCACTGATTGATCTGCAGGAGTGTCCCAGTCCATAACTTTAATCCCTTGCTCTTTCGCCTTATTTAACACTGGAGTCAATGAAGATGGATCGTTTGGTGCAACAGCAATAACATCTACATTTTGGCTAATTAAGTCCTCTATCACTTTCACTTGCTGTGCTGCATCTGGTTCAGTAGGACCTGTATATATAACTTCAACTCCTAAATCTTCTCCCGCTTTAATTGCCCCTGTTTCAGACGCGTTAAAATAAGGAATCCCAACCAGTTTGGGTACTACAGCAATTTTTAGTTTGTCGCCATCTTCTTTCTTTTCACTGGCTTGCGAATCTCCTCCGCTGGAAGAATTAGTAGACACACAACCTGCTAGTAAACCCATCATTAACGCTAATGAAACCATTGTCACTAGAAACTTCTTCATAGTAACTCCCCCTCATATTTTCGTTTATTGATAATCTGATTTTATAACCAGAATATATCCTCAAGCAGCTGTAACTTCGTGAAGCTTTTTCTGCTTCTTCTCATCTAATTTAGCTTTTGCAAAATTGATAAGAAGAACTAGAATTAAAATTGCTCCCATAATAACCCCAACAATAGAACGAGGAACTCCTAAAAGATTTAATCCACTAGATAAAACTTGAAAAATAATAACTGCATAGACGGTTCCAATTACTTTTCCATAGCCACCTTGAATATCAGTTCCTCCAAGTACAGCAGCAGCAATACTTTGAAGAAGGTATGAAGATCCAAGGTCTACTTTTGCCATGTTATATCTGGAGGTCATAATAATTGCAGCAATTGTAGCTAACAAAGCTGAGTACAGATAAACTCCCATCAGCACCCTATTATTATTAATTCCCGAGAATAGGGTTGCTACCGGATTGCTTCCTACCATGTAAACACTCCTGCCCCATTTGGACTTATTAAGAAGAACAGCTGTAACTATAATGAATAAAATAAAGATAATCATCGACAGAGGAACTAGTCCTAAATAGTATCCGTTTCCTATTAAGCCATATATCTCGCTAAATCCTGAGATGGAATTGCCTTTTGTAATACTCAAAATGATTCCTTCGAATAAAACCATCGTTCCCAAGGTTACTAGAATAGGTGATACTCCAATCTTAGAAACTATAAAACCGTTAATAAATCCACAAATCAAGCCTACTGCTATTCCCACGAAAATGGATAATAGCATTGGATATCCATTACTTTGCATTAATGCTATAGCCACACCTGATAATGCCGCTGTGTAAGTAATAGACAGGTTGATCCCGCCTGTGATAATTACTACCATCATCCCTAATGCAATTAACCCAAATTCTGGAATTTGAAACATCATATTGTTTATATTTTGCTGACTTAAAAATCCTGGTGCGATGAAACTCATGACAGTGATTAAACCTAAAGCAATAAGTCCTAATATACTTTCTTTAGAAAGCCCTTTCATTTTATTCACCCCTTCCCTATGCTTCTACTTCAATTTTTGCTACTTTATTTTTTGCTCGTTTATATTGAATATGATCATAAGAAACTGCGATTAAAATAATGATACCAACAAAGACTTTTTGCCAAAAAATATCAATTCTTGCTAATATCAAACCATTCTGCAAGATCCCCAATAATAAGACACCTAAAAAGGTTCCGACAATCGAACCACGACCACCCATGATATTGGCGCCACCCAATACAACAGCCGCAATAACCTGAAGTTCAAAACCTAATAATCCATTTGGATCTACTGCTTTTGTATAAGAAATTTGGGCAATGGCTGCGAGGCCAGCTAACAGTCCCATATAACCGTAGACAAAAATCTGTACTTTATCAAAATTGATTCCTGCTCTAATAGAAGATTCTTTATTACCACCTATAGCTAAAACTTCTCGGCCAATAACCGTATATTTTAAAATAAACCAAGTTCCAACAGCAATAACAGCAAAAAGTATAATTAGAATCGATATGCCAAAGACTTCAAAATTAGAAAAATCAATAAATATTTTTGGGAAACTGGAACTATTTATATATTGACCATTAGTCACATACAGGACGATACCGTTGATCATGCTCATTGTTCCCAACGTTACAACAATTGCTGGAATTTGGATTTTTGAAACAAGAATTCCGTTCAAGGCGCCCAATAGTATTCCGATTAAAGGTGCCACTGTAAATAAAAGTAATATAGCTAGTGTGTTATCCGGAAATATGACCAAAAGTCTCCCGGTAATAACACAGACAGCAGTTGTGACAGCCGCTACAGATACATCAATACCCCCTGTAATAATGACTAAAGTCATCCCAACTGCTAAAATTCCTAAGACAACGTTTCCCTTTAAGACATCCAATATGTTGTCGAACGTTAAAAACACCGGACTGACAAAAGCGAGGGTGATACAGAGAAGGACTAGTATAGCGACAATACTAATCTCTTTTGATTTAAGAATTGAATTCACATCTGCACCCCCCTTTCTTCAAACGTATTCTTTATAGTCTTATTTCCTTCAGATTTCTTGCTTCCTAGCATTGCATAATTCATGATGTTTTCTTGTGTAGCCTCAGCAATATCTAGTTCACCGGCAATCCTGCCATGCCGCATTACCAGAATTCGATCACTCACCGCTAATACTTCTGGCAGTTCTGAAGAAATCACAATAACTCCCATACCTTCAGAAGCTAGCTTACGTAGCAGCTTATGAATCTCGGTTTTAGCTCCTATATCTATCCCATTTGTTGGTTCATCAATTATTAACAATTTGGGATTGATTGAAAGCCATTTACCTATCACAACCTTTTGTTGATTTCCCCCAGATAACTGACCAGTATTCATTTGAGGAAGCGCCGGTCTTACATCTAATGCTTTTATATAATGATCTGCTAAGGCTGCTTCTTTCCTACGGTTAATAAGACCAAATGCATTTCTTAATGTTTTTAATACTGGAAGAGAGATATTATTAATGATGGATTGTTCCAATATAAGCCCTTGGGTTTTTCTGCTCTCGGGTATATAAGCGATTCCTTTTTTCACTGCATCTTCAGAAGAGGTAATGGCTATTTTCTTTCCATTAATTTTGATATTTCCAGTAAATGGACGATTAATACCAAAGATTGATTGAGCAAGTTCGGTTCTACCTGAACCAACTAATCCAGTAATCCCTAATACCTCTCCTTTTTTCAATTCAAATGTAATATCTTTAAAGTTTCCTTCCTTCGATAATCCTTCCACTTCAAATATCGAATCACCGGCTATAATTTTCCCTTCATTTTTCTTATATTGAACTTGGCGACCCACCATCAAAGTAATTAGTTTATCTTCATCTATTTCGCTAGTTTCATATGTCCCTACATACTTTCCATCACGTAATACAGTAAACCGATCAGAAACTGTAAATAACTCTTTTAGTTTATGGCTAACAAAAATGATGGCGATTCCTTTTTGTTTAAGGTTATTAATGACTTTATAAAGCTTCTCTACTTCTCCAGCTGAAAGGGAAGAAGTAGGTTCATCCATTACAATTAACTTTGCATCAAATGCTAGCGCTCTAGCTATTTCTATTAATTGCTGTTGAGCTATACTTAATTTTTCTACTGGAGTGTGTAAATCAATTTGAACATCAAGTTCTTTTAATGCTTTCTCAGCAACCAGTTCGATTTTTTTCCAATCAATTTTCTTAAAACTTTTGCTGGTACTTTCTCTACCAATATAGATGTTTTCTGCTACTGAGAGATTCGGAAATAGACTTAAATCTTGATAGATAATAGAAATTCCTTTTGATGTTGCATCAATGGGTTTTTTGATTCCTGCCTCTTTCCCTTCAAAATAAAACTCTGCACCAGGATCCGGAAAATGAATTCCCGCTAGCACTTTAATAAGAGTTGATTTTCCAGCTCCATTCTCACCTATTAGCGCATGTACTTCTCCTGGTTTCACATAAAGCTTTACATCTTCGAGAGCTTTAACTCCAGGAAAGGTTTTACTTATTTTGTTCATTTCTAATAAGTATTTAGGCATGTTTCTCCTCCTCTCTAACTCTTTACTTTTGGGGTGTTTTTAGTTCTTCAAGCTTGAAATAGCTAATCTTTCTCTCGGTGCAAAAATCATTTATTTCTTTAAGGGTAGGTATCCCCATCTGAGCTCCTACTTTAGTTACTTTTAAAGCTCCTACTATAGAAGCGAATTTAACCGCAGATACAAGATCCTGTCCTTCTGATAAAGCGCAGGCTATGGCTCCAGCAAAGGAATCCCCAGCACCCACCGTATCTACAGATTTGACAGGTATAGCTGGAATGTAGTCTGCCTGTCCATTTTGATAGACTAAAGAACCTCTTTCCGCCATTTTAATAATTGAATTTTTTACATCCATAAGTTCAAAATACTTTGCGGCTTTATAGGCGGTATCAACGCATGTTACATCAATACCGGTTAATTGTTTTGTCTCCTGACGATTAGGGACAATTAAGTCTGCGTATTCTAGTGCCCTAACCGTAATTCCTTCAGCAGGGGCAGGATCAAGTATGACGTACATTCCTTTTTTTCTTGCTAGGATCATCGATTCAATAATGACCTCTTCTGGGATTTCCATTTGAACTAAAAGAATTTTGCTGTCATTTATATTTAAAAATGCTTCTTTAATATCTTTTACTTTTAGATGATCATTTGCTCCTTTAAAAACCAGCATTGTGTTTTCGGCTGTGTTATCCACAGTTATGATGGCACAACCAGTTGAGCTTTCTTTTACTCTCTTAACGAAAGATGTATCTACTTTATCATTCTGTAAAGAGTTCATAATGAGGTCTCCATATAAATCTTCACCAACGCTTCCAATCATTTGTACAGATTTACCCAAGCGAGCGCAAGCTGTCGCTTGATTGGCTCCTTTTCCTCCTGGTAAAAGTTCCATTTCCTTTCCAAAGAGAGTTTCTCCCCTTTGTGGATATCGATTAGTAAGGGCAGTAATATCTATATTAATGCTCCCAACAACAGTTATATCGCTCATTAATCCAACCTCACTTTCACTTCATATCAAATTTGGATCTTTTGCCTATCAATGAAGTTTCGAATAGTTTTTATACTTTCTTGGAATGGAACCTCATTTTTAAACAAACAAGAAGTTCCTAAAACTAACATATTGGCCCCGTTATTGATTACTTCCGGTATTGTGTGATATCCAATATTCCCATCCACTTGAATATCGATAGTGTAATCGCTATTTTCAATTAAGGAATGCAAGTTCTTCAATTTTTGATTCATTAGCGGTACAAATTTCTGTCCAGCAAAGCCTGGATTAACCGTCATAAGAGTTATATAATCTGTAACATCAAGTACATATTCTAATGTTGCAAGAGACGTAGATGGATTTAAAGCTACTCCTGCTTTTAATCCTCGATCACGAATAGATTGAAGACACCGCTGTAAGTGCTTTGTAGATTCAACATGAACAGAAATCATATTTGCCCCTGCATCTATAAATAATGAAACATGATCTTCTGGATTTTGTATCATAAGGTGGACATCAAAAGGTTTATCTGTATACTCTCGTAGTTTACGAATTAAATCAGGCCCCATTGTAAAATTCGGAACAAAGCTCCCATCCATTACATCTAGGTGAAAGAAATCAACGCCTGCTTCATCTAACCTTAAAACTTCTTCCTTAAGATTTCCCATATCTGCACACATGAGTGAAGGTCCAAGCAACGCCATAAACATCTTCCTTCCTACAAATATTTACATTCTCTCTGTATATTTAATACTGATTTCATTACATCTGAATTTTCACCGAAAAATTTATATAGTGTTTCATAATTCGAATATAACTTTTTATATTTTTCTATATTTTCAGAAATAGGAGTATATACTTTACTATCAAAATGAATCATATATTTAATTGCTTCTTCTATGGACTTATAACCACCTTTATCCTCTCCAGCTGCAACAGCTGCAAGCACCGCCGCTCCCATTCCACTTGCATGTGGAAGAGTAACAACATGTACTTCCTTGTTGGTAATATCAGCAAGCATTTGCATTAACAATTTATTTTTTTCAGCTAACCCACCAACTGCATAAAGCTTGTTAATTCTGATACCGCTTTCATAAAAAGTTTTAATGATTTTATTCGTTCCGAATGCTAATGACTCCATCAAAGCTCTAAATATGTCCTCGGGTTTAGTTTGTAAAGTCAGCCCAAGAATTGTCCCAGTAAGATTCGGATCTTTTAAAACTGAGCGATTACCATTCCACCAATCAAGAGCTAATATTCCGCTCTCTCCAATTTTTAGCTTTTCAGCTTTTTCTTCTATCAATTGGTAAATCGAAATTTCACGTAATTCTGCCTCATCAATATATGTTTTAGGAACGCAATTCTTAATGAACCATGCAAAAGTATCGCCACCAGCACTTTGTCCTGCTTCATATGCGTAAAGCCCTGGAATTATTCCATCTGCTACAACACCACTTATCCCAGGTACAAAAACTTCTTTCTCATCCATACACAGATGGCAAATAGAAGTGCCCATAGCCATAACCATCGTTTCAGGTTCACTTATGCCTGCTCCTATAACAGCAGCATGTGCATCGATAATCCCTACTGAAATAGCTACTTTTTCAGTTAAATTTAAATATTCTGACATTTTAGTCGTTAAAAATCCTGCAGTAGTCCCCACTGAATAAATATCTTGTGATAACTTTTCCTCTACAACATTTTCCATCCTAGAGTCCAATGTTTTTAAAAAGCCTTTACTCGGGTAACCAGTATTCTTACTCCATGCTCCCTTATAACCAGCCATACAGGAGCTTCTTTTCTCTTCACCGGTGAGTTGCCATACAATCCAATCACCTGCTTCGATAAATTTATCAGCGGCTGAAAAAATTTCCGGGGCTTCATTCAGAATTTGTAAAATTTTAGGAAACATCCACTCTTCTGAGATTTCTCCCCCATATCGCTTTATAAAAGATTCATTTTTTTTGAAGGCGGTTTCATTTATTAATATAGCCTCCCTATCAGACGAATGGTGCTTCCAAAGTTTCACCCAACTATGTGGATTATTTTTGTATGTATCGTCAAAACAAAGAGGTATACCACTTTCTTTTACTGGTAAAATAGTGCTTGCGGTAAAATCTATGGCTAATCCCACAATATCTTCCCGGTTAACCTTACAATCTCCCATACAACTTCTTATAGACTCTTTTAAACTATGTAAATAATCTCTTGGGTGCTGCAATGCCCATTTTAAAGGCAGCGAGATGTTTGAATCCGGCAAGTTTTCAGTGATAACGCCATTTGGATAATAACTAACTGAAGATGCTACTATTTCACCGTTATGCGTATCTACCAATAAGGCTCGAGCTGACTCAGTTCCAAAATCAACTCCAATAACAAACTTTTTTTCCATTTCTTTCATCTCCTTGATTGATTTTAATTATAATCACATCTATTTTTGTTTGCAACAATTAATTCTGTTTTTAATAAAAAATCAAAGATATTATCTTTGTTTAATTGTTTTAATTTAAATTGTATGCGTTTTTATATTTTGGAAATCCATATATAAACAACATAGAAAAAACACTGGATATTTTCCACCAGTGTCTAAGAGAATACAATTTAATTATATGGACTATTAATTCAGTCCGCCACAATTGTGTTAATTCCAGTATTTCGAATCGTTCTTAGGTCGTTGACCGCCATCTTATCATCTGTAATTAAATAGTCAATTTTATTGAGATTAGTTAATCTTACTAATGACTTTTGACCATATTTACTATAATCCGATAATAAATAGAGTTTATCTGAAATAGAAAGAAACTTCTTTTTAATTTGTGCTTGTTGTTCATTTACTTCACTTATTCCTCTCTCTACATCAAAACCAGTACACGAGAAAAAATATTTATCAACATGGTAATCTTCAATAACTTTTTCTGAAGATGTCCCAACAAAGGACATTGAATCTTCTAATAGATATCCACCGACTGTAATTACAGTTAAACTCGGATTCTTAGCTAATTCTAGTGTCACACTCATAGAATTGGTGATCACCGTAATCTCTTTATCAACAAGATATTTTGTCATTTGTAATGCTGTGGTACTCGCATCTAGAGAAATAATATCTCCATCTTCAACAAAAGTGGCAGCTTTATAGGCAATAGCTTGTTTCTCTTCAATATTGACTCCTTGCCTTTTTAAAACAGGAACTTCGTTCTCATTTTTTTTAAAAGAAATTGCTCCTCCATGAATTCTTGTTAAAAACCCTTCTTTTTCTAACCTTTCAAAATCTCGCCGAATAGTTTCTTCTGTAACATTAAATCTCTTGCTCATATCTGAAACACGAATCGTTCCAGCTTCTTCGACAAGTTTAATCAAACTTACTTGTCTCTCATTTCCGACCCATGGTAGTTCCTGCTGATTATTTATAAACATTCGTAATACCTCTTTTCATTTCCAGTAAGTAAAAACCACATAATATATGTTATTTTTATAATATCCCACAAATAATATTTGATTTCAACAAAAAATGTTGTTTATTAGTTTGTTTTCTATAATTCCTCTTCAATTATTGAAAGCGCTTTACGCACTCTTAATAATAAATTTTACCCTTTTTTCAGCAAATTCTCAACTTATAGTATCCATTAAACTATATGCCTGCAATGATTTTTATCTTAAGGTTAAAAATAAAAAGCAGAACCTAAATTAGTTTCTGCTTTTTATGATCTGTCCATTTATTTTTATGCTTTAACAACCTATACATACTACTAAGCCTAATATTTATTTTAAAAAATTATACTAAATAACAAAGAACGTTCGCTTTATTGCAGTAGTTCCATGGGGACTTCCATGCAAGTTGTCAATGAATTGTGACGTTATCCAGGTTCAGCTTGCCGATTCTTGTAAGCACTTCTTTTACATGCTTTTCTTTAAAGTCGAGCTGGCCATGTTAGCTTAAGAGAAAGTGCCTGAACCCAGCACATTAAAGTATTAATGTAATGGGGTCAGGCAAAAATGTTGGAAGGTTCTGCTGCGTCAAAAAAGTAGAAGAACCACCCCCTTGCTTTTCATCCTAAACAGTCATTTTCCAACTAGATACAGCCAACCATTTTTCCTGTTCCTTATACCGTGGCATAATCTTCCCCACCAGACGCCAGAAGGATCGGTCGTGATTCAGATGGACCATATGGCACATTTCGTGAACGACTACGTATTCGATCACCTTCAGGGGTGCCATGGCCAGTTTCCAATTAAATGTTAACTGCTGTTTAGCATTACAGGTTCCCCAGGTAGTTTTACTATCAGAAATACGTATAGAACGTGGTTTTACTTTGAAGTTTCCTTGATAGGACTGGATGCTCTTCTCAACGATGGTTTTACATTGCTGATAATAAAATCGTTTCAGCGCCTGTTTGATTTTCTCATCATCAAGCTGCTTAACATAGATACGCAGCTTTTCTCCATCAAACATGACATGATCCTGCTGGATGTTTTCATCTTGAGAGATCTGTATGGGATATGCGTTTCCTAAATAAAGAAAGGTCTCGCCATATTCATAGACTTTCTCCTTTGGTCCATGCAATTTGTCCTTTATTTCACTCAATTTTTCCTGAATCAGATCCCATTTTTCCTCAATTACCTGAAGCACACGTTCATCTGATGTTCCTTTCGGAGCCAGGACTTCTATATTCCCATACTGGTCCATCGAGAGGCCGATGGATGTCCGCTTTTTGTACGTAATCTCAAAACGAATGGTCTCCCCTGAGTAGGTATGTATCATTTCATCACCTGCAGTACTCTCTTATTCTCCTCTATATGTTAAAGCTAGCCCTTTTAAGAAATTTCTGGCGAATTTATCGCCGCACTCTTTATAATTCTTATGGCCCTCTTTTCTTAATAAAGCACCTAATTCTCCTTTTGTTATATGGATACCGGCCTTTTGGAAGATATCCAGCATCTCCTCACTTGTTAAAGCCAGGGCTATTTTCACTTTCTTCAAAAGAAGGTTGTTCACATTCGCGCTTCTCCCCAAAGTCAGTTCCGGTGTTTCAGGCTGCCCCGGCTTTGGCTCCTGTTTTCCTCTTTTAAACGTAATGAAGCCATTTAAAAATGACTCGAACATCACGTTATCACATTTCATATTCTCTTCATCCTCAGCTATCTCATCATCGTAATCGTCTTTTGATTTTGTGAGGATCTTCAGCACGTCTTCCTTATTCACTTCAATGCCGCCAAGTTTAAATATCTCGATCATTTCTGTATTTTTTAGATCCAGTGCATATCTTAATCGAATTAAAATATCGTTATTATCCATTAATAAACCTCCTATAACATTGCCTTTTAACGCGGCAGCTTCATCAAAACCTGTCATCACTACATTTTAAACCACAACTAGGTGTATTGCTACTTCCCTTTCCACTTTCACTTGATTAAGCTTTTTTCCAATGTTCCAAGTGATCTGCTCACTGCTTCTTTTTTTATTAATAAAAAAGGATATAATATATCTAAGGATCGCAATGTTTTATTAGCCTCTGTTATTTAAAATCAAGGTAAAAACATACTAAAATATTCTTGATGAATGATTTCGATCTCTATCAGAATAATATTCCCTAAAAAATTCCCGCAAGCAGGTGTACGATATTGGATATCAAACATTTACAATATTTTATTGAGGTGTCGAATTATAATAGTTTTTCCCGTGCAGCAAACCATTTATTTATTACCCAGCCAACGATTAGTAAAATGATTAAAAATCTTGAGACGGAGCTGGGAGTTGAACTTTTTGATCGCTCCCGCAAGAAATTAGCCTTAACCGATGCAGGACAGGTCATTTTGGAGCAAGCAAAATTAATTGACAAAGCCTTTAATAATTTAGAAACGGAATTGGACAACCTGACAGGGCTAAAAAAAGGGCATATTCGGATTGGGCTGCCGCCAATATTTAATGCTCATTTTTTTCTGAAAATCGTTGGCAGCTTTCACGAAAAATATCCTGGGATTACCTTTCAATTAGTAGAAGACGGTTCAAAGAAAATAGAAGAAGATGTGGGCAACAATCTTCTTGATGTTGGAATCATTGTTCTTCCGACTAAGGACGAAATCTTCGATCATTTCGCTTTTATGGAAGAAGACCTAAAGCTCATCCTTCACCCCTCACACCCATTAGCAGAAAGAGAAGAAGTCGATTTAGCTGAATTGGCTAATGAATCTTTTATTTTGTTTAATAAGGACTTTGTCTTAAACGATCGAATTATTCATTCTTGTAACAGTGTAGGCTTTAATCCGCACATCATATCTGAAAGTGCACATAGGTCTTTTATTGAAGAAATGGTTGCTTTTAAACTTGGAATTTCCCTTTTACCGGAGAGTATTTGCGATAATCTAAAAACAGATGTAAAGGCGGTTAAAGTAGTAAACCCGTCAATCAGCTGGAACTTAGCAATTATTTGGGGCAAAAATCAATACTTCTCCTATGCTGCAAAAGAATGGCTGCAGTTTACAAAAGAACAGTTCACTAAGGGATTTAAAGATGAATAATTTACTCATATTTTCAGAAGACGGTTCATTAATTGAACCGTCTTTTTTTCTGAAATCACTTATTTATAAACGACATAATTGAAAGCATTTACATAGATAAAAGCTATGCTTCAGATAAAATATAACCATTTTACTTACATTCGAACCCGGCGTAGACTTGTCTATGTAAGAAAAACCCTTTAATCACGTGGATATAGTAATTACTACCTAGAATCCATTCTGAAAGGAAGCAACTTTATGAAAGCAATAAAAGCGAAAGAAAGCCGCATTATTAATACAGCCCAAGTATTATCATGCGATTTAAATAACTATAATACACTGTTTGGCGGAGTTTTGATGAAAAAGCTCGATGACGCAGCAACTTTATCAGCCCGCAGACATTCTCGAGTAAAAGAATGCGTAACTGCATCTACGGATCATATCGATTTCTTATGCCCTATTCATCAAACGGACTCAGTTTGTGTTGAATCGTTTGTAACATATACAGGAAAAAGCTCTATGGAGATTTTTTGTAAAGTAATTGCCGAAGATATGATGAATGGCGAGCGCCGCATTGCTGCTACAGCATTTCTGACGTTTGTAGCATTAGATGAAAATAAACGCCCTGTTGAAGTTCCAAGCATCATTCCAGAAACAGAGGAAGAAAAATTCCTCTACAAAACAGGGAAAGAAAGAGCAGAAGTGCGTAAATTAAGAAGAGAGAAAAGTAAAGAATTAGCTGAGTATATTTCATTGGATAAACCATGGGACAAATAAGAGGAGGAAGTATGAATGATAACTTTATCGAGTATTAATGAATTAAATGATACTAAAGTAGCCCTTGAAAAGTTAAAAAAAGACTATCCTGACCTTTTTCAAAAACTGTTGGATATGGTTTTTCTTACACGTGCATTTCAATTTAAATACCATTACCTGGGATGTTTACTAATGAATGAAGATCCTGGTGCAAATACCCCGAAATTTGCGAACGGCTCGGTTCTAAAAGTGTATAAAAGAGAATTGCAAAAATTAAAAGATGACCTTGATTTCCCTGTTTTGAAACAGACTTTTTCTGAATACAAAAGTACCGGTTATTCAAAAATTAGTCAATTAGTCCTTGGCACGACACCGGAATCATTGGTTGGCGCTTCTATTATTAAGTAGTATGACTAAAAAAAAGAAAAAGCAGGAATCATTTACATGGTTTTCCTGCTTTTTCTTTTTTTATTATTTATATTAGTAATAGTTTACACAAAGGCAGCTTCGAGCATCGTTCCATTCTTCGCAAAATTCGTATGCCAAGAAAAAGCTTTTTCCAAAACATGAGGAGTTTGTCCGCTTCTAGTAAGAGCTTCCCCGTAATATTCGCGCAGTTGATCCCGATACATTGGATGAGCACATCGTTCGATAATAAGTTCCGCCCGCTGCCTTGGTGCCAGACCGCGCAAATCTGCATATCCTTGTTCTGTAACAATGACATCTACATCATGTTCTGTGTGATCTACATGAGAAACAAAAGGAACAATGCTTGATATCTTTCCGTCTCTAGCGATTGATTTTGTAACAAAAATTGAGAGGCGGGCATTCCTTGCAAAATCACCGGATCCCCCAATTCCGTTCATCATTTTCGTGCCTTGTACATGCGTGGAATTTACGTTGCCATAGATGTCTAATTCGAGTGCTGTGTTAATGGAAATCAATCCAAGCCGGCGGATGATTTCAGGATGATTTGAAATTTCCTGCGGCCTCATAATCAAGCGATTGCGATATTTTTCAAAATTCGAGAAAACTTCTTTCATTTTCGAATCTGAAAGAGTAATCGAACAGCATGATGCAAATCGAACCTTTCCGGCATCCATTAAATCAAAAACCGCATCCTGCAATACTTCAGAATATACCTCTAATTCCTCAAACTCCGAAGCCAACATGCCATGAAGAACGGCATTTGCAACAGAGCCGATTCCTGACTGCAGCGGAGCAAGACGTTCTGTCAGCCGGCCATCTTCTACTTCTTTACGCAGGAAACCGATTAAATGCTCTGCCATAATGACCGTTTCTTGATCTGGAGCTGCAATAGTTGACGGTGAATCCAGCTGATTCGTAAACACAATTCCTTTTACCTTTTCAACATCAATTGGTATTCCTGCCGTACCGATTCGGTCATCCGTTTTTATAAGGGGAATTGGATTCCTATCCCCTTGTTTCCCTGGTGCATATAAATCATGCAAACCTTCTAACTCTAAGGGCTGGGCTAGATTGATCTCAATGATAATAGACTTTGCATGCTTGGCAAAGGTTAACGAGTTGCCGATCGAAGTTGTCGGGATCATCATACCATCTTCCGTGATTGCAACCGCTTCCAAAATTGCGATATCGATAGGGTCTAAAACATTGGCTCTCACTAATTCAGAAGTGTGGGACAAATGGTGATCAACGAATAATAAATCCCCTTGGTTTATCGCCTTTCTCATAGTAGGATCTGCTTGGAAAGGGAGCCTCTTCAAAACGATACCGGCTTCAGTAAACAATTTATCAATATCAGAACCTAAAGATGCTCCTGTATACACATTTACTTTGAATGTTTCTTGCTTGGCACGTTCGACCAGAGCATATGGTACCGCTTTTACGTCACCTGCACGTGTAAAACCGCTTAAACCCAAGGTCATGCCATCTTGAATCCAAGATGCTGCTTTCTCAGGTGTAACGACCCGGTTACGCAGACGAGGGTCCCTTATCCTTTCAAAGTTGATCTCCATAAACTCATCCCTTTCTTAATCATATTGAGTTTATTGTACCTTTTATAGGTGATAGGAAAGGAGCTTTCGGAGTGAATTACAGAAAATTCGGACTAACCAGCAAATTCACAGCTTTAAACAGCATATTGTTTCAAAATCCAAGCAGTTTTCGAAAATAGCTAGAGTAGGATTGGCTGACAGGTACTCTGTCACCATTATCCATCGAAAGTAAAAATGTTGAATGAGTATCAGGATAAATCTCTTTAATATGATTAACATTCACAATAAATGAGCGATGACATCGTATAAAATTATCCTTTGGCAGAAGGTACTCAAATTCATGAAGCGAGTATTTATGGGTGCCAGAGTATCCTTCGGTAGACACATTGGTCTTTTTATCCTTTGCTTCTAAATAAACCACTTGCGAGAAAGGAATAGGAATCCATCCATCCTGGCTTTTCACCGTCACCACTGATTTGGCATCTGTTAAAGCAGGGAAAATAGCGGTAACGCATCCCTCAAGCTTTCCATCGTGAAGAAATGGCACTGCCATCCCGTGATATGGAATCCCAAACACGTCACGGTTAATAAATTCTGAGACTTTTTGTTTGGTGATTAAGGCTTTATACGCAATGGTTCCTTCCTTTATAGAATCTCCCGGAAGGATTTTTAAATCAATCCGTTTACTCGGCCGATAATAGATATATTCCTTTGTATTTGAAACAGCGATCGAAATTTCATCTGAAAACAATTCACCTATAACGTCTAAAAGAGAAACTACTGTAATACTCTCCATCTTTCAACACCTTTCATGATTTAAAAGTCTTGTATTCTAATATTATTTTACATCCTATTCCGTGTGGTTTCTATGATTGGATTTGTTTCATATAAAAGGAGCCTAAAACAGGCATTCACGCTAAACGAAAAAAGCAGGAATCATTTAAATGGTTCCTGCTTCTTCTTTTAGCGCCTCTGATAATTAATGTAATACTAGTGATTTACCTTAATTATATCTTTGGCCTTATTATATTTTACTTTTCGGCCTTACTAAATCTGCCTGTCCTACTTTCCTTTCATCACTTCATGCAGCCTGTCCGGAAAGTTAGTAAACATTCCTGTTACACCCCAGTCAATCAGCTTCTTCATCGTTTCCTTGTCATTTACGGTATATGGGTGTATTTCGAGTCCGCTGCCCACCACTTTTTGTACATAATCCTGGTTTAAATAAGTATAGTTTGGACCAACTCCCATTGCATATTGTTTGATGGCTGCAATTTCAGCATCAGTAATAACAGCATTGGTTTTATAGGAAAGCAATTGAACGAGCTTGACAGATGGATCGAGTTCATTCATTGTTTTCAGGCTGAGAGGACTAAAAGACTGTACTAGAAGCGTCTTTTTGTTGATTTCATAATCATTTACTAGACGCAAAAGTTCTTTTTCCATACCAGGATAAACTTCAGGTGATTTCGTTTCGATATAATATTTTGCATTTTTTCCGAACTTTTGAAAAACCTCTTCAAGAGTCGGAACTTTTAATCCAGCATAATCCTGATTTGCATATTGCGGGTATTTTTCATTAAACCAGCTGCCTGCATCCAGCTGCTTGATTTGTTCTAACGTGTAATCTTTAACAAGGCCTGTTCCGTCTGTCGTCCGATCTACGGTCTCATCGTGCATGGCGATTAACTTGCCGTCCTTTGTCATCTGCAAATCTACTTCAATATAGTCACCGTGCATTTTATCCCCCATTTGATAGGATGTAATGGTGTGTTCTGGGGCATATCCAGATGCACCGCGGTGTGACACATTTACGATGTCCTTATGTTTTTCCTTTGCCATAGCTGTACCTCCGCCTGCCGTAAAACCGATTCCAATGACCAAAGCACCAAGCGCTGACATCCATTTTCTTTTCAATCTGCACATCTCCCATCTCTTAATAAACTACTTTTTAAGATTATCAGTAGATTATTAATTTCCTTTAACACAAAGGTAAAGAATGGTAACATGCTAGATTACAAGAAAGTAAAATCTGACAATTATAATTAGGTTTTTTGTTTTAGAACATGAAGGTATATGTAAAACAGATTGTCGATTGGAGGATAATTATTAAGTTTCATCCTATTATTTACACTTTTGAGATTAGAAAAAGTTCACAATTGCAAATCGGCCCAACCGGATTAAGATATACACTAAACCGTTTCTATGACCGATATCAAATTTCATTGTTTATCGTAGAAAATGGATACGGTGCAGTGGATACTGTAGAAGAGGATGGCTCTATCCACGATTCTCAAAGGATTGATTATTTGAAATCCCGCATCGTAGCATTAGAAAAAGCCGTGACATACGACGGTGTAGATCTAATGGGTTATACACCATGGGGAATTATAGACATTGTGTCATTTACTACTGGAGAAATGAAGAAATGGTATGGAATGATTTATGTGGATCGTGATAATGAAGGGAATGGATCCATGAAGCGGTATAAGAAGGATTTGTTTGATTGGTATAAAAAGGTGATTGAGACGAATGGGATAGAATTATAATATAAAAAATAACATGTTGTAAACCTGAACGAATATCTATTCAGGTAAACAGTTTGCCCAAAACTAAGCAGGAAATGGCATGGCAGTTTTAGAATAACTAGGGACATTACTTAAAAGAAGTAGGAACCTTAATTGGTCCCTGCTTCTTTTAAAACTATCTGTGCTACACATTCCACGTGGCTTTGGTGGTGATGGCAGATAGAATGATGTAGCAGTTTACATCTTAACCCAATGTAATATAAATATAATTCACAAGGAATATATTGATGCAACCTGCTGAACTAATTATATGTCCGCTTTTTCGGGAGACATCCAGCATATCCTTACTTGTCATCAAAAGAAGATTTTAAAAAAAGCCCTTAATAAAGGGCATAATTAATACCTTATGCTTATTCTAGGACTGCCACACTCAACATGTCAGGAATGTGTATGACAGTTGCCTTCTGTTAATCATAGCAATTCTGCACACTATATATACGGTTTTTCACTAGAATTAGTTACTTAAATACTTCTTAAGCGGCGTCCAGTAGTTCTCTGTCCATCCATTTGATAAATGCTCGGCTTGTCCTTCTGGAAAACCGATGTGTTCAAACGTAAGCAGAGTGTCAGTGCCTTGAGCTTTTATCTCGAATTTGACTAAAGAATAGACTCCAGGCTCCCAGTTTCCAGGACGCCATGCTTGAACGATTCGCTCATTTTCCACAAGCTCAATGGTTCTGCCTGTAATCATTCCTCCGAATAGCGAGAACATGCCTCCCTCTTCTGCTTGAATCTCTGTTGGTGCTGCGCCGGTAACCTCCGAAAATTGGGCAGAATCCATTAGCGCCTTGTATAATTTGTCTGGTGTTGTGTGAAAGATAACCTCTTCATGAATTGTACATGTCATGTCCATTCTCCTCTACTTTGATTGTATGTTTAACGGACCAAGGGTCAACGCCTATGTGTTTCCCTTCCCCTAAAAGCTTGATCCGTTCTAAATAATGAGTCCATCCACGATTGTTGGAATCCACTTTCTCCACCGGGATATCATAATGATTCAGATAAAGTCGAGTCCCTTTATCCTCACGCTGGAGGATAAACTCGACGGTACTCGACCCTGGGGGCATCACGTCAGATCCTTCCCATCCCCAAGTCATCACTACTTTCTCATTCGGAACAATTTCCTTGTATTCCCCTAACGCAATATTCTCTCCATCAATATCAATTCTGTATTTTCCATGAATCTTCGGTTCGAGCAGAATTTGCCGCCCCATCCATTGCACCATTTTTTCCGGGTTGATAAAAAAGGAAAAGAGCGTTTCCGGGCTGCATTCAATATATATTTCTTTTCTAAGCGTCTCTGTCTGTTTCATTCTTTTTTCTCTCCTCCTCTTCCGCTGCTTCCTTCAAGCGAAGCAAGCTGTCATCCCAGAACTGGTCAATGAATGTTTTTAAATCAGCAAAGCCTTCCCTTCTTATGCGATAGTATCGTTTCGTTCCGGCCTTTCTTACACTTACAAGGCCGGAACCTTCAAGCACTTTCAAATGCTGAGAGATCGCCGGAGCTGAAATGCTGAAATTCGAAGCAATCTCCGTAGATGTCATCTCTCCCTGTCGTAATAATTCTAAAATCTCAAGTCGTGCCGGTACCGATAACGAATGTATGGTTTGAATGATCATCATAGTTATACTTTAGCACACAATTAATTAAGTGTAAACTTAATTAAAGAGAAGGTTCCTGTCCAAATATTTCCTGGCAGGAGAAACTTTATCCAACGATAGCTTGCCCTCTTTCCTATAACGAATTCCTTGTAGGCTAGTGAATTCTACCTTTGCAAAGCTCGTTCCCTTAAAATGGAGCGAGCATTTAGAGAATTGTGATCCGAATAATAATAAAAACCACCCGTGAGAACGGGTGGTTTTCTCTGCGGCTGAAAGCCTTTGTTACTGACCACACCCTAAAGGGCTACTGAAGGGTTCGCCATTTGTACTACTTCTACCGGCCAGACCTCAAAGGCCTTCTTCCCTTTTAACTTCGTCTCTTTTTCTTTACTTCTTCTCCGGTGAAAGGATCAATGTATTCCATCATCGTTAATTGTTCTGCCACTATATCATCTTGAATTTGATTGCGTATATATTCTTCTATTACCTTCTTGTTTCTCCCGACGGTATCTACATAATATCCTGTACACCAGAATTTACGATTCCCATATTTATATTTCAGATTTGCATGTCGGTCAAATATCATTAAACTACTTTTACCTTTCAAATAACCGACAAATGCGGATACACTTAGTTTTGGTGGTATACTCACTAACATATGTACGTGATCTTTACATGCTGTTGCTTCAATAATTTCTACACCTTTTCTTTCACATAATTTGGGTAGAATTTCTCCAATATCTTTTTTGATTTTCCCATATATAATCTGCCTTCTATACTTAGGTGCAAAAGCGATGTGATACTTACAATTCCAGGTAGTGTGTGCTAAACTATTATTGTCTTTTGACATAGGACTTCCTCCGTGCTGATATTTTGGTTGGCGAACCAAAAATATTTTAGCACCATGAGGAAGTTTTTTTAATACCACGCTGAAAGCTTTTTGGAACCCCGGGCCTAGCCCGGGGTTTTCATTTCACAAAAAAACAACCAGTCAGATAACTGGTTGTCTTTTGGCCTTAGATTCAAGTATTTTATTTGACAGTAAACATCCATGAAATACCAAATTTATCTTTTAACGAACCGTGAAGCTTCGCAAAGAATGTTTCATGAAGATCCATATGTATAGATCCATCTTTCTTCTATGACCGACCTTACATAAAAGACGCAAGAGAGTTGTTTCAGCAGCTCTTTTTTTCATTCCATTTTTTGTTTAATTAAAGCGCTATAGATTAAGCAATCAAGTAACGTTCTGCTCGAAAGAAAAAAACCACTAAAATGATCAATCCCCAACAAAATAAACTAAAAGGAAGCATTTCCATGGTGAAAGTTCACCTGAAATAAGTTTCATCGTTTGGCAAAAGTTTCATTTATGTGGTAATATAAATGCGAATATTTGTTCTGTATTTGGCAAGAATAAAAGAATATGGATGGAAAGCAGGTTGATACTTTCCTAACGTTGATGCAGCAATATTATTAGGGATTTTGTAAATTGAAAGGAGAAAGAATTTGAAAAATCAAAACGAATCGGCTCAAAACGAAGGGACATTCGGGAGCAGAGGAAACTTTTTGCTGGTCATGATTATGATTCTGGGTGTGTTTGTAGCCATTTTAAATGAAACGCTGCTAAACGTAGCCTTAACAAAAATTATGGATGACTTCGGAATTGAGCCAAGTACCGCACAATGGCTGACTACTGGTTATCTCCTTGTTATAGGTGTACTTATCCCGGTCACTGCTTATTTAATTCAGCGTTTCACGACAAGAACCTTGTTCCTCGGAGCAATGGTATTGTTTACGCTGGGGACATTTGTAGCGGCTATCTCACCAGGGATAGAAATGCTTTTATTCGGAAGGCTGCTTCAAGCAGCGGGTACCGGGCTGCTCTTTCCTTTACTAACCAATGTGGTATTCTCAATCGTTCCTATTGAAAAAAGGGGTTCGGCAATGGGGACAATTGGAATTGTCATTACGTTTGCTCCCGCGATTGGACCCACTCTATCAGGGATCATTGTAGAGCATTTCAGCTGGCGGGTTCTCTTTTACGGCGTTCTGCCGATCGCACTGTTAGTTATTCTATTTGCATTTGTGAAGCTTAAAAACGTGACGGAAACTAGTAGTCCGAAGATTGATCCGCTTTCGCTTCTGCTTTCAACCTTAGGATTCGGGGGGATTGTGTACGGATTCAGCAGTTCCGGAGAAGGACAGGGGGGCTGGTCAAGCTATGAAGTTCTAATCCCACTTGCAATCGGCGTTGTTTCTTTAGCCCTGTTTACATGGAGGCAATTGACGATTTCACAGCCGCTGCTGGATTTACGAACATTTAAATACAACATTTTCAGGATGTCAACGTTAATTATGATGATTATTATGATGGCAATGTTTTCAGCGATGATGCTGTTGCCGATTTTTCTCCAGAATGCGTTAGGCTACAGTCCGTTGAAGGCAGGCTTGGTCATGCTGCCGGGTGGGATTGTCATGGGGATCATGTCACCTATTACAGGCCGGTTATTTGATAAATTTGGTGCAAAGTGGCTTGCGCTTATCGGGTTGGGGCTGGTCGCGAATACTCTGTGGCAATTTGCCTTTATCACAGTGTCAACCTCCTACAGCACGATTATGATTTTCAATACGCTGTTAATGCTGGGGATTTCAATGGTTATGATGCCGATTATGACCAACGCTTTGAACGAACTTCCGCCTCCATTATATCCGCACGGTACGGCTATTATCAGTACGCTTCAGCAGGTTGCCGGCGCTGTCGGGACAGCATTGCTTGTATCTATCATGACCAATGGTTCTACTCGTTTTATGAAAAATACGCTGATTAAGGAAGACTCGG
The DNA here is from genome assembly GCF_002858905.1 of Bacillus sp. UMB0893. Lineage (NCBI taxonomy): Bacteria > Bacillati > Bacillota > Bacilli > Caryophanales > Bacillaceae > Bacillus > Bacillus sp. UMB0893. Next base: position 20,075 of record NZ_PKLB01000008.1, on the reverse strand, counting down.
CTACATTACAAATTCTAGCGATGATTTCTGGAATGAAAAGTGCGTTCTTGTTTGCATTCGGACTAGTTGCTATCGCATGGATCGTTTCATTATTTATCAAGCGGGCTGTTCCTGAAGAAAAGAGTTTGAAAATGAAGCAAGGTGCTGTGAACTGATAAAGAGGTAACTCATTAAGACTGGCACATAACCAACAATGAGAATGATTAATCTTTCAGTGTAGATTTGAATCAAAGTTACGATGTTTATATTACGATGTTTAACCCCTCTGGTTATGAGTAGCCGGAGGGGTGTTTTTATATTGATTAACCCTTTATTGTTTTAACAAGAACTGATTCCCGTCTTCATCTTTAAAGGTAACAAATGTACCCCATTCCATTTCTTGTGGTTCGCCTAAAAACTCAACGCCATTAGCTTTTAATTTTTCATATGTATTTGCAATATCATCACACTCGAAAACGATAGATGCCTTCATATTTTCAGACCCTTGCATCATCGATTTCGGATAAATAACTAATCGCGTTTTCTCTCCTTTTGGTGCTACTTCAAGCCAATTTGCACTAGGTCCCATTGGATGGTCGGCAATGATTTCAAACCCAGCTTTTTCACTCCAAAAAGTCTTTGCCTTTTGTTGATCTTCAACATATACTGCAACTGTTCCGATTTGCTTAATCATAATAAAACCTCCTCATGTAGTCATTCATTATTATACTTGATTTTTCATTATAAACGAATTGGGGCGTTGATCCAGGCAGGATAAAACCAAGTTAATAATATAATTAAAATGAGGATAACGAAAGCATGTAATAATGTATTGAATGGGTGTCATGATCAACAGCTGAATAACCTCACTTTTTAATGTAGCTAACAGTATTCTGAAGAAGTCGAAAACGTTGTTTCATCAAAGATGTTTAAAACTCGTATAAACGAAAATAAACAAACGCCAATCCCTTGAATCATTTGGGTTTGGCGTTTTTGCTGCCCTTATATAGCTGTGGTTATATAAACATAAATTTTCATAAGATATAGCTTGTTTTTAATCTGCTTGACTTTGTTCCTTTATCACATAGGCAGCGCTACAATTGTTCTAGTTTAATGGTTATTGGGAACCAGTTGGGACGTAAAACGGCGGTACTTTAATCCATCCTCGTTTACGCATTAAATGTTTTAATCTAGTCGCGAAAGCTAATTTTTCTGCTTGAAACTGAACAAACAATAACCCAACATCTGTACGAATCGACTCAGAAGAGGCACCAGCTGCTTTCATAATCAAACTAATGATTTTTAAAGATAATTCGTTTGCAATCACATCATCCGTTAATTTAACACCAAGAGGAATACTGTTAGAATCGGATATTGGCATATCTTCAGGGGCAGGAGGCAGTGTAATTCCTTCCTTAACCATGAAATCATGGAGACGTTTCCTTTGACTGGTTCCGAGTTTCATATCTTCTTCAAGAATTGCTTTTAATTCATCATCATCCGTAGTATTTATAGCTGCTTGAACGGATACTTTGGCTAATTCAAGACCTGCTAAGTAAATCCAGCATGCCATCACTTCTCCGACATGAAGAGGTTGATCTTTATCTTGAACTGTCATTGATTTCATTGCATCCATAACTGTTTCCCATACATTTACCATGTGATTCCTCCTGCTTCTGTCGCTAATTATTTCTATTATTTGTCCTATAAGATTTTTTATTCAAAAAGTGATATGTAAGAGACAAATTAGGGAATGTTTTTATACTAATTGTTACCATAACAAAAAAGAGGCTGAAAAGACGCCCAATCACTTTTGCCGATAAGAAGCTTTATGTAAAATAGGCTGACCATTCGGAAATACCATTTTGATTACTGATCTTCCACAATCGACGAAAAGGAACTCCATCTAAATCGGAGTACATCTTTTTTATTTTCCTATTTAAATTGGTAATAGAAGCAGCAATAAGATGAACCACTCTGCTGGCCAGCAGACACTTGCTGATGACTATGAACATTGTTTTGCTGGTAAACTCTTATAAATCAGTAAAAAAGCATACCAATAGCTATACTAATTGGTATGCTAATACCTATGCTTTTTATAGTGCTAATTTATATGTTTTCATCCACAAACGAACCCGTTTTTCCAATGGATGGCCTTTTTTATTTTTCAGTTATGTGTCATGCCCACCGTTTAAATTTACTGTTCACTTTGTTCTTGAAGCACTCCTCTTTGAGGAAGCTCCACTCCCAGCTCTGCCAGCTGTTCTTGGACTTCTTCCCGGGTAATGGTACCATCTCGTTGTTGCTCCATGATGCTTTGAACTTTTTCTCTCCTCTCCTCATCCGGATCTGAAAACATATCCCCTGGGTTTCCTTTCCCTTGCGGCATTTGCCCCCCGCCAGGTCCTCCCATTCCACCTGGACCAGAGCTTTTAGCCTCTGTGACCCCTGATTCATCCAGCCATGTGACAGAGTCGGAAATCGTAAACTCCACTACTTTCATTCCATCTTGATAGTTTCCGTCGGCATAAAGGCCATCACTTTGTTTACCCGTCGATGTTCCTTTTGAGTAAAGGGTATAGGAAGCATTCTTTGTTAGGATTAGTGAACTAATAACGACCGATGTTATGCCCGGAAATGATTTTGAAGTGACCTGCGAAGTGTCAAAGAGAATGACATGAGCTTTATTAATCATATTTCAAGCATGGATGGTGTTAAATCAGCGATTATGTTAAGCTATGACGACAATTTTACGGCTAAATCAAAGAGACAATTGGTGTACTAAACAAGGCGAGCATAGTTAATCCTATGCTCGCCTTGTTTAGTAATCTATTCAGCAGCTAATAAAAAGCCATCGGTTTCATATTCAAGGTTTCATATTCAAGTATACATTGATAAAAACGAGAAACTGTGATAAGTTATTATAGAAACACAATTTTTATATATTATAATATATAGTTATCCTTATTTTAATCTTACACTAAAAATAGTCTTCAGTCAACCCCTATTTTCATTTTTTGAAGGAGTGCTTGGTATGATTAATGAACTTCGGCAGGAGCAAGAACGATTGGATAACGTGGTCGAGGCGATCACGGAGCAAATCGGCAAGCTGGAAGAAGAAACTGGCCGGCGTCGAAAAGAAGTGGTCCATATTCAAAAACACTTTTGGGATGAAGTCAAGGTTAACACAGATACTTTTGACGATTATCTCGAGACGATCATCGGCTTAAGACAGCAGGGTCAAGCCCTGGCCGTAAGCCAAAGCACCCACAGGCATGCCTCCAACCGGCAATCTGTCCTGCAGCGTATGCATAAAGCGCCTTATTTTGGACGGATCGATTTCACTGAAGAAGGAACTCAGGAAGCAGAAAAAATCTATATCGGCATCTCAACTCTTACGGATACAAGCGGAGAGAACTTCCTGATTTATGACTGGCGGGCGCCGGTCTCAAGTGTCTACTACGATTACCCGCCCGGTCAGGCCGAATACACTACACCCGGAGGCGTCATTCAAGGGAAGCTTGAGAAAAAGTGGCAATATATTATCCGCGCAGGCGTTGTCGAATCAATGTTCGATACCAGTCTCACCATTGGAGACGAGATTTTACAGCAGGTTCTTGGCAAAGGAACAGATAAACATATGCACAGCATAGTGGCCACCATTCAACAGGAGCAAAACCGGATCATTCGGCATGTCCGCGGTCGGCTGCTCATTGTGCAAGGCGCCGCAGGCAGCGGAAAGACATCGGCTGCCATGCAGCGGATCGCGTACTTGCTCTACAAGTATCGGGATAGACTCAAGGCCGATCAAATCATTCTATTTTCGCCTAACTCGATGTTTAACAGCTACGTATCCAATGTCTTGCCAGAGCTCGGCGAAGAGAATATGCAGCAGGTTACCTTCCAAGAGTACTTGTACCATCGGCTGAGCAACTCATTTCAAGTTGAGGATCCTTATGAGCAATTGGAATATGTGCTGACTGCAACGGAAGACCCTTCCCACCGAACCAGGACTGCGAGCATCCGATTCAAGGCATCGGCCCTTTTTTTCGAGACAATCAAAACATACAGTCAGTCTCTGGAAGTATCCGGAATGATCTTCAAAGGAATTAAATTCAGAGGAAAACCACTAGTCTCCGCCAAACAAATCGCGGAAAGGTTTTATAGCAGCGATACCTCTCTCCGTTTTCACAACAGGATTGAGAAGTTGACAGAATGGCTAAACGAGCGAATCGATGAAATGGAAAAATCCGAGCTGACCAAGTCGTGGGTACAGGAAGAAATCGAATTGCTTGGCAAAGATGAGTATCAAAAGGCTTATACCTACTTACAGAAAAAACAAGGCTATAAGGAAGACATGCTTGACGATTACGAGAAAGAAATCCAAGTGCTCGGGAGAATGATCGTCCGCAAGAAGTTGAAGCCACTCCGGAAATGGATTCGAACGCTTCGTTTCGTCGATTTTACGGAAATCTACAAGCAGCTTTTTGCCGATCCAGCGCGGATCAAATTGTGGATGGCCGGAAAAACACCTGAGGAGTGGGAGGATATTTGCCTGTTGACAATGAAAATGCTGGACGAAGGCAAGCTGTTTTACGAAGATGCTACTCCGTTTTTACTTTTGAAAGAGCAGATTCAAGGGTTTCAGACAAACACCTCAATCAAGCACGTGCTTATAGACGAAGCACAGGATTATTCTCCGTTTCAATTTGAGTTTTTGAAACGCTTATTTCCTTCGGCAAAGATGACCGTGCTCGGAGATTTTAACCAGGCTATATTCGTCCACGCCAGCGAAATGGCCGATTTTCACACCCTTACCGGCTTATACGGACCGGATGAAACAGATGCGATAATCTTGAGCCGCAGCTACAGATCCACAAAACCGATTACCGAATTTACACGCGGACTCGTGCCTGACGGAGAACGGATTAGCGCTTTTGAACGTGACGGCGAGAAGCCTGTGCTGACGCAATTGTCCGATCGTGCCGAACTGCACCGCCGCATCGCGTCTAGAGTCGCAGACTTTCAGCAGCATGGGTATAATACGATCGCGATTATATGCAAATCCGCTGCGGATAGCACCTATGCGTACGAGGCCTTGGGCAGCGTCGAAGAAATCAAGCTGGTGAAGAGCAGCTCGATTGAGTATGAGCAAGGCGTTGTTGTCATACCGGCATATTTAGCCAAAGGCATCGAATTCGACGCCGTCATCATTTATGACGCATCTGCGCAAATATACGGCGATGAGAGCCTGCGCAGATTGTTCTACACCGCCTGCACCCGGGCTTTGCATCACTTGCAGCTTTACAGTATAGGGAAACCAAGTCCCTTTGTGCAAAATGTTCCGCCGGAGAGTTTCATTCTGAGCCCGTCTTAAGAGACTGGCGAGGGGTCCTCACTTTAATGAACCCCTACAAATGGATATAAATACGAAAAACCAGATTTCAGAGCTTTTATGTTCGTATATGGACAGGTGAAATCAATTTGGCTTCCCCTGCAGCAAAACTAATGGTCGTTGGTATCTTTTTAAGCTGAAAAAAAACGAAAAGAAAGAAAGGCAGACATTCTGCCTTTCTTTACTTTTTATGTAGCTCTTTCCATTGTTTAACCAGGCGCTTCGGTGCCGCACGTAAATAGGCTTCCTGAATGAGATCGGTCAGTTCATCCCAGTCTTCCCCATCAGGATTTTGAATCGATACCCAGCCATGACGCCCTATATATGGGGTTTTAAAAAAATGCTCTTTCTGCAGCAATAATTCTTGAGTTTCCCGATCTGACTTAAATGACAAGCCAAATCCTTTTTCGCTTTCACCTGATATCACGAATGATTTTCCATTGATTTTAAACGTATTGTGACCGAAACCGTCGATAAGTTCCACAGCTTCGGGCAGGGCAAGACAGATCGTGCGCACTTTTTCAAGCATGCCCTCCGTGTCTAGTGAGTTCATATATACACTCCCCTGTCATGGGTTCTATTTTGCATTTTTATCGGGCTGATGAATTCCGAATGTATTGTCTTCGGTATCAATATAGTATCCCTGCCACGCCATTCCAGGCAGCGCATATTTAGGCATTGCAACCTTGCCGCCATTCTCAAGAATTTTAGCTTCTGTTACATCGTAATTTTCCACACCCATTGTACAAGCGAATCCATTTAAAGGCTGGTTTGCTTCCGGCGAAGCACATTGCCTTTGCATCAAAGCACCATCGATCCCAGGTTCATTCTCATTGCCGGTCACTGCTCCAAAGTAAGGCATTCCTGCATACTCACTCCAATCTTGAAATGACCATCCGAATACCTCTCCATAAAACTTCTTTGCGCGTTCCATGTCATTTACATGAATTTCAAAATGAACTAATCTTCCCATGGATTTACCTCCTAGTTTTTAAACGAATTGACCACTACCTTAAATCATTCCGTGTGATCGCTTACAAGTTCCTATCTCTTATTATAATGCGTAAGGAAATAAATACAATTTTTATCAAAATAGATTTCAGCTGAGAGTAAATCAATGGTTAGAGCCTTCCAGTCATACCTTTTTTGAATGCTATTACACTATGAATTTTCTGCTTTATTCTAAAACCGAAGCAACGGCCGATTCTGAGGAAATCCTTTTTCGATAAACAAATTTACTCAATGTAATACTAAACTCATACAGAATGAGCAATGGAACAGTGACAAGAATATCAGAAATAAAGTCAGGAGGAGTAATCAGCACAGAGACTACAATTAAAAGAAAGTAAGAAATCCTTCTGGCTTTCATTAGTTTCAATGGATTGATGATTCCAAGATGTGTCAAGAACATGACGACAGCCGGCATTTCGAATAAAAAACCAAACGGCAAGGTAAGATTGATTAATAAAAAGATTGATTAATAACAAGATTATAAATATAATAAGTAACTGCCAATGATAATGATTATCATTATTAAAAAGACTTAGTCAAGTATGTTACATATCCCTTCTTAAAAGACCCTGAAGGATCATGTCACAAACTTTTATATACATCTCTTTAGACATATTAATAAGACCCTCACTCTTTTTTTCCTTCAATATCAAACACTATGGCTTATTCAATTGAACTGCCCTATTGCTTAATACCAATTATTTCAAAACCAAACAATTTACACAATACTTTATTACATTAAATAAGGCGCTATCCTTGTTCTGGAAAAGCGCCCGATTGTTGAGCAATATCCTTTATTACTTAAATTAGGATTTCTATCATAATATATAGAAAAATATCTTAATTTCTAAAAGGGAATTTATTAGCTATTATAAAACAAAGCGTTTTTATTGACAGAATTTTTCATTTATGCTATAATTTACAATTAAAATATTTGTATGTATAATAAGATTCTCCTTGCCAGGGGAATCTTATTTTTGTTATATGGGAGGATTAATGTATGAAGAAAAATGAATCAAGTTTAACTTCCTTAATATCAGCCTTTGGTCGAGCATACCACAGTAAATATGACACACCCAAAATTTTTGATGATTTTATATCAAAAGATTTAATTACCCAAAAAGAATTTGCAGATATTCGTGAGAACATGATTAAAGGAATTCAATACTTTAATCATGATATTGCAAAGAAGTTTCAAGATCAGCCAGATGAAATTTTAAAATGGATTACACAAGTCCAACTTTCTCCAACCCCTTTGGCACGTGCTGCCTATTGCGAAAATGTATTATTTCATGAAATGTTGCTAGGTGTTAAACAGTATGTCATTCTAGGAGCAGGATTAGATACTTTTTGTTTCCGGCACCCAGAATTAAACGACAGCTTAGAAATATTTGAAGTTGATTATCCAGCCACACAAGACTTTAAAAAGATAAGGTTAGCAAATGCTGATTATCAAATCCCGGATAATCTTCATTTTGTTTCAATGGATTTCACCAAAGAATTTACTGTTCAAAATCTTGTTGAAAAAGGTTTTATGCCTAATAAAAAAACTTTCTTTAGTCTTTTAGGTGTTTCTTATTATTTAACAAAAGAGGAAAATGCCAACTTGTTTAATAAATTATTTACCAAAGTTCCATTAGGAAGTTCAATCGTTTTTGATTATGCAGACGACAAACTTTTTGAAGAAAAAGGAATATCTAATCGAGTTCAAAATATGGTTCAAATGGTTTCAGCTAGTGGTGAGCCTATGAAATCATGTTTTTCTTATGATGAAATGGAGAAAATGTTAGAAAACTCAGGTTTACTCATTTATGAACATTTATCACCTGTTACTATTAATAATCAATTCTTTCTTAGTCGTACAGACTATTTGTCTGCATTCGAAACAATTCATTACATCCATGCTGTAAAAAAATAATATTTCGGTTAATAACAGACTTACCTCCCAATCTCTTCATATGATTGGGAGGTCTCATTTTTATCTAAGATTTATATATTTTAATTTTTCTTACTATAAGTTATTCAACAATCTGGCCGGATTGCGGAAGATCAATTAATACTTATAAGGCTTACAAGTTATTCCTGATAAGCCCCCGATTTTTTAATAAAACCTTTGTTTAGTAGATGACATTGTATTTTTTTAATGCGAAGGGAATTCCATCTTCACCAGATTTTTTCGTTACGTAATCCGCAACTTTTTTTAACTTTTCGCTGCCATTGCCCATAGCAATTCCTAAACCCACTAGTTTGAGCATATCTATATCATTATCCCCATCACCAAATGCAATAGCTTCTGTTCTATCTAACCCGTAATAATCCAATACTTTCAAGATTGCCAAAGACTTTGATACGTCTTCCTGTAATATATTTAAAACATAAGGAGCTAACTGTATTCATCGTCTTCTAAAGTGTTTGGGAATAATTCCAATACATATCAGCAAGTCTTTCTCTTATTTTATCGTTCCTTGAGCCTGTATAAAACAATATCTCCATAAACAGGATCAAAAAGAGGATTTGAATGAAACTCCTTTATTTTTTCAAGCTGACCCTCTAATTCAATTCCTTGCTTTTCAAATCCTTCGGCAAGATGATTGGTTAGATAAATGCTCTTCCCTTTTTGATAGGATACATCCTTCTGAAAGTAAGGGTATGAGTAGTATCGCTTATGATCATATGGCACAGACAAATAGGATAATACCCTTGTCTCTTCCCATGTATAAACAATTAGAGGCTTCTCCTGCTCCTCTAAGTACTCAGCCATTTGATAGACTGCCGGCATGCTTTTTGCCTGTTCTTTTAAAAGAGGAATGCTGACAGCAAGCTGTAATACAGCAAGCATAATAAAAACAGCGTGCCCTTTTTTTGTTTTTCCTGCCAAAAAGACATAAACGGTAAATAGAAGCAGCATCGTAATCGGAAAAGAATGACGGGGTTTATCGATATTCTGTGCGAACAAGTTCCAGAGAAAATAGACAAGCGTCAAACTCAGCATAAGCTTGTGACTATTGAGATATTCTATCCATGCTTTTCTGCTCAGGCTCATGAAAAACCACAAAATAACACCTGCTCCTGCAGCGATCAAAAGATAGGATTGCGACATCATGCCTGTAAATACAACATTATGCACGATTAATCGGTAAAGCCGTGACCAGACCGGCTCCCCCGACTCCGTAACAGCTCCTCCCCAGGAAGTAAAATGGCCGGCAACAAAGCCATAAGAGAGCTTGATAAATCCAGCCAGGCTGCCTTCATTCATAATGAGTCCAGCAATCCAAATACTTTGAAAAAGCACGGCTGCAAGCGCAAAAGCAGCAATTCTCTTCATACTCTTGCTTTCTTTATAATCCTTGATCCATAAAAAAACGATGGCTAGACCGAATGGAGCGTAAGAAAGACGAATCCCCATTAGAATGCTGAACAGAAAAAGAGGAAGAAGCTTCATCCAAATCGCCTTTTTATTGAATGCAAGATAAACAGCCCATAAATACCACCATAAGACCCCAATGGCAGCCCCTTCAGACATTGGCTGAGCAGAGAGAATCGATAGATAACTGTTCGTTTGAAGAAGCAGGACGGCCATTAATGACGGCAAAGCTCCGATGTACTGTTTTGCTAAAAAATAAATAGGTATGCTAGCAGATAAAACCACGATTTGATTAAAAACGGACAGAGCCTGTGCAGGGTTATCCACCCATATATGTGCAATCATCCCGCCTAAAATGAAATAGGGATAGCCTGGAAAGTGCGGCTGCATGGCGAGCAGGTCATACCTGTTCAGCGCAAGCGCAAAATCAACCTGATCCCATGTTGCAGCAAACGGACTGCTGTATAAAAATCTAAAATAAACAGCTGCGAGCAGGATTGCTGCAGCGCATATTGCTTTGAGGAAAGTGCCCATGCCAAATCTCCCTTGCTAATTAGAAAGCGAAGCCATACAGTTAGCTCCGGCAGACAGATAAAAATCCGGCAGAACAGCTGGGTTTGAATTTATTTTTTGGCCGCTTTTCTATCAATCGCAACATTCCATACTCTCTCTAAAAAAAATACAAGGTAGATCGCCTTGTATTTTTATCCTATACGAGCTTCAGGCTTCAATACTTCTTTAGGTGCTTCTTTATTCGCTTTTACAGGCTTCTTTGTGAAAACCAGCAAATAAATTGTCGCGAAATAGCCTAAATACACAATCACTTCTTCGAGTGAAGGCATCGATGAGTATCCGAGGAAGGCTTTTAGGAAAATGCCAATATCGCCGGACAGCAGCGGCGCTGTTCCGTGATCCCGTAAATAATGAGCATAGTCAATCGGATGCTCAGGCAGCAGCCAAGTAATGTTATAAACGTGCGGCATCACGCTGCCGATTATTTTTAAATCCTGCAGCATGGATATTCCCTGAACGAGAAGACCAGCTGCAATTAGAACGATAAACGCTCCCGTTATTCTAAAGAAAGCTTTAAGCGAAATTTTCATTGTTCCTTTAAAGAACAGGTAGCTGACGAGCGATGCGACAAGAAGGCCTGAGATAGCTCCCCATCCTTGAAGAGCCGCCCCAATGTTTCCGCCTGTAATAGCAGCGAAGAAAAACACCGTTTCTACTCCTTCACGAACAACAACCAAGAATGAATGAATAACCATTCCTATTACACTGCCTGCCGTAACAAAATGATTAATTTTTCCTTCAACAGTCGATTTCATATTTTTGCTGTGCTCAGCCATCCAAAAGACCATTTGAGTCAAAAGAATAGAGGAGATGAAGATGATCGAGATCTTCAAGTACATTTCACTGCCCATTGCCGCAAACCCTGTGAAAACAACTTGAAAAACAAGAGCCACAAGGTAACTCGCAAAGACGGCCAGACCTGCTCCAAGCCAGACGAACTTTACAAATTTTTGATTGTCTGTACGCTTTAAATAAGTTGTAATAATTCCTACAATTAATAATGCTTCCAAAACCTCACGGAATGTAATAAGAAATGCCTGAAGCTGCACGTTCATCCCCTCCTTAAAATATGTGGCTAACGCTTTCTTTTTCTGACTGCATACACGGCGACAAGTGCCAGTACTGCCACTATGATCACAATTGGAAGCCAGTTCTTTAAGCTCGCCAAATCTGTCCAGTCTGTCGTCTCCGAAGCTGTTGATTCCCCTTCTTCAACTGAGAAATGACCAGATGTAAAATCTTTTATTTCAAATTCTTTTTTTAGATCATTTAAAATAATTTCTTTGCTTTTGTTAAATGAATCCTGACTTGCTTCTGATTTCCCGACTCCAAACAATCCTGGATTGCCGAGAGATTCTAATGCTTTGTTGAATTCGTCTCTTATCTCAGTGTCCATCTCTTTGCTGCTCTTTGCTACGCGTGGAGAAAGTGCCTCATAAGTCGCAAATCCTTTTGCAAGCAGCCGTTTGCTTGTATCATAGTCCTTAAAATTCTCATCGACATTTTCAAGGCGGCGGCTGATGTTTAAAGCAAGCAGCTTCTCCATGTTTTGAATGAGCTCTTCTTTATTTTCGTTTTCGATATTCTCCATAATGACCTTTGTTGGCTCCGGTCCCATGTGCATATCAACTTCTTCTTGAACGGTTTTATAGATTTTTTTTGCTTCAGCATAGTCAGGCGGATTTTCATCCAGCTGAACCTGCATATTTTTATAGGCTTCCGCAATTTTTTCTTCATTCGGGTCTCCGTATGAATAAGCAAATGCACTGCTATGTATAGATAAACTGATAAGGATAAGTCCAATAAGTGATAAAAAAGTTTTTTTCATGGTATGCCCTCCCTAAATAATGATAATGATTCTCATTTTTATTGTCAATAAAAAGTAAGAAAATAAAAAATACTCTAGGAGCATTTCTTATTTTCTCTAAACGAATGTAAAACATGTGCATTTTTATTAATGATAACTTTTTCAGCCGGACGCCGCATTTCTTTTAAAATGGCCGGTATGACAGATGAGACATATTTTCTGAATTTGATGAAAGATTGCCCTTCCGTTCTGACCTGATAGGTTATCGGAACCTCCTGCACGCGAAATCCTTTGCGGACAAGGTTCAGAGTGACTACCTGTGCGTAATTATAGTCATGAATAATCTCAGCATGGTCGATTGCCTGGCGGGAAAAAGCTCTCATCCCTGACTGCCCGTCATAAATCCATCTTTTAAGAAGAATCGACTGCAGCAGGGTAAAGCAGTAGTTACCTAATCTGCGGTGCACCTTCATACCTTTAATTGTGCCCAGAAACCTCGATCCCATTGTATAATCCGCTTCACCTGCAAAGATTGGTTCGAGCAGGTTAGGGATCTCATCAGCAGGATATTCATTATCAGCATCGATCATGACCGCAATATCCGCACCAAGCTCATAGCTGTGCATAAGACCGGTGCGAACAGCAGCACCCAAACCTGCATTCTTCTTCAATGAGATAATGTGGTCTGCACCTGCCGCTCTGGCTGTTCTAACGGTATTGTCTGTTGATCCATCATCAATTACAAGCACTTCAACGACCACTTCTTCATGAAAATGGCGCGGTATGTTCTTTATGACAGGACCAATTGACTTTTCCTCATTGTAAGCTGGCAAAAACACGATAACCTTCTGTTTTCTCATTCAACGTTCCCTTCCTTCCGAATGGCCTCAGTAAGCACGGGGCCTCTGCTATGAGATGGATAAGGAGCTCCAAGTAAATAAGCAAGCGTCGGAGCTACAGAGACAAGACTGTGCTTCTCCTCTACCACCTTGCCTTTTTCGACTTTTGGTCCATACATGAAAAATGGCACAATCCGCTCTCCTTCATCAAGATGACCATGACCGCCAATTCCATCAGCCTGTCCATGATCGGCACAAATGATAAAGGTTGTATTCTCAGCTTTCCTGGTCTCTTTTAAATGATCAATAAAGTTTTTGACCAGCTGATCGGCCTCTTTTATTTTTTGAAGATATTCATCATAAAATACGCCCCGGCTGTGTCCCGTCTGATCGGTTGAAATCAGCTGAACAATAAAGAGCTCAGGATCCTGTTCATCCATGATCTGCTTGGCTTTTTCCATGATTTTATAATCCACAACATCATTTTTCATGACAGCCGTGAATGTCTCCACGTCATCTCCGAACGCATCGACTAAATGAGCAACAGCAAGCATCTTTCCTTTTTTCTTAACACGTCTTAGCGAATCAAAGATGCTTTCTGTCCGAACTCCGAATCTCCAGACCATATTTGATTTTATTCCATGTTCAAATGGATAGGTGCCTGTAAACATCGATGAAAAGCAGACAACCGTTCTCGCAGGATAAACCGTCTCCATCTTGGCAAATTCCGTTCCGTTTTTACGCAGATAATCTAAATAGGGTGTTTCCGCTTCTTCAAACCGATCCTTTCTCATTCCATCGATAACAATCACCACAACTTTGTCATTAACGGCTTTTTGAGGCACTTCTGCGTTATGGGTATATGATGAGATCGGTTTTGGCTTCCAGTCAAACAGGAATTTATGCAGGATGACCGTATAAATCAGCAGTGATACATAAAAAATGAGAAGCGAATGCCAGTTAACATCATGTATGGAGCCTCCGTTTGAAAAAATGCTGAAGCAATAATACCAAACAGACAGAATAAGAATAAATTTTGGAAGCTGCTCCTGAGCATTTCCACTGGTAGAATCACTGTTTTTGAGAACCAGCTTCCAAAAACGGGTGAAATTCATCCAGGACGTTCCGATCCGCAAATGATAATAAAAGGTTCCCCAGAAAAAAACCGTGAAAAAGAAATATAGACTAATTGCAAACAAGATAAGTCCGATATTTATCCCTTCGAACACAATTAAATAAGCAATAATAGGAATCCATAAATAATTTCTTAAGAATAATGGAAAATCAAAAAGATAATAAATAACGAACAATGGGACGATAAAAATAAGGGCAACGGCAAAAGCAGTCCAAAAAGAGCCATCCCCTAATAGATAGAAATGAAACAACAAAAAGGTTCCCACTGAAAAAATAGGAGTAAAGGGCTTGCCCTCATTTAATAAATTCCAGCACCAGGCAGCTGTTTTTTCAAACTTCGATGCTTGTTTTACTTTTTCCACTTCAACCTCTCCTTCTTCCTCATAAAATCGTTCAACTCTCTTATTTGAAGAGGCAATAAAAGAAAAGCCGCAATTCCTCCTGCATAAGAGAAAACAAACTTAAATCCATGACTGATCACGGCATATTCATAGGCTTCCTTCATGCTGACTCCCGTTATATTAAGAGCAAATGCCATCACGGTTTCATATGTACCGACGCCCCCGGGTGTGACCTGAAATACCTGCCCGGAAATGGTTACACTGTTAACCCAGATGGCCGCTATAAAAGAAAGACTTTCAGGCGATGCGATACCATAAACTACGAATGCTTCAAAAACCCAGCTTAAAGTGACAAGAAGAATAATGACTGAACCTCGCAGACCGACGAATCCTTGTTTAAATTGGTGAAACTGTCCCCTCAGAAACACTGGAAACTTTATCTTTACTGTGAAAAAAACAGCTGCGGCCGCCATTGCCAAAACCGCGAGGACAGGCAAATTCATCTGTAATTTTCCATACAAGTACAAAAGGCCGGTTCCTGAAAAAACAACAAGAATCAGCATATCAAGCATTCTTAGGACAACCACAGAATGTGCCGCTTGTCCAAGCGTCACTTCTTTATCATTTTTAAATACAGCTGCCCGGACTGCATCTCCGATTTTTAATGGAGATAAATGATTAATGAACAGGCTGTAAAGCAGACCGGCAAGGCATTTTCGAAGAGAAACTTTATTCTGAAGATAAATCCTCCAGGCAAAAGCGCGAAGGACAAAAGCAGCAGAATAAAAAATGATAAGCGCAAGCAAAACAATCGGCTGTTCTAAAAGCGTCATCAGCTGGGCGTATAAAGAGGCCGGCTGAAATACTTTGATGCTTAACCAGATAAACAAAAGGGATAAAGCAATTCCAATAAGCTTAAATAATATCGGGATGTTCCTTAGCCCAGGCAACTGTGTTTTCAAATCCTTCCTTAAAGGATATGGATGGCTCATATCCAATCTTTGATTTTGCTTTGGAAAGGTCTGCCCATGTAGATTTCACATCACCTTTTCTCGCTTTTTTATAATCAAGCACAAGGTTTGGAAAGTGTAATCTCAGCTGATCAATCACCTCGGTCATGGGTACAGGACGTCCAGAACCGAGATTGTAAACCTCACTTGCAGAAGACCCAATCGTAAGAATAATCCCTGTGACAATATCATCAATGTATGTATAATCACGCCCTGTGCCTTTTCCAAAAATGGACAGGCTCTGGTTGTTCATGACTCGTCTTATAAAAGTAGAAAATGCCATATCCGGCCTGCCCCATGGCCCATAGACTGTAAAAAAACGAAGTATATTCATCTGAAATCCATACATGTGCTGATAAGCGTGACATAGAGATTCTGCCCCCATTTTTGAGGCTGCATAAGGGGAGAGAACTCTCCCTGTCACCATATCTTCCGACAGAGGCCTATCAAACTGCTCTCCATAGACAGATGAGGAGGAAGCGAAGATGACATGTTTAACCTGCTGTTCACCTGCACAGGTCATAATATGATTCGTTCCTTGAATATTCGTATCAATATAAACAGATGGATTCTGAAGAGATGGGATGACGCCGGCAAGCGCACCTAAATGGACAATCGCATCAGGCTTCTCCATCTTTATTATGTTCATTAGCCTTTCTCTATCCAGCAAGTCACATTCATAGTAAGGAGCACTGCCGGCTCTATTTACTTGCTCTAATTGAAAAAGCTTTCTGGGATTCGATTCGCCTCGGTCCAGAAAGTCCAGCAGAATAGGCTGCTTTCCGCTCTTCAGAAGTCGAATGGCGAGATGGCTGCCGATAAAGCCTGCTCCGCCTGTAATAAGTATTTTCATATTTGCTCCTTAAACCTTGCGTTTTTGTGTAAAAAGAAGGAACCCTGTCCGCAAACAAGGCTCCTTCTTTTATAACATATTATTTTGCTTTTTCAATGAGATTATTTAAACTCTCTTCTAAAAGCGGCATGTACTGATCTGCAGCTTCTTTATCATTCGCTTTTGCAGCTTCTAAATAGCCTTGAGCATTTTTTGTAAGCTTTGATGTTTCTTCTTCACCAAGAATCGCTGTTATGTCATTTTCAATAATGTTAATGAATAATGCGCCTTCAATCGCTGTAATAGATCCTTTTTCCTCACCGAAAGCTTCTTTGCTTTCTTCATACTCATGAAGAGCGATCTTAGCAAAGCCTCGTACAAAAGCTTTGTTGATCTTATCTGCATCAAGTGTTTTTGCATCTGTCTGCAAATCAAGCTGTTTCAAAATGTAATCAGCATCTTCTGCTGCATGCTTTTGCAGGTATGGATAAATGGATTGATAAAACGCCCATCCTTCAGCCTGTTCAATCTTTGCTTCTGTTTCATCCGTTTTAGCCGCTTCGGATGCCTTTGTTGCATATCCGTTCGGCAAAGCACCGACTGCATAATAGAAGGTCTTCATTAATGTTTTATCAACAACTTGTTTTCCAAGTGAGAAAGAAAGCTTATCTTCGCTTTCAATTGCTGCTTTCATTTCATCGAAACCGCCTGAGATGACATCCTTCATATTCGATTCATATGCAGCATCCCTTTTCACAACCGTTCCTTCAATGGCTCCATAAAAACTCATTGCTTCTTCATATTCTTCCATCACTTCATCTTTATTGC
The DNA here is from genome assembly GCF_002858905.1 of Bacillus sp. UMB0893. Classification (NCBI taxonomy): domain Bacteria; kingdom Bacillati; phylum Bacillota; class Bacilli; order Caryophanales; family Bacillaceae; genus Bacillus; species Bacillus sp. UMB0893. Next base: position 2,962 of record NZ_PKLB01000008.1, on the reverse strand, counting down.
CCCAGTTTTCATCGATTTCTGTGAACTCATGGCGCATAGTCTGGAAAAATTCTTTTTGCATCAATTTATCAAATAACTGTCTTACTACGATCGGATTCATCTCTTCATTTTTTCCTGCTTCTAATGCAGCTGTAATGGTTTGGTCGATTTGCTCTCCAAATTCCTCATCACGCTGTTTTACCATTGTTTGAAGCCCGCTTTTATATAATTCTTCTACTTTTGAAAAATCCACTGCTTGATTTTCTTTTGCTTTATCAAGCTCAGCAACAGCATCCGTATACGCTTTCACAACAGCCTCAGGCTCTGAAGATGCTTCTTTTTCGGTTGTTTGTTCTGTGTCTGACTTAACCTGTTCTTCGGTACTGGCTTTTTCTTCTTTGTCTTTCGATGCAGTTTCTTTTGAACAACCACTGATTAGTAGTGATGATGCAAGTGCTGCAGATAGAATCGTCCACTTTAATGACATACTGGTTTCCCCCTGAATTGTCGTTGATAATGGTTTTCAATAAGTTCTCCGTCATTATAATAGAGAACGATTCTCATTGTCAATATAATTTTGATTGTCTGTGAATGGATTGATTCCCTATTTCAAAGTTTTCAGCCATTTTCTCTGCCTGAAACCGCATTTATACACCGTTGATAAATCACCGTCTGCTCACGCTCATGTGCGCCTGATGGTTATAAAAGGTGGAGTTTTATGTAACCTTTTATTCAATTAAATGGCCCGTTTGTTGAAGATCGTTATAGTTTAAGTACAATGTTTCACAAAGTTTCTTTATGAGGAATAATTTTACACATTCGCTCTGCTGTCCTTCAAGAAATCAAGGATATTCAACAATACCTTTAACCATAATGATTATCGGTAATTTATAAATCATTGATTCAACAAAAAAGACGATGGATGATCACCGCCTTAAATGATTGTTTTATCCTTCTGTAAATTTATTCTTGAAATAAAGGTAATCAACCTTATGTTTTGTGGCCATTAGTTGTGATGCAAGTATTGCGGTATAGATAGTTGTTAATAGTATGCCAATAACTGCTATCCCAAATAATGAGTCCTTGTTATTCAAAATAACAACCTCCATTTCTAAAAGAATATATAGGAATTCATCTTTGATTTATTCAATTTAAGGTTTTAGAATGACTTTTATACAATTATCGGTCCTTGTGTCAAAAACTTCGTATCCATGCTTTGCCTGGTCTAATGGAAGAACATGTGTAATTACATCACCAATATCAACCTTTCCTTCAGATATAAGATTGTAAAGAAAAGGCATATACGGAATAACTGGGGCCTGACCCGTTTTAATGTCAACATTTCTTTGGAAGATGTCTCCTAACGGGAAACCATTATAACGTCCCCCATAAACACCGGTAATTTGGATGGTCCCAGCTTTGCGTACAGCCTGTGACGCAATGACAAGCCCGCCCATTGCACCGCCATGAAGCTTCATTCCGGATGCAAGATATTCAAGAGGCGTCATCTTGCCGCTCATACCTGAACAATCAATAACGATATCTGCTCCGCCTTGTGTTATCTCTCTTAAATATTCGCCAACGTTTTCATGTTCTTCAAAATTTACAGTCTCCACTTTATTGGTCCGTTTCGCATGCTCAAGCCGGTAATTGAGGTAATCGACCGCAATAACTCGCTCAGCACCTTTAAACCAGGCAAATTTTTGAGCAAGGAGACCTACTGGACCACATCCTAAAACGATGACAGTATCACCAGCTTTGACACCAGAGTGATCTACACTCCAATAAGCTGTTGAGGCTGCATCTGCAAGTAACACTAACTTTTCATCTTCTACTTCGCAGTTCTCCGGTAATTTGAATGGAGTAAAGTTTCCATATGGAACACGCATATATTCAGCTTGTCCGCCAGCAAATCCACCGGTTGTTTCTGAATATCCAAAGAAACCGCCCATTTCACCATGAGGGTTTGAATTATCACATTGGCTGGTTAAGTCATGGTTACAGTACCAGCAATGCCCGCAGCTTACATTAAAGGGAATAATTACCCGATCCCCTTTTTTCAATTTTGTTACTTCCGGTCCAACTTCTTCGACTACCCCCATCGGTTCATGGCCTATTACGTAATCAGTTGGCATATTGGGAATCATTTGATGAATCAAATGCAAATCGGATCCGCATATAGCAGAAGTTGTTATTTTTACAATGATATCATCGCCATTTTTAATTTTTGGGTCTTTTACTTCTTTAACCTGGACATTTTTATTCCCCTGGTACGTGACAGCTTTCATTTTTCTCTAACCTCCCTTATTTATTAGGCGTTGCGAACATTCCAAGTCTATCCGTATCATTCGGGAATAAGTTCATCCCGGCAATCATTAAAGCATTGTCTGCAGATTTAAGATCCAACTCAACTTGCTTGCCAACATCGTTCGGATATAACCAGCCCTTGCTTATCATCAATTCAGAAATCTCGGTGTGTAAATCAATAGATAGTTCCATTTGCCTGTATAATGCCTCTCTTAACTCCAGGCTAGCTGTTTCAGTTAACGCAATGGCATATGTATGAATGCCCGTTTTAACTGAAAGAAGAAACTCCAATGCAATGCCCGAATCTGCCATTTCTGGCATATGTTCAGCCCCTTGGGGATCCAAATAATCCATTTCCATTTTTTTCACCTCATTCTATATAATTGGTTCTTGCCCCTTTATAAAATTCTTTAAGTTCATTTATCGCTGCAATTGACTGTTGAACATTTTTTTCCATCAGTGCTTTTAAATCATTATCGAAACAAAGACCCTGCATAAGCTTTGATTTCAATAAGCATACAGTTTGCAGGTTTAATACCTCATGTGTTTCCATTGTTTCATGATAAGCCAAGCTTTTCTTTTCCATGACTTCACCTCCCTCTATAAATATTGATATATCAACGGTTTGACCCGTTGGTGGGATGTCAAAAAAATATTTTTCGACAAACACCCTAAC
>NZ_PKLB01000007.1:334135-346689 GCF_002858905.1 Bacillus sp. UMB0893 | reverse complement strand
ATAAAATAGCACCTATAAAAAATAGGTCAACCAGAAATAAATCTGACTGACCTTATAATACGATCGCCCCCGATTGTTGAATATCATTTATCTTGTCTTATCGAAGAAAAGCGCCCGATTGCGGCAGATCGTTATTGAAGTAGTAATGCACTCCGTTTGTGTAAGTACAATCATTCACAATTTGCATAAAAATTGGAACTATAGATTCCTGTCTAATAAAACCCCTAGCTGTACTGATATAACACGAGGCGGATATGGCATCCCTTTTGTAATCCACCATTCCACAATTCCTACAAAAGATGTCACAATAAATTGAAGTATAACGTCTTGATTCAAATCTCGATTTATCACTTTTGTTGTGTCAATGTCATTTTCTATTTCTTCGTTGAGAAGCTCTTGGAACTGATTACGAAAATATGAGGCTTTACTACTTGCTAACAATATCGAAAAGAATGAATAGTTGCTTTCAAAGTATTCGAACCAGCCTACATTGGAATCTACAAAATCTAAATCCATTTCAGCTGCTGATTCGCACATTCCCCTTAGTTCATTGATATGTTCATCAATGATTTTATCCAGTAGGTCAAACTTATCCAAGTAATGAAGATAAATGGTTCCCCGGTTAACATTTGCCCTGTCGGCAATATCCTGAATGGTAATATCATCGAAATTTTTTTCAGACATCAATTCGATAACAGCTTTTTTGATAGCTTCTTGGCTTTTGGTTATTCTTTTATCCACTTTATACATTGTTAGGTATCAATCCTCCCTAAAGATATTCAACAATTTCTATCTATTTGTTGAATAAACAACAAACTCCTTACATTTAACGATTGAAAGCATCCTTTTTCTTTTTATTATTATAGATAGGTGTTGTTTAATCAATCAATATAGATTTTCATAGGATTCCAATTTACTTGAATCAATTTACAATAACAATGAAACTCTTACCCAAGGAGGAATTAATGTGGAACGCTTATGGACGAAGTCGTTTATTCTTATGACCATAGGGATGTTTTTCCTATTCACTGCATTTTATATGCTTTATCCAACGCTGCCACTGTTTATTAAGGAGAGAGGTGGTAGCGAATCGCAGGTGGGTCTGGCAATGGGAGTGTTTATGCTGTCTTCCGTTATCTTTCGGCCATTTGTCGGAGGGCTACTGGACCGCTTTGGTAGGCGACCGTTTATCGTTTGGGGACTGCTATTCTTTGCTGTTGCAATGTACATATACAATTGGGTTGGAGGAATAGTTGTATTAATGTTACTCAGAATATTGCACGGGATAACCTGGGCAGTTTCCACAACTGCCATCAGCACCGCAGTTACAGATTTGATTCCGTCCACCCGTCGAGGAGAGGGTATGGGTTGGTCTGGGATGGCTATGACATTAGCTATGGCTATAGGTCCGATGTTCGGTCTATGGGTTACACAGAACCTGTCGTACCATTCTCTATTTCTATTTGCAGTGGTCCTCTCTGCCACAGCTCTGGTCTTAACGTTCGTGGCAAAAATGACCTTTACGCCTCAAACGGGTTCAAAGAAAATTGAACTTTTTGAAAAAACACTCTTTCCCGTTACGGTATCCGTCTTCTTACTGTTTATCGCTTATGGAGGTATTACTAGCTTTGTACCGCTATTTGCCGACTCAATCAATGTTAATTCAGGTACATTTTTTCTGGTTTATGCAGCCACGCTTGTTTTAATCCGTCCATTAGCTGGAAAACTTTCAGACAAATACGGTGAGACGTTTGTTATTATACCCGCAATAGTTGTTACGATTTCGGCTTTAGTTGTCTTGAGTTTCTCGACCAATTTATTTGGAGTAATCATTTCCGCCATTATGTACGGTATTGGTTTCGGTTCCGCACAACCTGCTCTGCAAGCCGCAACCATAAGTCTTGTTAGTCCAGAACGTACAGGTGTAGCCAATGCTTCTTTTTCTACTGGTGCCGACCTCGGAATCGGGCTAGGCGCTATTATGTTAGGCAGGGTTTCTCAATACTCAAATTACCAGGTATTGTTCACAGTTAGTGCCGTGTCAGTCGCGTTTTCCCTATTGTTGTTCATTTTTTTTGTGAAACGTTCGTTGAAAAACAAAGGCTTTAGCCCTCAGAACACTGGTTCTCTTGCTTCCAAATCAGGTTGACGTAGCCTCCTAAGTAGCCCATTGGATTTTAATATCTATTTTTGTAGCACCAATACTAAAAATAGTACAAAAAAGCCGATTTTCCTTTTAATTAGTGGGATAATCGGCTTTTCTATAACTTGTGGAGGAATGTACATAAACTAAACTGCACCGATAGTTTAAGTACAATCCTTCACAATCTTAAAATTATTTTACATAAATATCCAACTCAACTACCAAGTGTTATTCAATTAAATGGCCCTTATATATAAAAACTTCAGTATCCGCTTACTCCGTTAAACTGCCCTTTACTTCAATAAGAGGAGGCGACACTTTGTTAAGCAATCTGCCCCTTTAATGGAATAACTACCAATATGGTCTCAGTCCTAAAATTGCTCAACTCACAATTCTTCATTAACTAACGCACCCGTTAACTTAAGTGCAATTCTTCACAATGTAAGAATCTCCTCACCCACTTTAAACCTGCTGAAATCAACAATCATTCCCTAAAGAAAATCAACGATTTCGTTATGTTTGTTGAATAACCAACAAATCGCATTTATTTAACGATTGAAAGTATCCTGGTTTTTTTTATAATTATAGACAGTTGTTGATTAATCACCAATCAATGATTTATTTATTATCATTATTGAAAGTTGGGAGTGAAATTGCTTGACTAAACGAAATAATTTGTTGATTTTCATATTAACTATAGGAGTTTTCGGCATCTTAAATACTGAAATGGGAGTTATTGGAATATTACCTGACATTGCTGATCATTTTCAGGTCAGTGTTTCAAAAGCAGGATTGTTGGTGAGTCTTTTCGCCCTTGTGGTTGCAATATCTGGTCCCACGATGCCGTTATTGTTTTCAGGTATAGAGCGAAAGAAGGTTATGTTACTCGTACTTGGTGTTTTCTTGTTGGGAAACATAGTCTCCGTATTCACATCTAACTTTACCGTTCTATTAATTGCTCGTGTAATACCAGCCTTTTTTCATCCTATTTATTGTTCATTGGCTTTTTCAGTGGCTGCTGACTCGGTTAGCAAAGAAGAAGCTCCAAAAGCAGTTTCTAAAGTATTTATTGGTGTATCTGCCGGTATGGTAGTTGGTGTACCAATTGTAAGTTTTCTTAATAATGCTGTTTCGTTTGAAACGGCAATGGCGTTTTTTGCTATTGTGAATGCTTTAGTATTTATTGCTACGTTACTTTTTGTACCATCTATGCATGTTAAGGAAGTTCTTACTTACGGAGAACAATTATCCGTATTAAAGAAATTAAATACTTGGTATTCCATTGCAGCTGTCATCTTTATAAATTCAGCTATATTTGGGATTTATAGCTATCTGGCTGAGTATCTTCAAACAGTTACGAAGATGTCTTCGAATATCATTAGTTTAATGTTATTCATCTACGGTGGGGCCAATATTATTGGAAACATTTTAGCAGGGAAATTACTTACGAAAAGTGCCATCAAATCTATAGTATCTTTTCCTTTTGTATTAGGAGCTGTTTACATCATATTATTTTTCACTGGACAGTTTACTATACCTATGGCAATTATTACGTTAATTTGGGGAATATTAGCTGGAGTAGGAGCTAACATTAATCAATATTGGATTACTTCTGCAGCACCTGAAGCCCCTGATTTCGCTAATGGTTTATTTTTATCATCCTGTAATATAGGTACCACAATTGGTGCAGCCGTAGGCGGGTTATTTATATCAGAAATGGGTACGCAATACGTCGTACTAGTAGGATTACTATCGTTGATATTGACCGCGGTGTTTATTTTACTAAGAAACAATATGGATAGTCCCGCAAAACAACTTTCTAAGTGAGAAATGTATGGATCAAAAAGGCTAGGTATGTAAAATACCTAGCCTTTTTTTAATAACTATAGAATCCTGTCTAGCAAAATTCCCACTTCTTTTGCAATAACATTAGGTGGAGAAGGCATTCCTTCCTTTAACCATGATTCCAAAATCCCTAAGTAAGCATTTCCAGCAAATTTAACAATAACATCTTCACTTAAACCTTCATTTTTTCCATTTGTTTCGTGCAACTCATCCTTGAATCCTTCCATAACATACTCCAGAAACTTACTACGAAAAGAAGGAGCTGCTCCTTTACTGGCTAACATAGTCGAAAAAAATAAAAAATTAGTCTCGAAATATTCAAAAAAGATCTGGATTGCATCTACCCATTCCTCTTGACATGCCCATTGACTTGTTTGCTTAAGCTCGTTTATATGATCTTCTATCATCTTATCTAGCAGATCGTATTTATCCAAATAATGAAGATAGACAGTACTTCGGTTCACATCTGCCTTGTCTGAAATATCCTGAATGGTTATGTTATCGAAATTTTTTTCATTCATAAGTTCAAGAATTGCTTTTTTTATCGCTACTTGAGTTTTGACTACTCTTCTATCTACTTTTGGCATCGTTTCATCACCAGACTTTCCTAAAGATTATCTACAATTTCAATTACTTTGTTGAATAAACAACATCTTGTGTTCATTTGACAACTAATGAGGGGGAACATCGGCTAAAGAAAAGTAAATACTTATTGTTAACTAGAAGCTGTAGAAAAAAATTCTTTAAAATAAACAACAGTTCTTATTACTTTGTCGATTAAACAACGAATCTCATTGATTTAACCATTGAAGGTATAATGTTTCTATTTATAATTATAAACAGATGTTGTTTAATCAATCAATGATGTTTTTCTATGCTAGGCGAATTCAATATTCACCATTATAGGTTCAACTGATTTATTACTAAAACAAAAAGAAAGGGTGTTATGAACGATGTCAAAAATGCAGGATAAAGTAGTTATTATTATGGGTGCATCAAGTGGAATTGGTGAAGCAACGACCAAGAAACTTGCACAAGGAGGGGCAAAAGTAATGATTGCGGCTCGTCGTGAAGATCGATTGAAAGCTCTTGTTGAATCACTGCCAAATGCTGAAATTTCATATGCTGTTGCAGATGTAACAAATAAAGACGAAGTTCAAGCAGTTGTAGATTTGGCAGTCGAGAAATATGGTCGTGTCGATGTACTCTACAACAATGCTGGAGTTATGCCACTTGCTCCACTTTCAGAAACACGCTTTGATGAGTGGAGAAAAATGTTAGATATCAATATCATTGGTGTTTTAAATGGAATTGCTGCGGCTTTACCTATTATGAAAAAACAACAATCGGGTCAAATTATTGCAACTGACTCTGTAGCTGGACATGTTGTATGGCCTGGTTCAGCTGTGTACTCTGGGACAAAATTTGCTGTCCGTGCGATCATGGAAGGACTACGTCAAGAAGAAGGAAAAAATAATATTCGCTCAACTATTATTTCACCAGGGGCTGTAGCAACTGAACTTTATAAAACGATTAATGATCCTGAAGTGAGTGAATCGGTGAAGGTAGGTCAACGAACACCTGGATTCGGACTAACATCAGAAGATGTTGCAGAAGCAGTAGCTTATGCTATTAGCACACCTGAAACTGTTTCGGTAAGCGAAATCTTGATCCGTCCAACAAAACAAGATCTTTGATAGATGTTACGAACAAAAGCATCCTTTACAAATAAAAATAAAATTAAAAATGAATCTAGGAGAAGAGAGAGGGGTAAAAGAAATGCCACAAACAGATAACTATATTTTTGAGTTAAGCGATAAGGTAACAAGAAAGTCAGTTTCATACAACAACAGATTTGGAATCAAAATTGCAGCAGATCTCTATTTACCAAAAGACTTTGATGAGTCAAAGAAGCATGCAGCCGTTGTTATAGGTTCGCCCTATGGTGGTGTGAAAGAGCAAGGAGCTGGTATTTATGCTCAAAACATGGCAGAACGTGGATTTGTAGCTCTTACATTCGATCCATCGTACAACGGATATAGTGGTGGAGAGCCACGACACCTTTCTTCACCAGATCTCTTCGTAGAAGACTTCAGTGCAGCTGTTGATTATGTAGGCACACGTTCATTTGTAGATAGAGATCAAATTGGTGCTATTGGTATGTGTGGTAGTGGTGGTTTTGCGATTAGTGCAGCACAGGTTGATCGACGTATCAAGGCCATAGCCACGGTCAGCATGTACGATATCTCTCGTGCACAAGCCAAAGGTTTTAATGACACACTAAGTGAAGAAGAGCGTAATGAGATACTTGATGCAATTGCCGAGCAACGCTACGCAGAGTTTGAGGGCAACCAGCCAGTGCTGACTTCAAGAGGAGCACCTATTGGATTTGACGATCATACAGATCCTATCGGTCGCGAGTTTGGTGAGTTCTATTCTACGCCTCGTGGGTACCACCCAAACTCAATTACTCAATTTACCATAACAAGCAGCATGTCATTTATGAACTTCCCTCTTATGACGTATATTAAATCGATTTCACCGAGACCGATTTTGTTTATCATAGGGGAGCATGCTCACTCACGATACTTCAGTGAAGATGCTTATGAATTGGCGGCAGAACCAAAAGAGCTTTACATTGTTCAAAATGCAGGACATGTTGATTTGTACGACAAGACAGATTTAATTCCATTTGACAAGTTGGAAGCATTCTTTATCGAGAATTTGAAGTAACAATCGCTTCAAAGTAAAAGTAAAGAACCGTAAGTGAAAAAAGATCAACGTTGAAAGCTGAAATTGTTATTGTTTAAAAATTAATTAAAGAAAAAAGCCGATTTTTCTAATTAGAACGATTGGTTTTTTTCTTTAATGTTGGACTTTGTTTATTCTTTTATCTATTTTAGACATTTTAATTCACTAATCTTCCCTATAGGTAATAAACAATTTTTATTAATATGTTGAGTAATCAATGAATTTTGTTTTTTTATAGAAATTTAATAGCTTCGGAACAATAGAAGTGAATTAAATTCAAGCAGGAGGTTTAATTATGGAACGTGTTGAAAAGAGCAAGGAAAAATACAAACAGCTATTGGAAAGACCATATATTATCTGCCACATGCTAACTTCATTAGATGGGAAAATCATTGGAGATTATCTAGAGATGGAACGAGCAGTTTATTTTACAGACGAATACGAAAAAATACATGACCGTTACGGATCTAAAGCATGGATGTGTGGCAGGGTTACCATGGAGAAAGACTTTACTTTCGGACATAAATTAGATTTAAAACAAGATAACATCCCGAGTATTCCCAGAACTGATTATGTAGCAAATAGGAATTCTAAAAGTTATGCCATAGCAGTAGATCCCTCTGGGAAATTAGGATGGACAGAAAATTCAATTAAACCATGGAATGAGAATAGGTCTGAGGATCATATAATAGAAGTCCTTACAGAGCAAGTATCTGATGCTTACTTAGCTCATCTGAAAAAAATAGGTATATCTTATATTTTCGGCGGAAAAGAACGATTAAATTTTACTGTTGTAGTGGAAAAGCTAAAAAATCTATTTTCAATCGATGAATTAATGCTAGAAGGTGGGGGTTTTTTAAATGGCTCCTTTTTGAATGAAGGATTAATTGATGAATTGAGCCTGATCTTAGTTCCAATTGCAGATGGTGCATCTAACTCTGTGACACTATTTGAAACGAGCTCTTTTCTAACAAATCAGCATCCAGTAAATTTTTTCTTAAAAGAAGTCGAAAAACTTGACGATGGTGGGCTATGGTTGAAATATGTAACAAAACGTGATTAATCATCATGTAACATTATAAAAAATAGAGGTCCATTTTGAATTATACGATCACTTGGTTCGCTGCAGCATCAGTATCGTTTGCAGCTATTGTAGCAGCAGTTTTCTACGATCGTAATCAAACAGTCTCGAACGCATAGTTAGGTTTAATGACAACCGATTGATTTAAAAATTTATAATAGAAAAAGCTGATTTTTCCTAATTTGAAAAATCAGCTTTTTCTAACTTTATTAAGGAATATACTTATACTAAACTGCCCCTTTAGTTTAAGTATATTTCTTCACAATCTCACACCGATTTCAACATAATTATCCTGTTTTGTTTGGAAGTCTTATTCCATTAAACTGCCCTTTACTTCAATAAGAAGAGGCGACACTTTGTTAAGCAATCGCTCCTGTTACTTTAAGTACGATACTTCACATTCTAATGCATACGTGCTATGTAGAACTTATTATGTAGTAGGGGTTCCCTGATGGAATATCATTTGCCATTTACCTTCGTTTAATTTCCAAATAGAACTTCGTAATGCAAGTTTACTATCGTTATGTCTATATGTTCGATACGTCGCCAATAAAACATATGATGCTAATAATTTAATATTAAAATCTGTCACTGTGAATTGTATGGAATTGTTAGTAGTAGTTCTGTTACTAACTGCATAAAGTTGTGCTTTTTTATCATATGAATTCCCAGAACTTCCAAATTCCAAAAAGTCATTTGCAAGAAGGTCGTTTAGTTCTTGATAATCATATGTCATTAATCGCTTTTCAAGATGAAGAATATGTTCTTAAAGTAACGAATGTTCCATCAAATTCTCTCCCCGTATAAAGCCCTTTTTCAATATTATACTTCAAGAAAATAGTTATATCCTTCTTTCGCTAAACTGCCCTTTACTTCAATAAGAAGAGGCGACACTTTGTTAAGCAATCGCCCTCGATTGTTTAATAAGAAAAAAATAAAAAAACACCTATCCGTGGGTGTTGTCACAACATCATACGACCATATCTAAAATCTCATTTACCCATTCAGGATTTTCTTCAATACCAACTTGTTTACATAAACTTTTATGAATTTTTATTAATTCGGGAATTATCCTTCTTATTACGTTAAGTATCTCGTCTGGTTCTCTATTGCTTTGCCATTCTGCTAGAAGGGATAACTGCCACTCTTGCAGTTTACTTCGTTCACCTTCTAACTTTGCCCAATCTCCAAATGTATTAGGCTGTATTCCTGTTTCCATATACCAAGCCGTTGCCATAGATAGTCGTAAGTTATCTATACAATGTAAAGCATAATATATTTCTTTTCTCATTACTCTTCGATATGCTTCGTGAACATATGCAAAAAATTTCGTTCTCCATATCTCTACTTCTTGAATTGTTGGTATATAGGATAAAACCATTGATTTTTCTAATACATCTTTTATCAAGCCAGTAGTATCGTGAACAATTTTAATATTTTGAAGCCAAACTGATGGCACAATATCCTTTGTTTTGTAATAAAAAGTATCCACCTTAATAAAAGTATCATAATGTGCAATGCTATGAGTTGCCCAAGGGAAGTCTTCAAAAAATAGAACTTTACCCCAGTTTTTAGCTCTCTGTTTTTTGTTCAGCCTATATTCTTCAAATACTTCATTTTTGACAACTATTCGGAGGTCAATATCAGAATATAAGTCTGTATTTTGATTTCCTAGTGAACCTCCATAAAAAACTGCTAATACATTTGCATCACTTAGTAAATCATTTTCAATTGCATTTAATATAATATGACGATGTTTCGGAATTTCAAAATCTCTTTTTTTCCATCTTGTTTCAAATCCCACACACAACAATCCAACTCCCTTATTGAAATACTTATGAATTATTAATTTCGCTAAAAAAGGCTCAATCCCTTTATCCCAAGTCCTTAATAAGCAAAGAGCGATCACACTGTGCTGCAATCGCCCCCGATTGTTGAATAAGTATTCTTAGAGGGGGTCAGTGTAACTTTCAAGCTAATTTGTTAATTTCGTCCCAACCATAAACGATTTCATTAAGCTTTTTTCCACCTATCTCCAACTCGATCTTATCTAGCATCTGAGCACCCATTGCCTCATAAAAATATCTAGAAGGATTATCTTCTAACACAAGTACAAGCATAGAATTAATTCCCTTGCTTCTCAGTGTATTTACTACAGTATTCAAAAGTCTTTTACCTATACCTATACCTAGGTACTCCTTTAATAAGTAAATAGAAGATAGTTCACCATCAAATCCTTTATGCCTTCCGGTTCTTTCCGTTCTGCCTGTTGAAAATCCAATTATTCTACCCTCATTGTTCTCAGCAACAAAAACATCAAGTTCGAGTATGTTCTTTTCCCATAATTTTTGCCGCTTAAGAGGATTAGGCAAAAACTTGATAGTAATGTGATAAGGGTTTCTTTATTATTTATGACATAATTAATTGTAAATAGGTCACGATAAACGTGGCAAATAAGCAAAAGAGAGGAACAATCAAATGGAGTATGTGAAACTTGGTAATACAGGCTTAGACGTATCTCGATTTTGTCTTGGATGTATGGGTTTTGGGGACGCTAACAAATGGCTTCACCAATGGGTACTTAACGAAGATGACTCTCGTCCCGTAATAAAAAAAGCGCTAGAGTTAGGGATTAATTTTTTTGATACAGCAAATGTGTACTCACTTGGTACAAGCGAGGAATATCTTGGACGAGCTTTGAAAGATTATGCGAATCGTGATGAAGTTGTAATAGCAACTAAAGTACACGGACAAATGGATGAAGGTCCAAACGGATCTGGTCTTTCCCGAAAAGCAATTATGAGTGAAATCGATAAAAGTCTTAAGAGGTTGGAAACTGATTATGTAGATCTTTATATCATCCATCGCTGGGATTACAACACCCCTATTGAAGAAACGATGGAAGCATTACATGAAGTGGTGAAGGCTGGAAAAGCAAGATACATTGGTGCTTCTGCCATGTACGCTTGGCAGTTCCAAAAGGCATTACATGTGGCAGAAAAAAATGGTTGGACGAAGTTTGTGTCCATGCAGAACCATTTAAACTTAATATACCGTGAAGAGGAACGAGAAATGTTACCTCTTTGTAAGGAAGAGAAAATTGGTGTGACTCCATATAGCCCTCTTGCATCAGGGAGATTAACGCGTGATTGGTCAGTAACAACGCATCGTTCCGAGACAGATCAAATTCAAAAATCTAAATACGATGCGACTGCGGGCGCCGATCGATTGGTTGTGGAGCGAGTAGCATCCATCGCAGAAAAACATGGTATCCCTCGTACACACATCGCACTTGCCTGGTTACTACAGAAAGAACCAGTAACAGCTCCTATAATTGGTGCTACGAAAATACCACATCTTGAAGATGCTGTAGGTGCTTTATCGGTTAAACTTACACCTGAAGAAATTGCGTTTCTTGAAGAGCCATATGCACCACACCCAATAGTTGGTCATTATTAATCGTGGTTCGATGACACTTTCAATGATATTGATTACAAAGAAAAGCCGTTTTCCAAAATAGGAAGAACGGCCTTTTCTATAACTTGTTACCCCTATACAATTCTCTCTATCAATATCCCCAATTCTTTTGCCATCACGTCAAGCGGACTAGGCATTCCATCTTTTAACCAAGATTCTAATACTCCTACATAAGCATTTGCAACAAATTTAACGATAACACCTTCGCTTAAACCATCGTTTTTGAAAGTGTTATACACATAACCCCATCCTATATCAGAATGGGGGTTTATATCCTCATAATCTAATTTGAGGAGTTCATATATTATTCTTAATATATTCGCATACCAAAAAACTCAGGAGTTCTCCATCTAAGGATCCATTATCATTTGAATTCTTTGATTCCTTGTAGATAAGCAATTATAGGTCTCCGTTCTATCTCTACTCTTGAAAAATTGGTATTTGACCTTTCAAATAAATTGGAGCCAGTACAAGCCCATGCTGATCTAGTTAGAACTACGTCTCCCTATATAAGATTCTTTTTAATTGCCAATCCTTCAGTTAATCTAAATAAATCGCTTTGAGTACCAGAATAACCATACAATTTAAAATAGTTACCTTCTGGATCTATATCATCCCCTGAATATGCAAGTGCTTCTAACATAAGATTCCTAATAACGAAGGTACTTAATCTCCCCAAATTGTTTTGCATAAAACTCCCCTTTTCCATATTTATGCATATCTTCCTCTTTAGCATAGTTGGTCAATCCATTTAGAGCAATACCATAAGCTAGGACGGAGCTAAACCTACTCTCAATGAACAACTCTTGTTGAACAAATTCATATGTTCATACAGAGTCTACCTAAATTGAACATATCTAATTAATACTTTCCAAAAAAATAAAACTAAAGACTCTAAATAGAAAGGTAGAATCTAATGCGTAGAATTTATATGAACATCCTATTAGTTGCTGGATGACTTCTATTGGCTTCAGCTTTTAATTGTTTATATTGTCTTCTATTGAAACAAAGGCATTTTTTATCGGTCTTCTCTTTCTTACTATTGGATTGATTTGTCTTTTTATCTTAAAAAAGTCTAGAGCATATCAATTTACTGGGAGAATACCGTTTTAATTCTGAAAAAATGGTTTATTAGATTCTCTAAGACCACTAAAACTTTCTTAACGTTGTTAAAATTGGGGTAATCGTCTTGAAAATATGCTTACCGTTGTAAATCCGCATTTTCCTGACGCTACCCCATGCCATCAAGCTAAGATA